>JARLJS010000057.1 GCA_031291075.1 Nevskia sp. | reverse complement strand
GGGGGCTATTTTCGCGCATTGCCACGTCTCTCACTCCTTATGTACTTCCAGTACACCGCGTCGCTCGTTCCTTGCACTGCGCGAAAATAGACCCCGTCGCAGTGCCAAAGTAATGGTCAACAGGCCCTAGTAGCGGGTCCAGCCCGTCGGCAGGGCGGGGCGTGTACAGGTGCTCGATGGTGACGCGGTAGCGATGGGATTGCGTATTCCTGGTCTTCATTTGCGGCGGATCTCCTGGGCCGCCCGCCGCAGGATCTCGGCGACGCGCTTGAGCTCGTCCGGGCCGCTGAACTTCTTGTCGTGCAGGGCGGCCTTCAGCTCGCGCCGGGCCAGCCACACCCCCTTGTAACCGCCCAGGCCGAAGCCGGACGACTCGGACTCCTCGTCGTCAGCCGCGGCCTGCTCGCCGGAAAAGACGCGGCGGACGTGTTCCATCTTGCGCCCGATCTGTTCCAGCTGGCTCAGGATCGCATCGACCGCGGCGCGGTGTTGTGCCAGGTAGGCGCGCCCTTCGTCGGTGATGTGGTAGCACTTCTTGGCGCCCTCGACGACCACCGTGGCGTGGCCGATTTCCTCCAGGTAAGTCAGCGCCGGGTAGACCATGCCGGGGGAGGGTGCATAGAAGCCAGAGGAACGCTCTTCCAGGGCTTTGATGATCTCGTAGCCGTGGCGCGGTTTCTCCGCCAGCAGGGCCAGCACCAGCAGTTGCAGATCGCCGGAAGCCAGCTTGCGGCCGGTGCGAAAATCCTGGCTGCCGAAGCCGTCTCCCATGAACCGGCCGAAGCCGCGCGCGCCGTGGCGGTGGCGCCCCATGAAGTGATAGCCCTCGTCGCGGCAATCGTGGTCGTGGTGATGATGGTGGTGATAGCGGTGCATAATGGGCTCCTCGGTAAGTCGTAAGACATATCATAAGATATATCTGACGATAATCAATCCAGCGGGCGGAATCGGTATGTCGTTGTTGTTACTACCATGTGACAACCCCGGCGGTTTGCACGCCGCTAAAATGAGCGCTTACTAAGACTAAAGCCGTCGGCGATGCCGATGGATGACTCAGGGGATGTTGTGAAGAATGGTCGGATCGGCGATCCCGGGCCTTGGTGCGGAGCATTGGGCCTGGCTGTGCTGCTGGGTCTCACCGTGGTGCCTGATGCCGGCGCGGCGGAGCCGCCCGTCGTGGCAGCATCTGTGGTTTCGCCCAAGTCCGTGGCGCACGCAGGCAGGCCGGTGCCGACGGTGGTGATTCAACCCGGCTGGCTCAATCTGTTCCACAGCGGCAACGACGCCTATGCCCTGGCCTTGTTCGAGGAGACGGCGGCGGCGTCGCAGCAGCCGGCCGATGTGCTGCTGGCGGCGGCCGCGGCTTATGTTCGCAGCGGTCGCCGGACGGAAGCGCTGCGGCTGGACGAACTGGGCGCCAAGCGCTTTCCCGACGACGAGCGCTTCGCCGCCGCAGCGATCCGTACGCTGGCCGACAACGGGCGCGGCGAGGCTGCTGCGGCCCGGGCCGACCAGGTGCTGCGCGACGCGCGCTGGTCCGATCGTGCGCGCGCCATCCTGCTGACGGCGGCGAGCTATGCCGATCGGCGCGCCGGCAACACCATGGCCGCCCTGCGCGACAGCGAGCGTGCCATGGCTCTGCAACCGCAGCTCGACGCGGTGGTTGGCGAGCGGGTGGCGGCCATCGAGGCAGTGGGCGCGCCGCACGAAGCCCTGCGGTTGGCGGAGCAGCATCCGGATGCCGTCGGCGAAGCGGACCTGCAGCGCCTGCGGGGCAGCGAAGCTGCGCAACTGGTGCGCTTCGGCACCCTGGAACCGGCTTCGCCGGCGAAGCGCTTCGACGACATCGACAGTGCCATCGCCGAGCTCGACAACTTGATCGCCCAGCTCAAGAGCGGTGCGCCGGCGCCGGAACGGGCACCCGCGGGCCCGTTGCTGCGGGCCCGTCTCGACCGCATCGTTGCGCTGCGCTGGCGTGTGCGCATGCGGCAGGCCGTCGCCGAGTACGAGACCCTGCTGGCGGCACGGGTGGCGGTACCGGACTACGTGCTGTTACCGGTGGCGGACGCGTACCTGAGGTTGCGGCAGCCGGAACGCGCCGCGAAGCTTTACCGGCAGGTTCTGGCCCGCGAGCCGGACGACTTTGAGGCGTCCGAAGGCTTGTTTTACGCGCTGGCGGAGTCCGAGCACCCGGCCGACGCGATCGCGTTGATCGATGATCTGAACCGCAGGCAACCGATCTGGCTGTGGCAGAAAGGAGACCGGGTCCCGGTATCCAATCCCAGGCGGGAGGCCACCGAGCTGCAGCGGGCGGAGGCGCGCCTGTTCGCCGACGACCTGGCGCAGGCCCAGAGCATGTTCACCTGGCTGACGGACCAGGCGCCCAACAATCCGAACTATCGCAGCGGTCTGGCCGGACTCTATGCCGCCCGCGGCTGGCCCCGGCGCGCGGACGAGGAGTACCGCATCGCGGCCACGCTCGATCCTTACACGCCCGATCCGCCGCGGCGCGCCAACGCGGCGATCAACGATCTGGGCCTGCAGCACTATCGCCAGGCGGCGACGGCTATCGCCGCCCTGCAGGAACAGTTTCCCGAGGTGGCGGAGGTGCAGCGTGCCCAGCGCGAACTCGACCTGTTCGAGCGGCCGGAGGTCACCCTGTCCGTCCAGCGCAGCGTCACCCCCGCCACCAACGTCAAGCTGGGTGCGGGCCTGCTCGCCTCGCTGGAGAGCTATACCGGTCCGTTCGACGAGCACTGGCGCCTGTATGGCGGCGCCAGCAGCGGCCACGAGACCGACGCCGGCGGCAGCATCACCCTGAGGCGGATCGAGGCAGGGCTTGAATATCGCGGGGGCGGTTACACGGCCAGGCTCGCGCCCTCGCAAAACTGGTGGTCCGGCCGCTCCAGCACCGGCGTGGACGCCGTGCTGTCCGCCGCGCTCGACGACGAATGGGAAATCGACGGCAAAGGCAGCCGCTTCGCCGGCGATACGCCGTTGCGGGCCCTGCTCAACGGGGTGACGGCGGATTCCGGCGAACTGGGCGTGCACTACCGCGGCAGCGAACTGTTCAAGGCCTCGCTCGATTCCGGTTTGACGAGCTACTCGGATGGCAACCGCGCAGTCGGGCTCAAGAGCAATCTGCAGTACCAGTGGTACACCCGGCCGCACTGGCAGCTGAGCGGTCTGTTGGACCTCGCGGCGACGCACAACAGCAGGCCCGGCCAGGCCTACTACAGTCCGGACCACGATTTCGAAGCCTTGCCTGGCATCGCGCTAAGGCAGATCCTCGACCATCGCTACGAGCGCCTGATCGAGAACCGGCTGAGCCTGCAGGGTGGTGTCTACGATGAGAAAGGCTATGGTGCGCATCCAGCCGGATCGGCCACCGACAAGTTCAGCTATCACGCCAACAATGCGCTGCGCGGCGACCTGGAACTGGGCTATAGCCGCATCGCTTACGACGGGCTCTACGAGAACGACTTCAGCGTGCTGCTGAGCGTCGAGTGGAGATACTGATGCCGATGCGTGCTGTGTTGATGGGGCTCGTGCTGCTGGTGTCGAGCGGCGGCGCCGCCGCCGCGGAGCGCATTCTGGCGTTGTGCTACCACGACGTCAGCCGCGACGATCCGGACCAGACCTACCTGGCGGTATCGGCCGATCAGCTGGTGCAGCAGTTCAACTGGTTGCGGCGCGAGGGTTTCCATCCGATTTCGATCGACGATCTGCTGCAGGCCAGGGCGGGAACCCGGCCGTTGCCGGACAAGCCCGTACTGCTGAGCTTCGACGACGGCTACGCCGGCTTTTACAGCCAGGTGTTTCCATTGCTCAAGCTGTACGGTTACCCGGCGGTGCTGGCGCTGACGGGGCAGTGGTTGCGCGCCGACGCCGCCGGCAAGGTGCCTTACGGCTCGGGCAACAGCCGCGTCGGGCGCGAGCTGTTCGTCGGCTGGGACCAGGTGCGCGAGATGTCGGCGTCCGGCCTGGTCGAGATCGCCGCGCATTCCGACGCCTTGCACCGGGGCATAAACGCGAATCCCCAGCAGAACGAGGAACCGGCGCTGACGACCGCGCACTACGACCCCCGCGGCGGCTACGAAACCGCCGCGGCTTACGCCGCGCGTCTGACCGAGGACGCGCGCACCATCGCCGCTTCGATCGAGCGCGAGACCGGGCGGGCACCGCGCGTCATGGTGTGGCCCTACGGCAGCTACAACCGTGAGGCGATGGCGATCTACGCCGCCGCCGGCATGCCTATCACGCTTACGCTGGACGACGGCACGGCCGTGCTCGACCGGCTGGCGGCGATGCCGCGCATGCTGGTGGCGCACAACCCGGAGCTGAGGCAGTTCGTGGCCGACGTGCACGATACCGACCACCCGGCTCACATCCGCGCCGTGCAGGTCGATCTGGACGACGTTTACGACGCCGATCCGGCCCGGCAGGCGCACAATCTGGACCTGCTCGTCAGCCGCGTCTATGCCCTGGGTGTCAACGTGGTGGTGTTGCAGGCGTTCGCGGATCCCGACGGCAGCGGCCGGGCCAGGTCCCTGTATTTCCCCAACCGCTGGCTGCCGGTGCGGGCGGACCTGTTCAACCGGGTCGCCTGGCAGCTCAAGACCCGCGCCAATGTCGTGATCTACGGCTGGCTGCCGGTGCTCAGCTACGACTTCGGCGCGCTGCCGCCGGAGCGCCGCCCGGCGCCGGTGCTGGCCAGCGACGGCGCCGGCGCAGCGACGGTCGATCGCCGACAGTATCCGCGGCTGTCGCCGTTCGACCCGAAAACGGCGAGCCTGGTGGGCGATCTCTACGAGGATCTGGCCCGCGCCGGCGTGGTCGAGGGCCTGCTGTTCAGCGACGACGCCCAGCTGTCGCAGGACGAGGACGCCAGCGCGCCGGCCTTGGAGGCGTACCGGCAGGCCGGGCTGCCTGCTTCGATCGAGGCCATCCGTGCAGACGCGGGGCTGCGCAGCCGGTGGGAGGCGCTGAAGACCCGCCGTCTGACCGAGCTGACAGAGGTCCTGACCGACCGGGCGGGTCGCTATCGCCTGCCGTTGAAGACCATGCGCGACATCTATGCCCGGCTGCTGATCGAGCCCGCGGCAGGCCAGCGCTTTGCCCAGGACTTCGATCTTGCTCTGCAGACCTACGACTACGTGTCCGTTCGGGCCATGCCGCGGCCGGAAGGGGTGGGGCGCGACGATGCGACGGCCTGGTTGGAACAGCTGGTCGCCGCCGCCGCGGCCCGGCCGCGCGGCCTGTCGAAGACCGTATTCGAGCTGGGGGCCCTGGAATGGACGGCCCGCGACCGCTCGCGGCCCCGGGAGATTGCGGCCCCCGCCCTGGTGGAGCAGATGCGCGTGCTGCTGCGCAACGGCGCCGCAAACTTCGGCTACTATCCTGACGAGTTCGTGCGCAACCGTCCGGATGCAGACGTGGTGCGGCGCATGCTGTCGCTGCAGCGCTACCCCTACAAGCCCTGATCGCGCGAGTCCCTTCGATGTCCCTTGAACTGTTGTCCTCCTCGAGCCGCATCGTCGGCGATTTCCTGCTCGGGTTCATGGTGTTCTATCCGCTGTACATGGCCTACCACTGGATGCTGGGGGCGCTTTATTACTATTTCCTGCGGGAACGGGGCAAAGGCTCGCCGGACCGGGCGCCGGTGCTGCCCGCCGCCGCACCGATGGTCACCATCCTGGTGCCCTGCTTCAACGAGGCGGACAACGTGCGGGAGACGATCGGCGCCCTGACCGAACAGGGTTACCCTGATCTGGAGATCATCGCGATCAACGATGGCTCACGGGACGACACCGGGCGGATCCTCGACGAGCTGCTGCAGGAGATCCCTAATCTGCGCGTGATCCACTTCGCCAGGAACCAGGGCAAGGCGATGGGCTTGCGCATGGGTGCGCTGGCGGCGCGCGGGGAGTACCTGGTATGCATCGACGGTGACGCCGTGCTGCACCCCAACGCGGTGGCGCACCTGGTGCGTCATTTCATTGAATACCCGCGCTGCGGCGCGGTGACCGGGAATCCGCGCATCCGCACCCGTTCGACGCTGGTGGGCCGGGTGCAGGTCGGCGAGTTCTCGTCGGTGGTGGGACTGATCAAGCGCACCCAGCGTGTCTGCGGCAACCTGTTCACGGTATCGGGCGTGGTCTGCGCCTACCGCCGCGCCGCCCTGCACCAGTGCGGTTACTGGGGGCTGGACATGGTGACCGAGGACATCGACGCCACCTGGCGCCTGCAGTTGCATCACTGGTCGATCCACTACGAGCCCAATGCGATCTGCTGGATGCTGATGCCGGAAACGCTGCGCGGCCTGTGGCGGCAGCGCGTCCGCTGGGCGCAGGGCGGCGCGGAGGTGTTCCGGCGCTATGGTCTGCCGGCGATGCGCTGGAGGCATCGCCGGCTGTGGACCCTGCTCGCCGAATACATCGCCAGCCTGCTGTGGTCGTTCACGGTGGCGCTGTTCATCGTAGTCTGGGGCCTGCGGCACTTGGCGGGCGTGTCGATTCATCCGCCGGCGTTCGATGCGGGGCCGGCCATCTATTGGCGGATCGTGTTCATTGCCACCTACCTGGCACAATGCCTGACCGCGCTGTCGATTGAGCGCCGCTACGATCATCATTTCGGCCGCACGCTGTTCTGGGTGGTCTGGTATCCGTCCGTATTCTGGATCGTGACCTTTTCGACTTCGCTCGTCGGCCTGTTCAAGGCCTTGCGCAAGAAGCGCCACACCCGGGCACGCTGGGTCAGCCCGGACCGCGGCTTCCGCGCCCACCATGCGGAGACGCACGGCGTGCCGATGTCGGCCGAGGCGGCGGCGAGCGGAGGTGGTCATGAATGAGGCGGAGTTGTACATCGACGACTCCCGCTACCTGCCCGTACACGTGCGCCTGCTCGAGGCCGGGGTCACCGTGCTGCTGTGGCTGGCCTATCTCGGCCTTCTCTCGCCGGTGGCGTCCACCGTCTGGTCGTATGCCACGCTGCATGGTGACGGCAGCCGACCGGTCACGCCCTCACAGGAGATCAGCGTGGCGGGGTTCGGCAGGTTCCTGGCTCACGTCTATACGGTGGTGCTGGTGAACCTGGGGCTGCTGCTGTTCTGGGCGCGCCACAACGTGCGCCGCTTCCGTGGCCGGAGCCGGCGCAAGAACGTCGCGAATGTGTCCGAGCAGCAGCTCGCAAAATTTTTTCATGTGGAGTGCGGCCAGGTCGCCGTCTGGCAACAGTCCCGCCGGCTGCTGATGCATCACGATGTGGAGGGTCATCTGCTGGCCGTGGAAACGGGCCAGCCGGTGGCTTCGAAGAGCTGCGGCGCCGAGCCGGTAAACTGCCACGCCGAAATCACCTGAAGGAGGAACCCCATGCAAGTCCGAGCCGCGGTCGCGTTCGAAGCCGGCAAGCCCCTCAGCATCGAGACGGTACAGCTGGACGGTCCCCGCGAAGGCGAGGTGCTGGTCGAGATCAAGGCCACCGGCATCTGCCACACCGACAAGTACACGCTGTCCGGCGCCGACCCGGAGGGATTGTTCCCGGCGATCCTCGGCCACGAGGGCGCCGGCGTGGTGGTGGACGTCGGTCCGGGAGTACGGAGCCTGGGGAAAGGCGATCACGTCATCCCACTGTACACGCCGGAATGCCGCGAGTGCGAGTACTGCCTGTCGCAGAAGACCAACCTGTGCCAGAAGATCCGGACGACCCAGGGCCGGGGCCTGATGCCGGACGGCAGCAGCCGCTTCTCGCTCGGCGGCAAGCCGATCCTGCACTACATGGGCTGCTCGACCTTTGCCAATTACACCGTGCTGCCGGAGATCGCGCTGGCGAAGATCCGGGCGGACGCGCCGTTCGACAAGGTCTGCTACATCGGCTGCGGCGTCACCACCGGCATCGGCGCGGTGATCTTCACCGCCAAGGTGGAGCCCGGCGCCAACGTGGTGGTGTTCGGCCTGGGCGGGATCGGCCTGAACGTGATCCAGGGGGCGCGGCTGGCCGGCGCGGACATGATCGTGGGCGTGGACGTCAACCCGGCGCGCGAAGCGCTCGCGCGCAAGTTCGGCATGACGCACTTCGTCAATCCCAAGGAGGTGGAGGGCGACCTCGTGGCCCACCTGGTGGAACTGACCAAGGGCGGCGCCGACTACAGCTTCGAGTGCGTCGGCAACACCACGCTGATGCGCCAGGCGCTCGAGTGTTGCCACAAGGGCTGGGGTGTCTCCACCATCATCGGCGTGGCGGCGGCCGGGCAGGAGATCGCGACCCGGCCGTTCCAGCTCGTCACCGGACGGGTGTGGCAGGGCTCGGCCTTCGGCGGTGCCCGCGGCCGCACCGACGTGCCGCGGATCGTCGACTGGTACATGGAAAAGAAGATCAATATCGACGACCTGATCACCCACGTGCTGCCGCTGGAACGGATCAACGAGGGCTTCGACCTGATGGCGCGGGGCGAATCGATCCGCAGCGTGGTGGTCTACTGATGACGCTGCAGACGCGCGGCGAGCACGCCTGCCACGGCGGGCACATGGGCTTCTACGTGCACCATTCGGTGCAGACCGGCTGCGACATGCGCTTCGCGGTCTACGTGCCGCCGCAGGCGGCGCAACGGCCGGTACCGGCGCTGTATTACCTGGCCGGGCTGACCTGCAGCGAGGAGACCTTCATGATCAAGGCCGGGGCGCAGCGTCATGCCGCCGAGCTCGGTCTGATGCTGGTGAGCAGCGACACCAGTCCGCGCGGGCTGAACCTGCCGGGGGATGCCGACGCCTGGGACTTCGGCGTCGGCGCCGGCTTCTACCTGGATGCGCTGCAGGAACCCTGGTCCGCCCACTACCACATGGGTTGCTACATCAACCTGGAACTGCCCGAGGTGGTCGAGCGGCATTTCCCCGCGCGGCGCGACCGTCGCGGCATTTTCGGCCATTCGATGGGCGGACACGGCGCGCTGGTCACGGCGCTGCGCCATCACGACCGTTGGCACTCCGTGTCCGCCTTTGCGCCGATCTGCAATCCGGCCGCCGTGCCCTGGGGCGAAAAAGCCTTCGGCAACTATCTCGGAGCCGACCGCGAGCGCTGGGACGACTGGGACGCCAGCCGCCTGATGAGCGGCTGCGCCTGGCCAGGGGAAATACTGGTCGACCAGGGCGAGGCCGACCAGTTCCTGCGCGAGCAGCTGCGGCCCGAGGCGCTGGAGGCAGCCGCGGCCGAGTCCGGCCAGAAGCTGCGGCTGCGCCGCCATGCGGGATACGATCACTCCTACTGGTTCGTCCAGACCTTCGTCGCCGATCATCTGCGCCACCACGCCGCCGTGCTGGGAGCGTGAACTTCGTCTGTCCGGACGAGGCGCAGCCGCGGCCAAGTTCCGAGACTCGGTGGATACCCCCGGCGCACGAGAGCTGCACATGGACATCGCAGAAACCCCGGTTGTCTCCGTAACGCCGCTGGTGCGCGGCCTGCCGCTGATCGGCAGCGTGCTCGACATGGCCAAGGACCCGGCGCAGTTCTTCGTCAAGTGCTACCGCGAATACGGCCCGGTGTTCCGGGTGCGGCTGCTGAACCATACCTACACCGTGATGGCCGGTGTGGAAGCCGCCAACTTCATCGGCACGCGCGAAGGT
The DNA here is from genome assembly GCA_031291075.1 of Nevskia sp. Classification (GTDB taxonomy): domain Bacteria; phylum Pseudomonadota; class Gammaproteobacteria; order Nevskiales; family Nevskiaceae; genus Nevskia. The sequence continues at coordinate 53,180 of JARLJS010000057.1, read as the reverse complement.
AAGGAATGCCTGCGCTCGAAGGAATTCTGGCAAGGGTTGGTGAAGGAGTACGGCGCCACCCGCACCCTGACCGGCGAGGACGGCGAATCGCACAAGGAGCTGCGCGACATCATGCGGCGTGGTTACTCGCGCGAGGCGATCAAGGGCCGCTACAACGAGCTGCTGGAGATCACCGACCGCTCCATCATGCGCGACTGGAAAGTGGGGCAGGCGGTGCCGGTGGTGGAGGCGATGCAATACCTCGTCACCGACCAGCTCGGCTCCATCCTCACCGGCTCGGCGCCGCTTGAATACGTGAAGGACATCCGCACCACCATCCTCTACATCCTCAACGTGCTGGTGACGCGGCAGCGCCCGAAGGTGCTGCTGCTCCGTCCGGAGTACAAGCGGGCCAAGGCACGCGTGTTCGAGCTCGGCCGCAAGATGATCGCCGACTACTACGCCAAGGCCGGTAGCAGGAAGGACGAGGACAAGAACCTCATCGATGACATCATGGACGCGCACGTGCGCGATCGCAGACTGATGCCAGAAAGCGACCTGGTGCTGAACGTGACCGGACCCTACGTCGCCGGCCTGGACACGGTGGCGAACACCATCGGCGCCTTCGTCTACGCCGTGCTCAAGCACCCGGAGGCGCTGCGCCGCATCCAGGCCGAGGTGGATGCCCTGTTCGCCAACGGGCGCATCGAGGAGGACGATCTCAAGAAGATCCCGGCGGTGCACGGCGCCATCATGGAAACGATGCGGCTGTACCCGGTCGCGGTGGCGCAGATCCGTACCGCGACGCGCGATTTCAACTTTGCCGGACACCGCATCAAGGCCGGCGAGATGCTGTACATCGGCACCAGCGTGCCGCACTTCATGGAAGAGTATTTTCCCAATCCGCAGAAGTTCGACATCGATCGCTACGAAAAGCCGCGCGCGGAACACATGCAGTCGGGTGTGTACTCGCCCTACGGCCGCGGCCCGCATACCTGCCTCGGCAAGAGCCTGGCCGAGGTGCAGATGGCGCTGTCGATGGCGCGCCTGTTCTGGAAGCTCGATCTGGCGCTCGACCCGCCGGACTACGTGCTCAAGACCAAGACCGCGCCGACGCCGGGGCCGGCGATGGATTTCCGCGTCAAGGTGAAGGGCTACCGCCACTGAGCCGCGCGGGCGGTTAGACTGACCGGCCAAGCGATGATTCCAATGGCCGGGATGAAAAATCTGAGTTGTCTTGTGGTAACGGCGGTGCTGCTGCTCGCGTTCGCCTGCGCGGGCTGCCACCGTACCGATCCGGATGCGCTGTGGAAGATCGTGCACGAGCGCTGCGTGCCCGACCAGCGCGAGCATAACGATCCGGCGCCCTGTGTGCAGGTGGAACTCGGCGAGGGCGAGGAGCGGGGCTATGCTGTGCTCAAGGACCGCAACGGTCCCTACCAGTACCTGCTGATCCCCACCGGGCGCATCCCGGGGATCGAGAGTCCGGGGCTTGCCGCGGCGTCCGCGCCGCGCTACTTCGCCGCGGCCTGGCGTGCGCGTAGCTACGTCGAGAAGGGCGCCGGCCATCCCTTGCCCTGGGATGCGCTGAGCCTGGCGATCAACTCGGAGTACGGGCGTTCGCAGGAGCAGCTGCATATCCACATCGACTGCCTGAAGGCCGAGGTGCGCATGACGCTGCACGCGCATCTGGGGCAGATCGGCGGCCAATGGGCGCCGCTCGACGTGCCGCTGGCGGGACACCGCTACCGCGCCATGCGGCTGCGACCGGACCAGTTCGAACAGATCAATCCGTTCGAACTGCTGGGCCGCTCGCTGACGACCGGCGAAGACCCGGGCCGCCACACGCTGGTTGCCGCCGGAGTGAATTTCGAGGACGGATCGCCAGGCTTCGTGCTGCTCGATGACCGCGCCGGGCTGTGGCCACCGGATCGCGGGCACGGCGAGGATCTGCAAGGCCACCGCTGCAGCTGAATGTCTGGCGGCGGTACCGGCACGCGGGCGGCGGGCAGGCGCCCGCCAAACCGGCATCAGGCATGACGTGGATCAAGGTTGCGGTCGTCTAGCTCGTGGCAGAGTATCGAAGCATGCGGCCGCATGGCCGGCACATCGAGAGGACAGCATGAGCAATCCAATCCTTCGCGCCCACGATCTCGGGCAAAGCATCTGGTTCGACGATTTGCATCGCGGCCTGATCGATTCGGGGCGACTGGCCGAAATGGTGCAGCACGAGGGGCTGTGCGGGGTGACGTCCAATCCGTCCATCTTCGAAAAAGCCATCGCCGAGAGTTCCCGTTACGACGCGGCTATCGGCAAGCTGGTGGCCGCAGGACTGAACAAGGCGGCAGATATCTACGAAAGGCTGGCGGTGGCCGACATCCAGGCCGCGGCCGACGTGTTGCGGCCGGTTTACGAGCGCAGCGGCGGCGGCGATGGCTTTGTCAGCCTCGAAGTGGCGCCGACGCTGGCCCACGACACGGACGGCACCGTCGCCGAAGCGCGGCGACTGGCCCGCGCGGTGGACCGGTCGAATCTGCTGGTCAAGGTGCCGGCCACGCGCGCGGGGATCCAGGCGATCGAGCGCCTGGTGTCGGAAGGGATCAACGTCAACGCGACCCTGATTTTCGCCCTCGAAGCCTACGCCGAGGTGGCGCAAGCCTATCTGCGCGGACTCGAGCGCAGGGAGACGGGCGTCCAGGCTCGCGCCGCCGGTGTGGCGAGCTTCTTCGTGAGCCGCATCGACTCGGCGGTGGACGCGCGCCTCAATGCCGCCATCGAGGCCGCCGCCGACGAACGCACCCGAGAGGAACTGCGCAGGCTGCTCGGCCGCGTGGCCATCGCCAATGCCAAGCTCGCCTACCGTCACTACAGGGAACTGCTGGCCACGCCGCGCTGGCAGGCCCTGGCGCGCCACGGTGCCCATCCCCAGCGCCTGCTGTGGGCCAGCACCGGCACCAAGAACCCGGCGTATAGCAAGACCCTTTATGTCGATCAGTTGATCGGCCCGGATACCGTCAACACCGCGCCGGAACAGACCTATCTCGAATTTCTGCGCCACGGCCAAGTACGGCCAACGCTGGCCGAGGGTGTGGACGAGGCCGAGGAGGTCTTCAGCCGGCTCGCCGAAGCCCGGATCTCGATGAAGGCGGTCACCGACATGCTGCTGGGCGACGGCGTACGTCTGTTTACCGAGGCCTACGAGCGGTTGCTCGCCGCCATCGAGCGCAAGCGGTTGTCTTGTAGCGGGGCAGCGGCTGCGTAATCCGGCCGGTGCTGTGCGTCCCGCGAATTAGGCCGTTCCGCTCGCTCCGGTCGGGCCGGTAGGCCCAGTCGGGCCGGCGGGGCCGTCCGGTCCGTTCGTTCCCGTGGCTCCGGTGGGTCCGGTCGGTCCGGTCGATCCGGTGGATCCGGGCGCTCCGATGGGGCCGGCTGCACCGGTAATTCCGGTTGCGCCGGTGGTCCCGGTGGATCCCGTCGCTCCGGTGTGTCCCGTCGCGCCCGTCGGTCCGCTCGCGCCCGTGGGTCCGCTCGGACCGGTGGTTCCGGTGGCGCCGGTGGCTCCGCCGGATCCGGTCGGTCCCGTTGCCCCGGTCGCTCCGGTGGGGCCCGTGCTGGCATACAGGCTGAACAAGGCCTGGTCGGTCGGTGCTCCGTAGCTGGTGTTGTTGCTGTTTGAGGGCAGCCGGTCGGGTGAGACGTAGAGCTGGTAGCCGACGGCGGGTACCAGGCTGAGTGATTCCGGGATGGCCGCCTGGATATGGGTACTGCTGGACGCCCCCCTGTTGATGACCAGCGTTACTCCGTTGATCTGTACGTACGGCGTGTAGCCGCTGCGGGTCAGGTCCGCACCATCGATATAGATCTGCTTGCCGACCAGGTCGAGGTTGACCGTGTAAATCTGCGTGACCGCCAGTGCGGGACCGGAATACCAGGCGACCGCCAGTGCCGAGGCCGCACCCAGCTTGAGCTTGAACGTCATGCCAGTTTCCCCCGATAGCTTGAATTTGACAGGTGCGGACACCGCATTGCTTTGCGGTGCTTTTGCCCGACCGTCAACCGGCGGACCCTGTCGCGCCGGTGGGACCCGTCGGTCCGGTGGGCCCAGTCGGCCCGGTGGCACCGGTGACACCCGTGGCTCCGGTTGCTCCGGATGCGCCGGCAGGCCCGGGACTGCCACTGGAGCCGGTTGCCCCCGTGATACCCGTAGCGCCGGTGGCACCGGTGGAGCCGGTTGCCCCGGTGGTGCCGGTCGGGCCGGTTGCTCCGGTCACGCCGGTCGCTCCGGTCGCTCCAGTGGATCCGGTCGGGCCGGTCGCTCCGGTTACGCCGGTTGCTCCGGTTGCGCCCGTGCTGCCGGTGGCGCCGGCACCCACGTAGACGGAGAAGTACGCTTGGTCGGTCGGCGCACCGTAGCCGTTGCTGGGCGTGGTGGGAGAGCGGTCAGGCGAGACGTAAAGCTGGTAGCCCACGCCGAAGCTCAGTGTGAGTCCTTCCGGAATCGTCGCCTGTATATGTGTCCTGTTCGACAAACCGGTATTGATCGTCAGCGGTACACCCGCGAGCTGCACATACGGGGTGTAGCCGCTCAGGATCAGGTCAGTGCCGTCGATGTAGATCACATGGTCGGCCGTATCCACGCTGACGTCACCGATCTGCGTGATCGCCCATGCAGAGCCGGAATACCAGGCGGCGGCCAATACCGATGCCGCGCCAAGCTTGCGCTTGAATGTCATGCCAGTTTCTCCCCCGATGAGCGCCTGACGGGTTGGTGGCCGGCGCCGTTGCGTAGTCGTACACCATAACGATGGCTCGACGCAAGTGGATTCGGACGAGGCGGAGTCCGGGGCCGCGGTCAGGACCGGTCACGTTGTGGTCACGCTCGTTGCGGTGCGCGGCCTGCGCCGATGTGCTTAGGCGCCGAACAGCTTGATCGGATCGAGATAGATGGCGCAGTCGTCATTGGACATCGCGCCGGAAATGGCGAACTCGGGCTGCGCACTGTCCCTCGGAATGGGGTCCTGCAGCTTGACCCCTTGCGCGCCGATCATCGTTGCCACCCGCGGCTTGTTGGCATGCCCGCCGCGCGCCACCACCACCGCGATCTCGCCATTGGCGAGCCGCACGAAGGTGCCGGGAGGATAGAGCCCGAACGCCTTGATCAGGCGGGCGACCGCTTCCTGCGTCGAGCCGGCGGTCACCACGTAGAGTTCGCGCGCCGCGGCATTGGCCAGCTTGGGTTCCCGGTCGTAGCGCCAGCTGGTCATTGCAAGGTAGCGATCGGTGACGTTCAGCACCTCGGCGGCCGGAGCCACCGCCTGCAGGCCCAGGGGGTAGCCCCGCCCGTCGGAGGTCTCGTGATGCTGCGCGACCAGATTCAACCAGACCGGATCGATGACTCCCAGGGCTTCGAGACGTTCCCGCGCCGCGGTCGGATGGTTCCTGATCGCTTCGCGCTGTTCCAGGCTCAGCGGCTCGAGTTGCCGCAGCAGGATCAGCTGCAGGTCCAGGATGGTGATGTTCATCGTCAAGGCCGCGTTGACCAAGGCCAGGCGGTCGGCCGGATCCCAGTTCATGAAGCGTCCGTAAACGTCGCACAGGACCGCGACCTGGAGCGCGTGGGCGACCGGGTAGTTGTTGCTGGTGTCCAGCCGGAGCATCACAAACAACGCGACATCCTGCCCTTGATCGACCAGTGACATGATGCCGGTCGACAGTTGCGTCAGCTTGTCGACGAACTGCGGCTCGGTCTGGTGACGGCGGAGCAGCCCGTTCAGCCGGAACGAGATATCGTCCCACTGCTCGAACAGGGTGGCGGCAACCGGTTCCGGCTCTGCCGGGCTTGTACTGGAGTGACGGTTGAAGGCCTCTTCGTCGACGTATGCGCCGCGTTTGATCAGCGCTTCGACCTGCCACGGATTGGTCGGAACGAAGCCCTTGCGCAGGAGCAGCGTGCCACGGTCCGTGAGCACGTCCCAGGCCAGGGGCTGGTTCACCCGGATGTGCTCCCCCAATGCCAGTTTCTTGAGCATGAAAGACAGGCGCGTCCATGACGGCGTTAGTCGGCCAGGATTGGTCGCCGATCACGAAATAATACAATTGCGGGGCCCGATGGAGTGGAATGCGCCGGCGAGGCGATGCAGATTTCCTGACATGCGCAGCATTGAGTGGACGGAGGGCAGATGGCGAATCAGTCGATTCTGATCGTCGAAGACGAGGCGGTGATCGCGCTGGATCTTCGCGAAAAGCTGGAGGAACTCGGCTATACGGTCGTCGGGCAGGCCGACACCGGCGAGAAGGCGCTGCGCCTGGCACGCGAAAAGAAGCCGGACCTGGTCCTGATGGACATTCGCATCAAGGGCACGGTCGACGGCATCGACACGGCGACTGTCATCCACCGCGATCTGAGAATTCCGGTGGTTTTCATGACCTCGTTCAGCGACGGCGAGACGGTGCGCCGCGCGGCTCTGGCCTCGCCTTATGGCTATCTTACAAAACCATATAAAATCAAAGACCTGAGAGCCGCTCTTAAAGTCGCGCTGCAGAAGACAGCGCTGGAGGCCCAGCTGCGGGAATCCGAACGTTGGTTCACTTCCACCCTCCGTTGCTCGACCGACGCCGTGGTTGCAACCGACAGCACGGGGCTGATCGATTTTCTCAATCCACCCGCGGAGAAGCTGACCGGATGGAGCCTGGAGGATGGCCGCGGGCGGCCGCTGAACGAGCTGGTCCGTTTCGCCGACGACGAGGAGAAGCTTGCGGCAGCGGCCGGGGAAGGCGGCGGGCGGATGATCGGGGTCGGTCGCTACCGGTGCCTGGTGCGGCGGGACGGTGGGGAAGTCCTGGTGGACGAGTCGGTTGCCCCGCTGGAGGACGAAGCCGGCAACAGTATCGGCCAGGTCATCGTCCTGCGGGAAGCGGGCAAACGGCTTACGCATGAGCAGCAGCTGCGTGCCAGTCAGGCGCAGTTCCGTCACGAGCACAGCGCTTCCGCTACCGGTATGGCGCTGGTATCGCTGTCAGGGGCCTATATCCAGGCCAATGATGCGCTGGCCACGCTGCTCGGGCGCCCGCTGGCCGAGCTTTTGAAGGAAAACGACCAGGAACTGACGCACCCGGAGGATCTGGCGCTGCAGAAGGAACGCATGTTCGAACTGCTGGGGGAGGTCGAGCCGCTCGTGCGATTCGAGAAGCGCTATCTGCAACGCGACGGAAGCGGCGTACTGCCGGTATCGGTGCAGGCTTCCTTGAGGTGCGAAGGCGGTGAGCCCCTGTGCTTTGTCTACGAGGTGCGCAACGCCTCCGGCGGTAAGGCTGCCGCATCTTGAGCGGCGCCCGCAGCCCAGGTTCCCTAGGGCCCATGAGGACGGTGCTGTCCCATCTGGTCAAGCCGGCGGCGGCCCTGTTGGGGCGCCTTCGCTTCACCCGCAAGCTTCTGTTGATCGCGCTCGTCTTTGTCGTGCCCATGCTGTCGCTTTCCGGTCTGCTGCTCAGGTCGTTGTCGACGCACATCGACCTGGGCGAATCCGAAGTCCGGGGTATCCGGGCCTTGAAGGACCTGATCGAGTTGCAGAACGCGGTCCAGGGCCATCGCGGCGTGATGGCTTTGCGGTTCAGCCGTTCCGGCTCGACGGCGGCCGACGCCGCCCGGGTCGTAACCGCGGCCGATGCGGCGATCGCAGCGTTGGACCGGTGGGGTGCCGGCGATGGCCGCGATTTCGACCTCGATGAGCAGTGGCAGGCGATCAAGCAGGGATGGGCCGGCCTGAAGGTGCGAACGGCGGATGACACAGCCGAAAGGAACCTGCAGAACCATACCGCCGTGGTCGAGAAGATCATTGCCTATACCGGCAGCGTCGCCGTCGCATCGACGCTCACGCTCGACCCGGAAACCGCCAGCCACGCCCTGGTCGACTTCACGACCGAGAAAGCCCCCGTTGCGCTGGCGTCGGTGGGATTGCTGAGAAATTTCGCATCGACCCATTTCAGTCCGGGTGAGCCGGCCACACCCTTGGCGCTGACCCGCCTGCTGGCTTACGAGAGCTCGGCCCATGCGGCGTTCATCCCGCTGCAGGCATCCATGCAAAGGGCGTTGCGGACGGACGCATCGGCCGCTGATCTGTCGGACCAGCTGGACGGAGCCGTCGCCACGGAGGACACGCTGCGCAGGGCGATCGACGAGGACGTGACCAACCCCGGGACGGTCGACATGAACGTGAGGGAGCTTTTCGCCATGGGGTCGGCCGCCAAGAACGCTTTGATACAGGTCGACAAAAGTGCGATGGTGGAGCTGGAGCGTCTGGTCCGGCTACGCATTTCGCGCGCACGGCATCAGCGCATGGTGACCCTGGGCGTCGGCCTGGCGACGCTCGGTGTCTGGCTGTACCTGTATTTCGGCTTCATGGACTCGTTCTCGACCGCGCTGTACCAGCTTCGCCGCGCCGCGACCAGCATCGCCGGCAACGAGTTTCCCGAACGGATCGACCTGCACTCGAATGACGAGATGCAGGAGATCGCAGACGATATGGCGAGGATTTCGCGTGCCTTCCGCAGCTACAGCGACGAGCAGAAGCATCAGCTCGCGGAGGCGGTGCGGCGCGACGCGGAGCTGGAAGCGCTGAACGAAAACCTGCAGCGCGCCCTGGCATTGCAGACCGCGATCCTGGACAGCTCGAGCCTGGGGATTATCGCGACCGATCGCACGGGCGTCGTCGCCAGCTTCAACCGCGCCGCGCAGCGTATGCTGGGGTACCCGGCGGAGGAAGTCGTGGGCCGAAAAGCCCTCGATGAGTTCCACGATCGCGGCGAGCTGACTATTCACAGCCAGCGGCTGGGCGAGCATCTCGGGCAACCTGTGCCGCCGGGGATCGAGACGCTGACTGCCAAGGCGAGGGCAAGCGCCGACGGAGTCGACGAGCAGGAATGGACTTATGTCCGCAAGGACGGCAGCCGTCTTCCGGTCCTGCTGTCCGTAACCGGCGTGCGCAACCGGTCGGGCGCGCTGAACGGGTTCCTGGGCGTGGCGCAGGACATCACGGAGCGCAAGCAGCGTGACCTCGCTATCGCGCGATCGCTCAAGGAGAAGGAGACGCTGCTGAAGGAGGTCTATCACCGAGTCAAGAACAATCTGCAGGTGATCACCAGCCTGTTCGACCTGCAGCTTCGCAACGTGCCTCCCGGCCCGGCCTATGCGGCCCTGCGCGACGGCGCGGACCGCGTCCGCGCGATGGCGCTGGTGCACGAAAAGCTGTATCAGTCCGGCACGCTCTCCTCGATTTCGGTGAAAGCCTATATCGAGGATCTGTGTGAACGCCTGGGTGAGGCGGCCAACATACAGCGACGCGGTATCGGGCTGGTCACCGAAATACAGCCGGTCGAGGTGGGCATGGACACGGCCATACCGCTGGGGCTGTGGCTCAACGAGGTGATTTCCAACAGTCTCAAGCACGGCTTTCAGGATGGCCGGCCGGGTACGATCCGCGTCACCCTGGTGTGCGACGCGGACGGGCTGCTGGTTACCGTGGCCGACGACGGTGTGGGGATTGCGCCCGATGCCCCGCGCAAGAGCAAGTCCCTCGGTATGAAGCTTGTCGCCTCGCTGAGCGAACAACTCGACGGCAGCTACACCATCGAATCGGCCAACGGCGTATGTGTCCGGCTGCGCTTCCCGCTGCCGGGTGCCTGAATCGCGAAGTGTCGCGCCCGCAGCCGCGGCGCACATCGCGGGGGGGGCGGGGATCCGGATCAGAAGCTGTAGCCGGACTGCTTCGCCATCGTACGCAGCGCCTTCAGCTCGCTCTGGTGCGCTTCCATGCGGCGGTCGATTTCCGCCTGCTCCGCAGCGCTGTTCTTGCGGCACAGGCCGCCGAAGACATTGCCGCCGCCGGGCGGCGGCAGCAGGAACGGCGGTTTGACCGGGAACGGGCCGGTCTTGCCGCTGTAGCTGACGTCGATGGTGGGGGCCGTGGTGTTGAGCGGGCTGGTGAAGTCGAGGGCGGCGGCCAGGTTGGTGGAGGTGGCGGCACGTACTCCCGGCGGCGTGAAGCCGAAGCGCCAGCCGATCAGGTTGAGGATCGACTGCGGGTCAAACTGCGTGCTTTCGACGTGGGCGCGCCTGGCACGGGGGCCGATGATCACGCAGGGAGTGCGAATGCCCAGGCGGCCGTCGTTACCCAGCTTGGCCTCGGCCTCGGACACCGGCGCCAGCGGCGGCGCCACGTGATCGAAGAAGCCGCCCCACTCGTCGTAGTTGATGACCAGCAGGGTGCGTTCCCAGGCCGGGCTGTGACGCAGCACGTTGTAGATGAAGTTGAGGAAGCACTGGCCGTCACGGATGTCGGCGAAGGCGTGGTCGTCCCAGGACGTGCCCAGCGCCTCGCCGATCAACAGGCCGAAGTACGGGTCGATATAGCTCACCGAAGGCGCCTTGCCCAGCGGGCTGAAGTCGTAGACGAACTGCTCGAGCTGGTGCGTGATCGGGTGGGTGACCAGGTACTTGGCACCCCACAGCGCGGTGATCGGCGTGTCGGCGAAGTAGTACTTGGACGAGACCTTGTTGGCGATCAGGCTGTCCCAGATCGTCGGCAGCTTGCTGATGGTGAGCGTGTTGCTGAGCCGGTCCGTCTGCCCGCTGTGCATGTACACGCGGTTGGGGAAGGTGCAGGACAGGATGCCGGTGTGGTAGTGGTCGCAGATGGTCCAGTTATCGGCGCAGCCGGAATAGAACAGGACGTCGTCGCGGTTGTAGTAGCCGATCGGGAACAGGTCGCCGGCCGGCTGCGGCAGGAGGAAACCGTCCATCTTGCCGCCGTTGTAGTCGTTGTGCCCGGCCTGGTAGCTATGGTCCGGGTCGGCGAAACCGCAGCCTTGGTAACCATAGAGCGAACCCTGCATGGGGAACGTCGACAGCGTGTTGCCGGTGGTGTCGGTATAACTCAGACCCTGCTGCATGCCGTCGGCGCCCGGCACCCAGCCCATCATGTGATCGAAGGAGCGGTTCTCCATCATCACCACCACGATATGGTCGATGCCGCTGTCCGCCGGGTTCGGCAGGTCCAGTGGCCGGGGCGAGGCCAGGCTCGGCCGGCCGGCCAGGCCGGCGGCGCCGGCCGCCGTGGCGGCGATGCCGGTGAGGACGCGGCGGCGGGTGGGATCCAGCGGTTCGTTCGAACCGGAGGTCGGGTCTTGGCTCATGGGCGATCCTTGCTTAGGAGGAGTTATGTCGCGCCAGCATAACTCTTCACAATGACGGCTTGTTGACCGTGGGCGCCAGACGCTGTGGGACCTCCCAAGAAGAAACCCCGCCGAAGCGGGGCATAAGAACAGCCGCCAAGCATGTACCGACTGACTTTCCGGGGGAAGCGGGATGTGCAGGCAGTCGGGTTTTCGGATGAGGCGCGAACGTTACTCGCCCGCTGGCGTCAATTCGTCAGGTAGCGTGCCAGCGTGACGGCCGTGTTGCTGCTACCCGCGACGCTGCTGCTACCCACGACAACGATTTTTCCGTCCGTCTGGAGCAGCATGGTGTAAGGGAAAAAAGCGGTCAATACGGTACCCCCGATGCCGAACGTGGGGTCCAACTCACCGTCGGAGTTGAGCCGCGCCAAGCCGAGTTCGTCCGGCCCCGTATTGGTGTGGGCGATTCCTGCCACCACGATTTGCCCGTTGGATTGGACAGCAATTCCCACCGGCTCGCTTTTGCTGACGGCGGTGCCAAATATGAAAGGCGCTGAGTTGAAGGAAGAATCCACGGCTCCGGTTTCGCCATAAAGAACCACTTGGGCATCAAATCTCTGTCGCGCGATTTGGACGGTTGTGGCCACGAGACTGTCGCCGTTCGGCTGCAACAGCATTGTGTTGGAAACGGCGTAGCCTGGCGGCGGGGTGGATACCGCCACTGGCCCCGGCGTTACCATGGATTGCAGGACTCCGGTGGAGCTGAACTCGAGCGCTCCCGTCCCGTCGTCGACTGCCAGGTAGGAGCCGTTGGACAGGGCCACCAGGGAAAAAGACGGCCCCAGGTCGGGAGTCGGAATCGTCTGCACGATCCCGCCGGCACCGAACGTCGGATCCAGCGTGCCATTCGGCTTGTACCGCGCCAGCACCATGAAGTTCTTGGCCGTCGCCCTGGTCGGACCCAGTATGAGGTTCGTTCCGCCTACCAATATGTTGCCATTGGGATCGACCAGCATTGCGCTCACATAAGCACCAGCGCTGCCGCCGAATATCGTCGTTACCTGGCCGCCGGTGCCAAAGCTCGTATCCAGCGCGCCGTTCGGCGTATACCGCGCCAGGGCAAACGCAAAAGTAGGCGAACCGGAACTACCACCCCCGTTAGCTGCGCTCCCCACTACGACGATGTCGCCACTGGATAGCAACGCAACCTGAGTCGGTGTAATGCTAAATCCCGGTCCGGTGTCGAATGCCGTGAGCGTGGTTCCATTCTGCCCAAACCTGGTGTCCAGCGTCCCGTTCGGCAGGTACCGCATCAGGCTCAAAAAAGTCCCCGACGCGCTGCGGTACTGGCTGACCACGACGATGTCGCCGCCCGGCTGCTCGATGGCGGCAAGCGGCAGCACCACATTGGTACTGGTGCCGGTGGTCGCTATTCCACCCTTGCCGAAGCTTGGATCGAGACTGCCTGCGCCCAGTGCCCAGGCCGCTCCGCCATCCAACAGCGCCGCCATCATGGCGATCCCGGCGGCCGCTTTCAGCAATCGCCGCGGGCCTGCCGGCTTGATCCTGGTGCTCTTTGTCTTGCCGTCGCACATGTTTCGTATCTCCAAGTGTGTTGAGTACGTTGAGCCCACTACTGCCGCCCTGGGCAGGTCCAGTGAGCCCTCGCGAGGCGAACGACTGAGGCGACGCTTGCGTGATCGCGGCAAGTCCGCCATCGGGGATCGCGAAGGTTCGGAGTAAGTACCGCGTCGGCCCGATAAAGTTGCTGCATTTCCTCCATGCCGTGACACAGGTGGCCAGTTGCAGTCCGGCCGGTTCGGCCGGGTTGATGCAACGGGCTATCCCACGAGTTTGCGGACGAAATGGTTTGGATGGCTTGAGCGGCAGGCTTCTAAAAATAGAAAAGCCCCGCCGAAGCGGGGCAAGGGACGACCGCTTGCGTCTGACCTAGCTTCCGGGGAGGAAGAGAGACGCGTAGGCGGCCGGGTCTTCGGAGCTGGTGTCCAGGGTCATGGTGGTGAGATCGACAGGCAGCGCGGTCTCGGCATTGGCAACCGGAGTCGCGAGCAGGCTTTGTACGAAGCTCGACAGTGCTTCGGGGGTGCTCCCCGCGCCGCTCGAACCGCCGCCGCCGGGGCCGCTTACCCCCGAACCGCCATTACTGCTGCAAGCGGCCAGGGCCAGTACCGCCAGGGCGGGCAGCCAGGTGCTCTTACGCATGATCGCTCTCCTTCAGGTGCCGGTGCCGTCCGCAGGCTCGCCGTTCATGCCGTTGGGCGATCCCGGCTCGGGCGTGTTCAGGTACGGGAAGGTGGTGCCGAAATTGCCGGAGCTGATCGCTGCGCCATCGGTGTACGCCGGGTGCGAACCGTCCGCCTGCTGGTTCGGGTCGCCTGCGCCCAGCAGCCCGCCTTCGACCACCCGCAGTTCGATGTCGACCACGTCGTCGCCGGGACGGCGGCCGTTGGGGAAGCCGGCCGGATCGCAGCCCGGGTTGCTGGTGCTCACCGCGCCGGCGTTGGTGAAGCACTGCAACGCGCCCAGGGTGTTCTGCGAAGCGGCGGCTGTCGGCGGGATGGCCACGTTCAGACGCAGCATCTCCGCGGGCACCACGTTGGCCGGCGAGTTCACGCCCGGCACGCCGGTGAGAAAGGCTTCGACGATGTCGTTGCGCGGCGGCGGCGGCACCTTGGCGGCGTTGCCGAACAGCGTGTTGAGCAGCACGGCCAGCGTGGGATGGGTCACATAGTTGGCGAACTGCGCATCGTTTTTCGGCTGGCTGGCGTTGAACTTGTCTTTGTCGGTGATGCCGATGACCAGCTCGTTGACCAGCGGCGAACCGAGGCGCGACACCTGGGTCCATGCGCCGCCCACCGCTTCGGGGCCGGCGGTCGGGCCGCCGAAGGCGTTGCCACCCGTCACCGGAGTCTGCGGGTTCGGATTCAGCACACGCACCTGCCGCAGGCTCGACACGGTCCAGCCGCCGATCACCGGGGTCTTGGTGGTGCTGGCGGACAGGTGGTCCGCCGTCAGGCAGGCGGCCGGCACTTCCATGGCGATCGTCGTGATGTTTTTGTCGCCGATCGTGTTCGGATTGCCGGACGTCTTCCCCAGGGGATTGAGGTTGAACAGGTCGAAGGCTTCACCGAGGTTGACCACGAAGCTCTCGGCACGCTGACCGACGAACAGGCGCGCCTGGGTGCCGCAACCGGGGATGTTGACGTTGTAGATATACTGCGCCGCGTAGCCGGCGTAGTCCGGAATGGACTTGTTACCGATATTGTCCACCGGCTTGGTGAAGGTGGTCGTGCCGTCGGCTGCGTTGGTGATGGGCTGGGGGAGCCCGGTGCGGCTGCCGCCGCGGACCACCGAGGCGGTGTAGGTTTCGATGCGGTTCAGAGTGGGGCTGGTATTGCCGCTCGGCGGAAGATTGATCGAATAAATCGGCAGGTTCAGGTTGTTCCCCACCGGCAGCGTCAGCGCCTTGAAGGTGTTGGTGAAACGAAACTGGAAGGTGATGTCTTCCTTCGCGTCGCCGTCGTTGTCGAGATTGATTTCGTAGAGGGCGTCGGGATCGAGGGCAAAGTAGTTGGGGCCGCCATAGGTATCCTGCAGCGGGTTATAGTTGGCGAGTATAGTGACGAAACCGCTGCGTCCCGTTTCGTAGCTGTCGAACATGTAGAAGTCCGTGCCGTCGACGGCCGGGTGCTGGGCGATGAAGGGGGCTTCGCGGTGACTGGATGCCTGTGCGGCAAAGCTGGCCATCACGGCGGCGGCAATGGCGGTGCGCTTGAATGACATGTTTGCTCCTAAGCTTGGGTGGTGTCGTGCAACACCCCCTTTACGCTGCAGTCGGGAAGGTCGGTTGCAGAACCGCTGCGGAAACCGATCTGAGCGTTGATTCAGGAATTGTTGCATCCGGCTCCCCGGCTGCTACGTATCAATCGCCCGGCGCATACCTACGATTTGACAACGACCGGGCGAGGCCGACATGACATTGCCGAACGACAGTGATTTGGAATCCTGGGTGCTGGCGGTGGCTGCCGGCGAT
This sequence comes from Nevskia sp., assembly GCA_031291075.1. Lineage (GTDB taxonomy): Bacteria > Pseudomonadota > Gammaproteobacteria > Nevskiales > Nevskiaceae > Nevskia. The sequence continues at coordinate 37,975 of JARLJS010000057.1, read as the reverse complement.
CGCCGTTCTTTCGATCGGCTCTACAAGGCCCTGCTGCCCCGGGTGCTGGCCTTTTCGCAACGCATCCTGATGGACGAGGCCGCGGCGGACGATTGCGTGGCGGAGACCTTCATCCGCATCTGGCGCGATGCCGGCAAGTACTCCTCCGAGCGCGGCTGCGTCCTGGCCTGGGTTTACACCATCTGCCGCACGCGCGCGCTCGACCTGCTGCGCGCCAGGCGGCGCGAAGGCGACCTGAGCGAGGCTGTCGGCCGGGAGCTCGAGGCCGACGAGGCCGGCGGCGATCCGCAGGACATGATCTCCGCCTTCGACGCCAGCAGTGCGGTGCATCCTCTTCTGCTGCGGCTATCGCCGCAACAGCGTAAGCTGATCGGTATGGCGTTTTTCGACGGACTGACGCACTCCGAGATCGCCGATGCAACCGGTTTGCCCCTGGGCACGGTAAAGTCTCACGTGCATCGTGCGATGACCGCGATGCGTCAAGGACTCGGAGACGGGCTGCCTGTTGCAACGGCGCCGCACTAAGAGGTCAACGAATGAGTAGCGAATTGAAAAGCGAGGAAAATCCGGGGGTTCTGCCTGACGCGATCGAAGCCGCCTTGTTCGCCGGCTTGCGGCCGCAGCGGGTTGATGCCGGGCGCGCCGAGCGCATCAGGAAAATGATCGATGCCGGGCTGGATGCGCAGGACGACATGGTCATCCAGCGCCTGGACGAGGGTGCTTGGATCCAGCGGACCCCGGATTGCCAGATCAAGATCCTCAGCCACGACCGGGCGACCGGGTTGTACTCCTTCCTGCTTCGCCTGGCGGCGAACGGAGTGGTCGAAGCCCACGCCCACTCCCGCCCCGAAGAATGCATGATCCTGAGCGGCGAAGTGGAAGTGGATGGACTCCGGTTCGGCGCGGGCGACTACCAGTTGTTCAAGCCCGGAACCCGGCACCCACGCATGCTCTCGAAGTCGGGAGCGCTGTTGTTCATCCGCGCCGAGCTGGAGCTTCAGGCATAAACGGTCAGCAGTCCGGTGGGTGCTTGTTGGTGCCTGGAAAGTAGCGGATGGTTGCCTCTCATTAAGTTGTTTGCCGAATTTTTCAAATCAGCGGGCCTCCCCTGGAAGCGGTACTGCAAACCGCTTCTAGGGCAGAGGAACGCCCAGGCTGAGACCGGCGCCACGCTCAAGCAGCCAGATCAGTCCCGTGACACTGACCAGGGCCGAGCCCGGCAACAGCACCAGGCGCCGGTACCAGTGCGAGCGGCGCAGCAGGAAAGCCGCCGGCAGCACCGCGGCGAGCACGCTGAGCTGCGCGATCTCCACGCCGATGTTGAACGCCAGCAGGGCCCATACCCGGCCCGCGGCCGGCAGGCCAAGCTCGATCAGGGCGCCGGCGATCGCGGCCCCGTGCACCAGGCCGAAAGCGCCCGCGAGGTACAACAGCTTGCGATGGACCATCGGCACGAGGTTGTTGAACCCGGCGAACAGCACGGTCGCCGCCACCGCGCTTTCCACCAGGCGCGCCGGTGGCGTGAAGGCGCCGGTGGCCGCGAGCGTCAGGGTGCAGGCGTGGGCCAGGGTGAACGCGGTGACCATCACCGCGGTCTCGCGCAGCGCCGGGCCCAGCCCGGGTGCGGCGATCCACGCGCGCCCGTTCCGTCGCAACACCGCCGGCAGGAACAGGCCGGCCAGGAACAGCATGTGGTCGAGCCCGGTCCAGACGTGAAACAGGCCCGCGCGCAGATATTCGACAAACGTGGCCAGCCCGCTGCCGCCGGCGCTGAAGTGCAACTCCCGCTCGTCCGGAGCGAACACGCCGGACTGCACGCCATGAAAATCAAGTCTGAGCAGCCCCCGGTGCAGCGCGTCGACATCGAACAGCAGCCGGTAGTTCAGCGCCAGCGCCTGCGGCGGCCGGGCGCAGGCGCCGCTTAGGGCGAGCACAGCGTAGCGCCCGTCGCTGTGGGCCACGATCCTGACATCGTCCGCAGCCAGGTGGCAGGTCTGGCCATCCGCTTCGACCTGGAGCCGTGACAGGGCATACGCTTCGATAGCCCCGGCGGCATTCCGCACTTCGCCCCAGGTCAGTGCGCCGTCGCCGTTGGCGTCGAGGCCGATCGCCACGTCCAGGTCGCGCAGCGCGATATCCCAGCGGCCGGACAGTTGCGCACCGTCGACGCGCAGCTGCAGGTAGCTGGTGCTGGCCTTGTGAGCCTGGGCGGTGCCGGCGCACAACAGTAGCGAAAGTGCCAGCAGCAGTGCGCGAGGACGCCTCATACGCCTTGCTCCGTGCGCAGGACCTGAGCCAGCCTGGTGAGGGCCGTGTCCTCGATCTGCGTACCGGCCATCCACTCCAGCACCGGCGCAGCCGCCTGTGGCCGGTGCGCGGCGATGGCGGCGGCCAGCAGCACGCGGGCGTCGGCCGGTTCCCGCTGGGTGCGCCAGTTCCGCACGGCCAGTTCCAGCGCCCGCGCCGGAGCGTGGCGCAGTTGCAGCTCGAACAGCGCTTCTTCGCGCAGGTGTACCGACGAATCCTGGCGCTGGCGGGTCTCGGCGAAGCGCTCTTCCAGCATCTCCAGGTGCGCCGCAAGCTGCCGGCTGGCGGCGGCATCGCCGGCGGCGGCCAGCTGCTGCTCGGCCAGCGCCAGCCGCAGCAGCAGGTTGTCGATCCGCTCGAGCGGCGCCAGGCGCGCCACGACGGCTTTCGCGTTGCCCTGTTCCAGCAGGAAGTCGCTGGCGCTGGCCAGCAGGTACGGATCGCGCGTAGCCGCGGCGTCCATCGCCGCCAGCGCGGTGCGGTACAGCTCCGCGGCTTCGTCGTCACGGCCCAGCCGCGCCGCGATCTCGGCGGCGCTGGTCAGGGCCCACAGGCGCAGCCCGGGGGCCGCACCGTCGGACTGCGCCAGCACCGAACGCAGGCTTGCCAGGCTGACAGCGGCCCGGCCCCGCAGGCTGTTGGCCTGGGCGATGCAGGTGGCGGCGATGAGCACATCGGCACGGCCGATCAGGGCGACGCAATCGCGCAGCGCGCCGACCGGATCGCCCTGCACCATGCGTACCGACGCGCGCGTCAGGTGGGCCTGTGTCGACTCCTCGGCGTCGGCCGCCAGCAACGCGTCGAGATCATGCGACGCCGCCGCGAAGTCGTGCCGCCACTGCTCCAGCGTGGCGCGCAGCAGCACCACGCTCGACGGGGCATCGGGCCGGTTCCACCACGGCGCCAGGGCCGCCTCGGCATAGCCGAAATCGCGGGGATCCTGCTCCTGCCGGCCGAGCTCGATGGAGGCACGCGCGTAGGCGATCGCCTGCTGCAGATTCCGCGGGTTCTGCGCCAGCTGTTGTTGCAGCGCACGCAGATCATTGTGCGCCCCGCGCGCGAGCGGCAGCTGCTCGAGCACCTCGGCGTCGTCGGCCGGCAGGTACGGTTCGCCGGGGCCCGCGGCGGCGACCGCGACCGGCAACCACGCGGCTACGGCGACAAGCATGGCGGATTGGAAGCGCATCGGCACGACGGCGGTTGGTGTTCTCCGCCTTTACGCTGCGGCGCACCGGATCGGTTGCAGTCCGGGGTCCGCCGCGCACGCGTCATGCGCTGCAGCTACTTCGGCTTGCCTCCGCGCAGCGACTCATCAACACTCTTCCCAAGCATGCCATCCAAGGTCTCCCCGATGAAAAGACTCACGCTGTCTCTGGACGAGCACTTGGCCAGGCAATTCGACCAGTGGTCCAGGAAGCGCGGTTACCAGAACCGCTCCGAAGCCTTCCGCGACCTGCTGCGCGCGCGGATTGAACAGGAAACCGTAGAAGCGGATGACGACGGCTACTGTATCGCCACCGTGAGTTACGTCTACAACCATCATGAACGCCACTTGGCCGGCCGTCTGGCGTCGGCGCAGCATGAGCATCATGGCCTGACTCTTACCACGCAGCATGTGCACCTCGACCATGACGACTGCCTTGAAACCGTGGTGCTGCGGGGATCGATCAAGGAAGTGCGCAGCTTCGCCGAGACGCTCATCGCCGAACGAGGCGTGCGGCACGGCAAAGTGCACCTCATTCCGGTGGCGGTGGAAGTATCCAGGCATCGGGGAGATTCCCATGTGCATCTGCATCCGCTGAACTGAGGGGCAGCTCGCCCCCGGCTGAAGGGTTCTAAGCTACTGATATTTTCTCCGCAACCGGATGAGTGGTTGCAGCGTAAGTATGATGAATTTTATTTTCGTCATACGGAGCCCGCAGTGATCCTGCCCTGCCGCCGCATTTTGACTGCGACCTTGGTCGCTTGTCCCGCCGCCGTCTGGGCCGGCGGCAGCGCCGGCCCAGTGGAACTCCAGGGTGTGACGGTGATCGGCCAAGCGGCTGCTCAAGACCCCGATTCCGCGACCATCGGCACCGTGTATTCCGAGCAGTTCCAGTACCGGCCGCTGACCCGGCCGGGCGAGCTGATGGAGGTGGTGCCTGGCCTGATCGTCACCCAGCACAGCGGCGAGGGTAAGGCCAATCAGTATTTCCTGCGCGGCTTCAACCTCGACCATGGCACCGACTTCGCCACCTTCGTTGACGGCATGCCGGTCAACCTGCCCTCGCACGCCCACGGTCAGGGTTACTCCGACCTCAACTTCATGATTCCGGAATTGGTCGATTCCATCCAGTACCGCAAAGGGCCTTACTACGCCCAATACGGGGATTTCTCCGCCGCCGGCGCCGCCGATATCCGGTACAAAGATCGTCTGGACGCGCCCTTTCTCCAGGCCACTGGTGGTGAATACGGTTACGGACGCCTGGTTGCCGCCGGATCGTATCCTGTGGGGGGTGGAGTGCTGCTTTATGGGGTGGAGGGCCTGCACTACGACGGGCCGTTTGTGCTCAACGACAATTTCAACAAGGGTAGCGGCGTGTTGCGCTATTCCCACGGAGGTGACTCAGGTGGCTACTACGCCGAGCTGATGGCCTACCAGGCTCATTGGGATTCCTCTGACCAAATCCCTCAGCGAGCGGTCAGCCAGGGGCTGATTTCGGAATTCGGCTGCATCGACTGCACCGATGCCGGTAGCACCTATCGCTACAGCCTCTCCGGTGGCATAGACCAACAATGGGGCGTCGGCACGCTGCGGGCCTCCGCCTACGCCATCCGCTACCATCTCAACCTGTATTCGGACTTTACTTACTACGCCAACGCCGCCAACCTGGCGCTTCTGCCGCAGGACCGGGTTGCGTTCCAGCCCGATCCCAGCCGCCCGACGGACCAGTTCGAGCAATTCGATACGCGCAACATCTACGGCGGACAACTCTCTTATCGTCTGCCGATTGCCGTGGGCGGATTGCGGTTCGAGGGTGAAGCGGGTTTGCAGACGAGGTATGACCACGTCGATCCGTCCGGGCTATATGCGACACAGTCCCGCGACCGCTTTTTCACCGTGGTGCAGGATCGGGTCGGCGAATGGAGTGGCGCAACCTATGTCCAGACCGATGTGAAGTTCGCGGAGTGGGCGAGGGCCCAGTTCGGCCTGCGTTATGACCGCTACCGCTTCGACGTGGACGCCAACCTGGCCGGCAACTCGGGCACGGCGGAAGCTTCCATCACCAGCCCCAAACTGAGCCTGGTGCTCGGGCCATTTTACCGGACCGAACTCTTCCTCAACGTCGGCAAGGGCTTCCACAGCAACGATGCGCGCGGCGTGACCGAAACCCAGACCCCGACATCCCCCGGGAACCCGGCGCCATCTTCAGCCACGCCGGCCAGCCCGCTGGCAGCGGCGCGCGGCCTGGATGCCGGGGTCCGGACAAATGTCCTGCCGCACGTGCAGTTCTCAGCGAGCTTCTTCGTCCTGGACCTGGATTCCGAGCTGACGCTGGACGGGGACAGCGGCACCACCGGCATTGGTGCCGCGACGCGGCGTGAAGGCGTCGAAACCTCACTGTTCTGGCGACCGCTGCAGCATCTGGTGATCGATGCGGACTACGCGTATACGCATGCTCGTTTCCGCGAACCCCTACAAGTGGGGTCTCCCGGGCCGGGTGAATCGCAGGACGGATCAGTTTTGGGCAAGCGCATCGCCGAAGCGCCGACCAGCGTCATCGCGCTTGGCGCGACTTACCAGAGCGGCCATGGCTGGGATGGTGCCTTGCGTCTGCGTTACTTTGGGCCGCGGCCCCTGAACGAGGATGGCAGCATCAGCTCCCATGCGACGAAGCTGCTCAACGCCAGCGTCGGGTATCGCTTTACCCCGCATCTGCATGTCTCGCTGGAAGGCACCAATCTGCTGGACAGCCGGGATCATGATGTCGACTACTACTATGCGTCCCAGCTCAAAGGCGAAGCGGTGCCGGTCAACGACGTGCACTTCCATCCGGTCGAACCGATAGCTGGACGCGTGGTGGTGACCTACGCCTATTAGAAGTTAAAAGCGACGTCGCAACTTGCGCCTTGACGCCAAGTCAAGACGCACGCGCACAAAATTCTTCGGCGACTCCTGGCCCGACGAAGCTTAGGGCTTGTTGACCGCCAGGTTCCCGGGGTTATTGACCAGCACCGGAGTGTCGATGACCCCCACCGGGTTGGCGACGGCCCGCGCCACGCCGCACTGCGTCACCTGCGGAGCGGCGCCGGCCTTGACCGTGACCACCGCCAGCGGCGCGTAGTGATGGGTGATGCCGTCGGGTCCCTTGGCCACCGGGTTGCTGCTGGTTTTGCCGTTGGCGTCGGTATAGCTTTCCTGCGGCCAGATCACGTCGCCGGTGGCGACCCTCGCCGGGATCAGCCAGTAGTCGCCGCTGCGGTAGCTGGCATAGCTCAACTCCTCGAACTGGATCTGCACGCCGTCTTCCAGGTCCAGCCAGGGGTTGGCGATCTGGATGACGAACTTGCCGGCGCTGCTGCTGGCGGTGGAGATCAAGGCAGCGCCGTCCTTGCCGAGGGTCAGCCCTCCTTGCGCGGCATCGCCGGCCTTGTGGTCCCAGCGGCGGAGCAGGGGATGCAGGGTCGGATCGTTGCCGACGCCGGCCGCCACGTTGCCGGCCAGGGTGACGATGCAGTTGTTGCTGTCCACCGCCTGCACCTGCAGCAGCTTGCCGGCGCTGCCGGACAGCACCGAGTTGTCGTCCTGCACCTCGACGTAGTCGCCGGGCTCGAGGCTGAAACGGTCGTCGCGCCCCAGGTTGCCCAGGGTGACGGTGGTGGCGGTGTCGCCGCTGCTCAGCTTGACAATGGGGAACACCACCGCGCCGTTCTCGCGCGACCACTTGAAGCTCGGCGGCAGGCCGGAGGGATCGTTGCTGCCGGTGTGGATCTCGACCCGGTACAGCTGGTTCTCCGGTCCCCGGTAGAGCGAGTCCGGCGAAATGGTGCAGGGATCGGTGGAGACCTGCGCCGGCTCGGCGCGCGCGCGCAGCAGGCCGCGATTCCAGGGCTGCAGCTGGTCGGCCAGGCTGCCCTGGGCGACACAGCCTTCCAGCGTCGCCGGCAGCGCCTTGACCTGCCACACCACGCGGCTGCGCGCCGCGGTATCCGGACCGTTGAGGGCCACCTCGCGGATGCTGTCGTCCTCGACGTAGGTGATCGCGCGCTCCCACACGTCCAGGTACAGCTGGTAGCGCGGCTTGCCGCTGGACAGCGGCGCGGGGTTGGGGAGGTCGGGCTGCGTCAGGTAGGTGGTCAGGCGCCGCAGGCGGCCGTTGGCGGCGTTGCGCAGGGAACTGACGTCGGTGTCCAGGGTGAGGGTCAGGTTGGAGTAGTCGAGCTTGGCCACCTTGCACAACACCGCGGCGGCCACCGGCTTGGCCGAGTCGTCGTACACCTCCACGTACTGGCCGACCTGGTAGCCGCCACCGTCGACGGTCCAGTTGGCCACCTTGATGTTGTGGCCGTCCTTGGCGTCCCAGGACAGGATCGGCATCGGCGTAGATTCCAGCTCGCACAGGATGCCGTCGACGTAATAACTGCCCGGCGCGATGAGCACGTCGTTGTCCACCACGGTAGCGGTGGTCAGCGGGTCGATCCTGAAGCCGCCCTTGGGGCTGACCGCGCTGCCGCCGAAATCGACGACCAGCTGGCGGATCAGGTGCAGCAGGATGGAGGATTGCTCGTTCCAGTCGGCGTCGAGCTGCACCCGTCCTTGCTGCATCAGCACGCCGCTGAAGTGCTTGAGGGGGTCGAAACTGTTGCGCGTCAGATCAGCCTTCACGGTATGTCTCCTTAACTCGCGTAGAGGACGCCGGCATCGCTCCCCGCCGGCGTGTATTCGTTGAGCCGCTCGCGCAGGTTGGCGCTGCGCTGCGGCTGGTAAAGGTCGTGGAACACCCCCATCTCGGAGGAATCGTCGGCGCCGGCACTGATCTCGACGGCGCAGTCCAGCGCCAGCCGGCAATAGCCGGGAGTCCCATAGCGGGTGCTGTCGAACTGCGGCACCACCCGCAGGGTCTCCGCCTGCAACAACGCATTGCGGGCGTCGGTGTCGGCGACATCGCCGGGCGGATAGAGGGTGTCGACCGCGCTCCGCACCAGGTCCGGCTGGCACTCGTAGCGGCGCGGCGTGCGCGAGGCGGGCGTGACGTAGCAGAAGCGCATGCAACCCTGCTGGCGCCGGCACACGCGCACATCGCCGAGCAGGATGCTGTTCTCGGCCAGCTCGATCAGGTGCGTCTGCACCTGGCCGAACACGGTGCTGCGCCGCAGCTCCAGGGTGACGTGCGCGCACAGCTTGCCGGAGGCGCCCAGCGCCACCTGGCTGGTCCTGGTGGCATCGATCACGCTGTCGCTGACCTGCAGCCGCAGGGGATCCTCCGCCGCCTGGTCACGCTCGACCTGGATCGCGCCGACGATGCTGTGCTCGATGGTGATACAGCGCGGCGCGTCCACCACCTCGATGCTCGGTTCGGTGGGATGGTTGCATTCGCAGTTGCTGTCCAGGCTCCAGCCCGGCACCAGCGTACAGTGACGGATGGTGACGCCGGAGATGGTGCCGCCGACCTGCATGCCGCGGCCGCTCACCACCACCCCGTCAAGCACGAACCAGCTCCCCGTGACTCCGCTCACGCTGAGGTTGTCGGCCGCGGAGGTCTGCCAGTCGAGCAGGCGGATCACCGGCCGGCTGCCCTCGGCGCCGCGCAGCTGCAGGGTCTGGCCACGCGCCAGCTCGACCGCGATCGGCTCGGCGTAGACCGCGCTGTCGACGATCTCGATCACCGCGTTGGCCGGGGCGTCCTGCTTCCACTGCGTCAGCGCGTCGGCGATGCGGGTGAAGCCGCTCTTCGGATCCAGCCCCTGGCCGACGCGGTAGAGGGTCGAATCCGGCGCCTGGCTCAGGCTGCGTGGGTATTCGCCGCCGCCGATATCGGCGCTGAAGCCGTAGCTGTAGGACACCCACACCGCCTGCCGGCGGGTCTGGCTGGGCGGGAACATGATCCGCCCCAGCACCGGGTCGACCGCGACCTGGCCCGGCAGCGGGCGGTATTTCCAGCCGCTCAGGTCGGCCGGCACGATGCGCTCGGCCGGCACCGCCGTCGCCGGCGTGCCGGTGAGGATCACCAGGCTCTTGCCGGGGCCGTAGTAGTAAGGTACGCCGGAGGTCACCGGCGCGCCCTCCGCGGCCTCGTGCACTTCCAGGTCACGCCGCGCGATCGGCAACGGCAGCGCCGGGTCGGCGCCGGCGGCCTGCGGGTTGACGTAGAGCGGGCTATCGTTGCCCAGCGCGCTGAACAGGAAGCAGTTCGGCGATTCCTCCTCGTAGCAATAGGCCGGCGCCTGCGTCACGGTGTACGAGCGCAGGCGCCAGACGAACACGCCCACCTCGGGGATGTTGGAGGTGCCGCGGCTGTGGAGCGAGTTGACCCGCCGCACGTCGACGTTGCGCGCCATCTCGTCGAACGGCCCGCCCAGCGCGTCGAGTGCGTCGCCGTCGCGCAGCTCGGCGGTGCGGCCGCGGTCCATGTGCAGGTGATCGATGTTCTGCGTCACCGCCAGCAGGCGGTAAAACTCCACCGCGTGGGCCGGCCAGCCGGCGACCGCTTCGGCTAGGTCCTCCAGCACCGCCAGGGTGCCTTTGCGGCGGCGGAAGCGGATCGTGTTCGCCACCTCGCGCCGCGGCACCAGGATCCGCTCGCGCGCCTGGGCACGGGCCCCGGTGGCGGTCTGTGGTCCGCTGCTCACCGGGGTATAGCCGATCAGCGCGCCGATGTAGGGGACCACCCAGTCCTGGCAGGTCTCGATGAACCAGTTCTCGTACAGACCGGCGATATCCTTTTCGACCACCTCCACCTGCTCCTGCACCACGCGCAGCAGCGCGCGCAGCGGGTAGCCCTGGTCGGCGTCGCGCAGGCGGTAGACGACGGGGATCAGCTCGTACAGACGATCGGGATTGGGGTTCATGGCTCGTGCCTCAGCTGCCGGCCTGCGTCAGGATCAGCGTGTCGGGGATCGCCGGCGTCAGGAACACCAGCTCCGCCGGCACGATGCGCTGCGGTGTGCCGGGTGCGGCGCGGGGATCGATCCGTGCCAGCTCGGACCGCACGAACGGCTTGCGGCGCAGCGTGCTGCCAAGGGCGGCGAGCTGCGGCGCGGTCACGCTTTCCGGCACGCTGTCGAAGGTGGTGACGTCGACACAGGCCACGCCCTCGATTTGCTGCGCGGCCGCGATCGCCTCGCTCAGGAACGCGGTCTGGCCCAGCGCCCGTGCGTCGAAGGCGAACAGCGCCTGCAACGCGGCGCGCACCCGCGGTTCGACATTCTCCCAGGCGTAGTCGGGCAGCAGCGTCACCGCGGCCGCCATCACGATCAACCGCAGGCGCCGGTTATCGACCTGCACCGGCTGGTGGGGATCGCCGTAGTTCTGCAGCGAGGCGAGCAGGTTGTTGTAGAGGTCCGAGCCCGTCAGGATCGGGATGTCGTTGGTGCCGGCGATGGTGAGGTGCACCACCTGTCGCTGGCCGTCGGAAAGCCTGGCCGCGACCGCTTTGCCGACGCCCGCGTAGGTGCGCGTGAAGTCGCTGTAGTCCCGCACCGACACCAGCCGGTCCAGCGCCATCACCGCCACCGGCGCGTTGACGCGCGCCTGGTCCAGGGTATCCGGATCGGCGCCGCCGCTGGACGGCAGCGGGTTGATCACGCCCTGCGCGCCAAGCGGATGAGTGGCGAGCTGGCTGATCTGGCCGGCGTCGACGTTGCCGGCGCTGCCGATGCCATAGCGGTAGGTGGCCTTGATGTTGGAGTTGCCGGTCGGCGTGCGCGCGCCGCCGTGCACGCCGTTGCCGAAGGTGACGCTGGTGTCCTGCGAGTCGTCCTCGGCGGTGACGTAGCAGCGCTGGGTCGGGCCGGCGCCGGCCAGCTCGTCCACTTCGTGCCACTCCAGCTCGTTGACCGTCACCTGCAGGCTGCTGGTGGTGCCGGACGCCGTCGGCGCCGACACGTAAGTGAGCGGCGACTGCCCCAGGGTGAAGCTGGCGAAGCTGATGGTGGCGTCGCCGTTGCCCAGCACCTCGCCGACGGTCTGGCCGTGGGTGGCGTCGGCGACGTTGCCATAGAGGGTGACGGTGGCGCGGTCGTATTGGTAGGCCAGCTTGGTGGCGAGGTTGATGATGGTGTGCAGCGCCTGGCTCGATACGCGCCAGGCGAACACGCCGGAGGCGATGGCCTGGGGCGTGAGGATGCCGCCGTCGTACGGAATGTTGGTCTGCGGATCCACCAGCAGGCCGGCGAACGTCGGGAACTGGCCGTTGCGCTCGGAGGTGGTCGGCACGTAGGGGTTGGCGTAAGTGCCGGGCGCCAGCTCGACCTGGTTGCAGTACTGCTGGTTGAGAAGCTGCGGCAGCGGCAGCAGGTTGGGATCGGAAAAGACCGCCGGCACCGGCTGCTGGCTCTGCGGGTCGATGGTGCCCAGCGCGTCCGCGCTGAGCTGCCCGACCACCAGGCGGTCGCCGAACGCATCCGCGTCGGTGGTGTAGTACACCTGCTGGAACGGCGGCGTCGACAGCGGAAACGCCGTGCACAGCGGCGCCTGTACCCCCTGTGACACGCTGGCGATCATCGCCAGCTCGCTGCCGCTGACGCCGCTCACGTTGGGGATGTCGGTGCGGGTGCCGGAGACGATGACCCAGCGGCCCGGCTCCAGGCCGTCGTAGACGCCGGCGAGGTCGATGGAATCCCCTGCGATGTCGGTGTCCAGCGGCTCCTCGGTCAGCGTGAGGGGCTCGCTCTGGGCGTAGACGATGGACTGCCGGAGCATCGCGGTCGCCCCGATCGACTTGGTGTAATCGCTGGCCGCCTGGTCGCTCAGCCATGGCGGATTCAGGGTCAGCAGCGTCACCTTGGCGGCAAAGCCGGTACCGCTGCCGCCGCTCGCGCCCGACGCGCCGCTGGCACCGGATGCGCCGCTGGCGCCGGCCGGGCCCGCGGCGAGGTTGGCGGTGCGCAGCGACGCGACCACGTGGTAGGTGACCTGGCGCTGGCCGGTCTGCAGCTGGCCGGAGGCGTCCAGCACCGGCCGGTCGACGGCGACCCAGCTGCCCGGCTTGACCTGCTCGTAGGGCGCGTCCAGCGGCAGCTCGGCAATGCTGTTGGCGATTCCAGGCAGGGAATGGCTCCAGGCGCTGCTGATGGTGGGATCGGTGAACGAGGTACTGATCTGGTTGCCGCTGGTGACGGTCGAAGGCCCGGTCCAGGTCGCGGCGAACAGACCCGCCTTGACCCGTGCGGCGTGCACCTCCACCCGGCCCGCCGGGGTGGCGATCGCCGACCAGGCCGGATACAAGGTAGCGGCCGCCGCGGGGTGGAGGGCGGCGAGCAGGCGCGGCGCCAGGTCGGACTGCGGCGTGAAGCTGCCGGCGATGCTGCGGTTGAGGCGCAGCGCATTGGTCGGCTGCAGCGACGGCTCTCGCGTCAGCGCCGCGGTGATGGTGGCCAGGTTGGCCAGCGGCGAGGGTGGCGGCGCGTCGGGCAGGCGTTCCAGCGCCACCGGCCCGCCGTAGGCGGAGTCGTGGTACTGGAGCGTGTGGGCCGACTTGAACGTCAGGAAGGTCTGCTGCAGCAGGATCGGGTACTCCAGCAGGATCGGCTCCAGCGTTCCCAGGCTGGACAGGATCACCGACTGGCTGCCCAGGCTCATCCACTGCATGGCGCGCAGCAGCATCGCCAGCCAGGCCGCGATGCGGGTGAAGCCGCGCTGCACGGCCAGGCCGCGGATCAGCGAGATGCGGGACATGGCGGCCTGCAGCAGGGGACCATGGCCGATGGTGCTGCCGTTGGAGGCGTTGATGTTGTCGATCACCGGCTGCAGCACGTTCACCACCTGGGTGGCGAGATCGCTGCCGGGGAACAGGAACTGCGCCTTGTACATGTACAGGTACAGCTCCTGCACCGCGGTGCGGCCGTCGGTCTGCAGGTTCAGCGTGATCTCGGTGCGGCCCGCCGCGGCCTGCGCGTCGACGTTGGCGACCAGACGCATGTACTGCTGCGGCGGCGTGGCGCCGGGGTCGGCATTGGGGCCGAAGATGAAGAACAGCGCGTCACCCGGCTTGAGGTTGGTGGCGACGCCGTCGAAGTAAACGGTGTCGATGACGTCGGCGCCGGTGACCAGGGGTACCTTGAGGATGCGCAGGATGTCCGGCGCCAGGCCGCCGCTGCTGTCGGGCGGCAGCACCACCGGCTCGAAGCCCGCCGGTGTGATCAACTGCGGCCGCGTCAGGCGTGGCCCCAGCGCGTTCCAGGCGTCGCGCGCGGCGAGGTCGGCGGAAGTTTCAAAGAACTGCGGGTTCTGGCCGCTGCCCGGGATGCTCTGTGCCCGCGTGCCGGCCGGAATGGTGCCGTTGAAGCCGTTGGCGACGGTGAAGGCCAGCCTCACCGAGGCGGCCACGCCCGGCCGCAGGCGGTAGCCGATAAGACGCGCCAGTTCCAGCAGCGAGCGCCGCTGCGTGGCGGTGGGCAGGTAGCCCTCGTTGACGATGCGCTCCTGGTAGAAGGTCAGCACGTCGGCCACGGTGGCCCAGGCGTCGAGCAGGGCGATGGATGGGTCCGCCGGGTCGCGCGTGGTCAGGCGCGACAATGGAGTCAGCGTGTCGGTGCCGCTGCCGGAAACCGAGGGCACCTCCAGCGTGAGGTTGCTCAACCGCGCCAGCATGGCGTCCAGGAAGCTGGAGTGCGTGCCGACGCGGTAGCGCAGGGCGTCGAGCCCGGGAGGGTTCGCTTCGGACGCCGGCACTTCGATCCCGGTGCCGGTGCAGCAGTCGCAGTTCTGTTTCATCGCCCGCCTCTCAGCAGTAGGGTGAGCCGGCCGTTGCCGGGCGCGTTGGGGTTGTTGTCCAGGCGCGGGATTTCGAACGGACCCAGCGCCAGCACGCCGTTCTTCGGCACCTGGTCCGGCTTGCGGCCGGGCGGCGCGGAGCCGACCTGGTAGCGCGCCAGACGGGTCAGCGTCACTTCCATCACGCCGCCGATGGCCTGCGTCGCCGCGACGATGCGGCTGGCGTAGATGCCCTGGCCGAAGCTGAGCCGGTCGGGATTGAACATCGCCAGCGTGCCGTCCGGTAGCACGCCGGTGCCGAGCACCGCGCGTAGCGCCGCCTCGACCTGCCCGCGCAGGATGCCGGGCATCACGCATACCGACAGGCCCAGGTCGAGCGAAACATAGTCCGCTGCCTGCACGTCGAGGTCATGGCCGATGCGCCGGTAGGGCTCCAGGTAGGCGTCGATCTCCTGCAGCAGTTCGCTGTCCGCCGTTTCGCTGCCAAGGGGATCGACCGCCACCTGCACCTCGTACCAGCTGCCGTTCCAGCTCAGCGTGCCCTGGGCTCCCTGCAGTTTGTGGAACGGGACGGAGCAGATATCGGCCGGCATGGGCGTCGTCGCTCCGGGCTCCTCCTCCTCCTCGGCGCGGTGATCGCCAACCAGCTTCGGCGGCGGCGGCGCGGGCAGAGTGAGCAGGCGGGGGCGTTCGGCCAGCCGCCGCGCGTTGTCGGCGGCAAGGGTGGCGTAGTCGTCGGCGGTGATGGCGCGGTTCAGCACGTCGCGGAACGCGTACGGGGCGAACATGCGCACGTCGTCGGCGGCCTCGGGCGCGGTGCCGCCGCTGGCCGCCAGCGGATTGCGCGGCTTCAGCTTTGCGCCGCTGCCGCCGGTCTGGCGCCAGACCAGGTAACGGATGGTCTCGGCGCCGACGTTGCCGTCAGGCCCGTTGCCGACCCGGTAGCAGGCCTGGAACGTCGTGCCGGCGGCCGGCTGCAGGCCCTCGTCGCCGTTGCCGAAACGCAGGTGCGCCGCCCCGGCGTCATCGATTTCGACCACGAAGTCGGCGTCGTCGGGGCCGCTTTCCAGCAGGTCGGCCTGCGCGGTCCAGGTGCTCGACACCGGGCCCTGCGGCGTGGTGGCGGTGCCGGTCAGCTGGATCCGCGGCAGCGCCTGGCGCGGGTCCTGCACGATCACGCTGCTGGCGCATCCGCATACCGGCAGCGGCTGGCCATAGCTGAGCGGCGCCTGCTGCAAGACCGGTCTGAACGGGGCAGGGGTGAGCCTGACCGACGGGGGATGGCAGTCGCTCGGGCAGGTGGAGGCGCTGCTCTGGGTGCCGACGGTGCCGAGCGCTTCGACCACCTTGGTGCCCTGCTCGACCAGCACCACGTTGCCGCGCGCCACGCTGATGCCTTCGCGGCAGCTGCAGTCTGGCGCCGGCATCACCGCCGACAGGCACAGCGGAAACGTCAGCGCATCCTCCGAGCACCACTCGATCTGCACCACCGGGCGGCCGCCGCTGTCGCGGTCGTAGAGCGGGTCGACGGTGGGCGTCACCTTGGTCAGCCGCACGGCCTGCCGATGGGTCGGGTCGGCATCGGCCGGGTTGCCGGTGCGCGGCCCGATCACTTCCTCGAACAGCAGCACGTCGCCGGCCTTGAGGCTGAGCGCGCGGGCTTTGACGCCGCCGGCGTTGCTGGCGTCGGTCTTCACCCAGGCGTCGAGCAGGGTCGCCTGCGTCGCCCCCTTGGGCAGGCAGCAGGCGCAGTCGCCCCAGGTATAGAAGCGGATTTCGTCGTGCGCGGCGCGCAGCGCCAGCGGTTGTGACGGATCGGCCACCAGCGGCTCGAACACCACGCAACTGCCGGGGGCCGCCTTGGCGTAGTCCGCCGGCTCCAGCACGGTGGTGGCCGGCACGCCCGGGAAGGCGGTGCAGAAGAACACCTGCGCCGGATCCAGGTCGAGGTCGGCGTCGGTGGACACGGTGACCCAGGCGCGGGCGCTGCAGCCCTCGTGCATGTCGTAATCCACCAGGCGGGCATGGCGACGCAGCGAGATGCGCTGGCGCGCGGTGCCGAGGTAGGCCTCGGTGGCGACCGCGTCCTGGTAGTAGCTGAGCTGGTCGCCGACGTAGGCCAGCAGCTCCACCAGCATCACGCCGATATCCGGCTCGTGCGTCTCCTGCCACTGCGGCATGGTCTGGGCGAGGCGGTCGCGGATCAGCTGGACAAAGCTGGTGTAGTCCTTGGCCAGGTAGTTGATGTCCGGTTCGACCCGCGCCGGCGGCGGACAGACGTGCTGGGGGCGGCAGTCCAGGCCGGAGGGGCAGGACGCCTTGAAGCTGAAGCGCGCCGTCGCGTACAGCGGATCGAGACCGTCCAGCGCCTGGGTGGTGGGATGGCCGGACTCGTCCAGCTTGACCAGCGCCAGGGTGTAGACCGAGAAGTCGCCGGGAGCCGCCAGGTAGACTTCCATCCAATCGTCGAGCGTGGGATCGCGCTGCCGGTACAGGCGGATATTGCCGACCTGCACCGGGCTGCCGCCGCTGATCACCACGTTGGCCGTCTCCACCCCCGGCGGCGCCTTGCCGAGGAAGAACACTTCCAGCGTGGTCTGGGCCGGGCCGACCTCGACATAGTCGATGCCGTACAGGGCCGCCTTGCGGACGTCCTGGCGCCGGCGGCGCAGGCCGCAATCGCTATCGCTCATGCCCTGGCTCATGGCGCGCTCCGTACGAAGGTGTTGGTCTGCGACTGCTGGGTGGCGCGGATGATGTACTTCACGATGACGCTGAGGCTCGCGTCCTGCGCGGTCACATTGAGCTGCTGCAGGTCGATGAGGTCGCCCAGGTAGCGCTGCAGCGCCGCCTGCGCGGTGAACTGCAGGGCCGAGGCCAGCTCGGTGGAGTTCGGCGCGAACACCATCTGCAGCAGGCCGCTGCCGAAGTCCGGCTGGTTGACGCGCTCGCCCGGCGAGGTGAACAGCAGCTCCTCGATCATGTCGCGGATGTGGTCGGCGTCGTCGGTGGCCGCGGTGCGGCCGCGGGCGTCGAAATGGAACGGGAAGTCGATGTTCATGGGTTCACATCCCGGTGACGCGTGTCTGCGTCACGGTGATCAGCAGCGGAGTGCCGGTGGGCGCGCAGATGGCCTGGCTGTCGAGCAGCAGCAGCGGCTGGCCGTTGGAGGTGATGCGCGTCGCCGAGGAGACGAACTGCGCCGTGACACAAGGGCCGTTGCCGGCCGTGGGCGGCGGGAAGGCGCAGCCCGCCACCGCGTAGGGCGCGGTCATCGCCACCGTCGGCTGGCCCATCACGGTGACGCGCGGGTTCGGCACGGTGGGCTGCGCCTGGCCGCCGTGACTGCACATCACGGTGGCGCCGACATGGAGCAGGAAGCCGGGCATTACACGATCACCAGGGCGCCGTTGTTGATGGTGACCGAGGGGCCGGCCATCACGATGCTGGCGCCCTTGCCGTTCTGGATGTAAATGCCGGTGTCGTTGACGATGATGGTCGCGCCGGTGGTGCTCTTGAGCATGATGCCGCCGGTGGGGCCCGGCAGGTCGCTGATCACGATGGCGTTCTGCAGCGTGGTCTGCAGCACGATGTTGGGATCGCCCGGCGGGCCCGCCAGCGCCAGCGCCGGCACTTCGGCCGGGGTGCCCCACCAGCCGCCGGTCCACACCGGGTAGTCGGGGTCGCCGCCCTCGAACTGCAGCCATACGCCGGCGCCGATCTGCGGCACCATGAAGGTGCCCATCTGCTTGCCCGCCAGCGGTACGCAGGGCATGGCCCAGGTCGACGGCGTGATGCTGCCGACGTCGGGCACCGTGACCATGATGCGGCCGAGCTGCATCGGGTCGACGTTGTTGACGACCGTGCCGCGGTAGATGCCGTAGTACTTGGGACCGTCCTTCATACGCTCACCGTGGACACCGAGGAGCCCGTGCCGCCGCGGGACAACGTGAAGCTCTGTTTGTACTCGCCCCGCTTGATGTTGTGCGTGACGCTCTTCACGTAATACTTGCCGTCGTAATACGAGCCGGCGCCGCGTACGGCGGCGAGCTGGCGTGCCTTGAAGATATGGCCGTAACGCAGCACGTCGAGCTGGCCGCTGGCGCTGATCACGTCGGCGGTCTCGAACAGCGAGGCCAGCCCCGCCAGCGCGGCGCCGATCGGATCCTGGTTGGCCACCGGCTTGAGCTGCTTGCTCTTCAGCGGCGTCGGCGCGTTCTGCGCCAGCGGCGCCTTCAACAGGCTGATGTTCGGCACCGGGATCGGGATCGGGATCTTGGTGTTGGGTTCGATGATGGTCACCAGGTACTGGGTGGCGAGCGTGCCGTCGTAGGAGAAGCTCAGCGAATCGATATTGGTGTTGGAGTCGAGGTTGATGCTCAGCGCCGGCTGCGGGCCGCCGAACATCTTGCTGATGTCCGGTCCCCAGTAGGCGATGCTCATGCCGGGGTTCGGCCCGGGATCGAGGTAGAACACCGCGCCGGCGCTGCTGGCGAGCTGCGACACGTAGGCGTAATCGGTGCCGGACTGCTTGAGAAAGCGCTCGATCGGGTTCTGGATCAGCGCCAGTGGCGGCGGGATGGCGATGGGCACCACGCCCAGCACCGCGTACTTGGCCAGGATCAGCTCGACGATCACGAACATCGGCAGCGCCGGGTAGGGAATGCCGGTCAAGTCGATGAAGTCCATCAGCGCGGTGAGGTCGAGTCCGGTGAGGGTCAGGGTCACCTTGCCGGCGACGCTGCTGGCGCTCAACTCCTGCCGCGTGATGATGCCATCCATCAGCACCTCGGTTGAGCCGTTCACCGTCACCGCGATGACCACCCGCGTGCGCGGGTCGAAGGCGCCGGAGGCGTGCATCTGCGCCACGGCGGAGTTCTTGCCCAGGCTGAGCTTGAGCTGGAAGCCGCCCTGGCTGCCCACGCTGGAGGTGACCTGCACTTCGGTGAGCGCGTCGATCACCGCCTGCGGCACCGGGCTGGGCTTGAACGTGCCCGTCATCAGCGTGAGATAGAAGCCTCGGTTCATAGCCCTGCGCCAGTAACCCCTTGGGGCATGGTGACGCGCAGCTTGCGGCCGACGGTGGCGGTCAGCTCCCACGGGCGCATCGCCCGGTTGGCGTCGCACAGCCGCCAGAACAGGGTGGGATCGCCCAGGTACAGCGCGGCGATGTTGTCGAGCCGCTCGCCCTGCAGCACGGTATGCTCCTGCAGCAGCTGGAACTGTTCCGGCTGCGGCAGGAAGCGGCGCAGCAGGTAGGCCACCGGCACACCGTCGCGCTGCAGCGTGGCGGTACCCAGGCCGTAATAGCGGCTGGTGGCCGGGAACAGCGTGTTCTGCAGCGAGGTCTGCGCCAGCAGCGCCTGCACCGGATCGGTCATCGGGTTGCTGCTCACTGGTGCACCTCTATGGCGAGTTCAGTAGTGGCTTGCCGTGAGCCCATGCGCGCCCCGCTGTAGGCTCGGCATCCTGCCTCGCCAACAGCCCGGCCTCGGGCTCCTGCCCTCGGCGCGGGCCGCTCGCGCGGCCCGCCCCACAGCCCTGCGGGCTGGCACCGTGTCGGCGCGCTCACGGCAGCCCCCGGATGCCGAGGTTGCCCAGGGTGCCGTACTGGTACAGCTGCGCCAGGCTTTCCTTCTGTCTTTGATAGGCCATGTACAGGCTACCTCCCTTGTCGCTGAAGAACAGGTCGTCGATGCTCAGCACCCGCATGCCCAGGCTGACCTTGGCCCGTAGCGGGTTGAGCTGCGGATCGAACGCTTCCTCGGTGACGCTGAAGTCGGTCAGCCGCACCGGCACGATGCGGTTGGCGCTCCACACGAACAGGCTCAGCGGCGCCATCACCGGCATGATCTCCAGCGTGCCCTGCTGCGACAGCGAGTAGTTGCTCTGCAGGGTGGCGGAGGCCGGGTAGACCAGGATTTCGAGGGCGGCGATCTGCGGGGCGATGCCGTGCTGCACCGTCACCTGGTTCTGGTCCGGGTTCTCGAGCTGATCGGTGGCATCGATCTCGGCGTCGAGCTTGATCGTCTCCACCGGCGGGCCGGTCAGGCGCAGCGCCTCGGAGCGGTCGCCCCCTTCCTCCGCGCCCTTGATCTTGAGCGTGCGGGTCAGCGTGTCGGGGTTGTACTGCAGCACGATCACGCCGTTGGGCAGCACGTTGAACGTGTCCGGGTCGAGCAGCACGATGCCGCCCTTGAGCACGCGCGGGGAACCTGGGAAGGAGCTCACCGGAATGTCCTCCTGCGCTGTGCCGGGCGGGCCCGGTGGTTCATGGGATGGCGGTCGTGGATGTGCATGGCATCACTGGTTCAGTTCCTGGTCCACCTGGCTGGCGTCGGTGGGGGCGATGCGCTGGCGCAGCTCGTTCAGCAGGCGCATGAACTGCTGCCTGAACAACTGCCGCACCTCGTGGGTGGCGCTGCGGATCCTCGCGATGATCGCGGTCACGCTGACCACGGCGTTCCGGAGCTGGCGGCGGATGAAGGCCGCCAACTCGTGCACCGGCGCCTCGTGGGTGTAGGCGGTGATGCGGGGACGGGCGGCGACGTCCTCCGATTCGGCGTCGGGGCGGGTCTCGTCGCGCTGCAGGTCGCCCGGATTGTAGGTATAGCGCGGGGCGGTGACCGCCACACGCTCGTGCTGGCCCAGCTCGCCGCTGCGCATCTGCTCGCGCACCTGCGACAGGCTCAGCCGGGTGTAGGTGCTGCTGTCGCCCATCAGGCCTTCCCACTGCTCGAGGGTGATCGGGCGTTCGTACAGCGAAGGATCGATCACGGTTTCGACCAGGCCGCGCTGCGGGTCGCGCACCTTGACGATCGGCGCCACGTGCCAGGCCCAGGTCACCTTCTGGCCTTCCACGTCGCTGCCGTAAGGCGTGTCCGCCACCAGCGGCTTCTTGCCGGCGAGGGCGAACACCTTTTCCGAGGCGTAGCCCATCTCCGTCAGCATCTCCTCCATGCGGTGGGCACGGGAGTAGCAGCCGTCCGGGGGATAGTGGAAGGGGATCGGTGCCTCGCCCTGGTTGGTCATGATGTTGGCGTGGGACAGCACGGCGAAGACCTCGTTGGCCTGCTCCGGCGTCAGCTCGGCGGTCTCCGGACGGCTTTCGATCTGGCTGCGCTGCACCCAGCCGACCTTGTTGGCGAACGGGCCGACCGCCACGCGCACCTGCACCCAGCGCGCCTCGGCGCGGTTGAACGGCTGGTTGGCGCCTTCGTCGACGACGACCAGGCGCGTGTTTTCCGGCAGCGAGATGGTGGAGGTCGGCGGGGTGTTGGACGGATCGTCGACCAGCTGCGCATCGGCCACCTTGGTTTCCCAGTGCATCAGGCGGCGGCTGCGCTGTACGAGCCCAGCGATGAGCGCGGCGACAACCCCGAGCCCGACCGCGACGCCGACGCCAATGCTGATGCCGGCACCCAGACTCAGGCGCTGGATCAGGCGCCGGCCCAGCCGGCCAAGGGAGGGCAGCCGTGCCGGCTCCGCCGTCACCAGGTTGGCGGCGCGGTCGGCCTCTGCCTCCGCTGCGGCCTGCGTTTCCGCTGCCGCCGCAGGCACTGCCGCCTCCCGCCCATCCTGCTGCCGCGTGTGCGCCAGCTCGTGCGCCAGCAGCCAGCGGCCGGCCGGCTGATGCGGCCGGTAGCGGCCTTCGCCGAATACGATGCGGTTGCCGAACGTATAAGCCTGCGCCTGCAGCGCGGCGGCGGAGTGCGCCGCTGCCGCGTCATGGTGGACGCGCACGCCGCTCAGGTCACAGCCGAAGCGGGCGCTCATCAGCGCGCGCGTCGGCGGATCGAGCGGCTGCCCGGCCGAGCCCAGCACCTTGGCGGCCAGCGCCAGGGTATCCGCCTGCTGCGTCCACTCGGGGACGCCGTCCGCTTTCGCCGCACGTTCCGCCGGCCCCGATTGGTGCGGGCGCTGTAGCGGCATCCCGCCGCGCAGGGCGGCCGGCGCGTGAACGGCGTGGGTGCGTGCCTGGGCCAGTGCGCTCATATGGCCTCAGGGTGCCGCGCCGCCGGGGGCGGGCTCGGGTTTGGAGCCGACCGCGCCTTTGCCTTGCTGCACCAGCTTGATGTAAGGGTCCGCCAACGACACCGTGTTGTAGTCCTTGAGCAGGGACGGCGGATCGCCGCCGGGTGCCGCCGCGGGCGGATTGTTGATACGACGCAGCGCTTCGTTGTAGTCCGAGATGCATTCGGCCTGCTGTTCCGCGTTCCAGTTCTGGAAGGGCAGGCGGTTGTTGGCGGCGTCGCGCCAGTTGTAGGCGAGGTTGCGCGTGCCGCGGTCGCCGGCGATAGCCTGCGGAATCAGGCTGGACGGGATGTAGGTGTAGCCGCCGTGCTGGTACTGCCAGACGTGACCCATTTCGTGGACCAGCACCTCCTGCCCCTGGTCGGTGAGGTCCATCGAGTTGGGCTTGAACCAGCGATCCTGCAGGTTGATCGTATTCTTGAAGGTGCGCGAGGTTCCGCGCGCCAGGGTGCTGTTCTTGGTGATGTCGATGGCGTCGTAGTCGAGGCTCTCCAGGAAGATGTCGTGGGCGTAGTGCTGCTCGGCCGGGGTCAGCTTGCGGCGATCGGTGCTGAGGTAGTCACCCAGCACGGCGCCGCCGAGAAACCCGGCGATGCCGCCGAGGACGCCGCCGGCGATGCCGGCGCCCGTGCTCACCTTGCCCAGGCCTGCGCCGAGCGCGCCGCCCAGCACCGCGCCGCCGGCGACACCGCCGCCGACCGCCCAGTCCAAGGAACGGTTCAGCACGCCTCCTGCCTGGCGCTGCTGCACCTCGCCGCCGGAGCCCGCCGCGATCTGGTGGGAGACGCGGTCCGCCTCCTGCTCAGCCGGCGTCCCCGCGGGTTCCACCCGCAGCGCGCCGCCCGCTGCCGGCAGCGGTTCCTGCTGCGCCACGTGGGTCAGCTCGTGGCCGAGCAACTGCAGTCCCTGCGCGGTGCCCGGAGCGTAGCGCCCGGCGCCGAACACCACGTGCGGCGACACGGTGTAGGCACTCGCGTTCACTGCCCGCGCCGACTGCGCGGCGAGTTCGTCGGTGTGCACCCGCACCTGGCTGAGGTCGCGCCCCAGGCGCGGCTCCATCAGGGCACGGGTGGAGGCGTCGAGCGGCTGGCCGGGGCTGCGCAGGGCGTCATGGACGATGGGCGGGGCGCTGGCGGCGCCGACCTGGCCGTGCGCACTGCGCTGCAAGGTGCCCCCGCTGGCGCATTCGCCGCAGCTGGCGCCGCCGGGTGTATGGGCTCCGCAGGCGCACTGCCGCTGCAGCACGCCTGCAGGAACACGCGTGGACGGCCCCCCCGGTGTCCGCAAGTTCGAAGTTTGCCGTGCCTTGTTCATGGTTCGCCGTCTCGCTGCACTGTTCAGTGACCTTTCTTGCTGAAAGCGCCGGTGGCCGCGGCGATGCCAAGGCCTATCACGGCGGCTCCCGCCAGCGAGCCGAGGACGATCCCCAGCACCTTCAGGCCGGAACGGTCGTCGTCCACCTTCCAGTTGCAACCCGTCATGCCCTGCAGGACCTCCGCAAACACCTCGTAGTCGCGTTTGCTGACCTCGGAGCCGACGCCCATTACGTCCTCTTTTTCCCCGGGCACCGGATTCGGGCCGAGTCCGTAGCACTCCTTGTCGTTGCTGTTGCAGTGAATGTGATGCGCGCCGAGCATGTGTCCGAATTCGTGCTCGCCGACGGTCTGCCGCGTGCCGCTGTCGGGGTGGAACGAAGGCGTCGTGTCGCTTTCATGCATGTGGCCTTCGCGTTCCAGGTTGGAGATGCCGCTCGTGGCCGGGAGCCGTTCGTTGTCGACAGTCAGGTGAAAATGCGGGTTCTTGCCGTCCTCCTGGATGTCGATCAGCACCTTCACCGACGACATCGGCTCGGTGGCGCAGGGCCGGTCGGGCACCAGCACATAGCGGTTGCTCCAGCGCGCCACGTTGGCGCGGATGAACTCCGCCTTCCATTGGGTCTTGCGGGCGTCGGTCCAGGGTTCGTTGATCGGCCCGGGGTTGTTCTTGAACTCGAACGCCACCCGCATGGTGATCGCGAGCACGCCCTGGTCGCGGTCGAGCAGCGCGTCGAAGCGCTTGCCGTCGCGGCCGGCGTCCTTCAGTTCCTGCTTGTCGTGTCGCACCGCCGCCTGTGCCGGCTGCGCGGCCTGGCTGGCCTGGGCGGATGTGCTGCCGTCGGCCGGCTGCCGCTGCAGTGCGCCGTCCCCGATCCGGGACAGCCGCGGCAGCGCCATCCCGGCGCCAAGCACAGCGTCCGCGGCGCGGTCCGCTTCTTGTTCCAGCGCGGCCTCGCGCCCCTGGTCCAGGCCCCGGCGCTGCAGGCTGGGACCGGCGCTCTGCTGCACCACGTGGGACAACTCGTGGGCCAGCAGATGCAGCCCATCGCGGCTGCCGGGGGCGTAGCGGTCCCGTCCGAACACGATGCGATCACCGACCGTATAGGCGGCGGCGTTGAGCGAGCCCGCTGCGGCCGCGGCGCGGTCATCGGTATGGACACGGACCGAGCTGAAATCCTGTCCGAAGCGGCGCTCCATGAAGCTGCGTGTGTCCCGGTCCAGCGGCTGACCGGAGGGTGGCGGCGCGGCGCCGCCCGGTACGCCGCGTTCGGCGATAGCGGTGCCGGCGTGCTGGGAGGCAGACGTCTCGCGCCCGGCACAACTCTGGCAGGTGGCACCGGCCGGCGTGTGCGCGCCGCAAGCGCACTGCCGCTGCAGGCAAGGCCTGGCAGTTTGCATCCGCGCTGCGGCGGCGGGAGCGATGCTACGGGCAAGGCTGGCGGTCATATCCGGGCATCCGCTTCAGGGCGCTTCGTCCGCCGGAGCGGACGTGATATCGGCGTGGGCCGGGGCGGCCGGAGCGTTGGAACCACCCTGCCGGTTCTGCTGCTCCATCTGCTCCTTGATGCGGAGAACCTCCTCGTATTGCCTGCGGTATCGCTGCTGGTCCTGCGGCGACATGTGCTGATAGCGGTACAGCGCACCTTCGCTCGGATGATTGATGCTGGTCAGCGCCTGTCCCGGCGGCAGCGCGGCGATGCCGCGCACCTGGGCTGTCAGCGTCCAGTGGATGGCGAGGAATTCGCGCGTGTTGCGGTCGGTGATCGGATCGTCGCGGTGCTTGAACGGATCGGCCAGGCCGAGGACCAGGCCGCCAAGCGCGGCCGCACCGCCGATCACGCCGCCGATGATGCCGGCACTGAGCGAGGCCCCGGCCGCGGCCGCGATGCCGAGACCCGCCGCGCCCAGCAAGGCACCGCCGCCCAGGCCGAGACCGATGGCGCCGAAGGTGCCGCCCACCGTGCGCTCGGATGGCGGCGAGCGCTGGCCGACGTGCTGCAGCTCGTGGCCGATGGTGCGCACGCGCTGGTCGTAGCGCTCGCGAAAATGGCGGAAGAAGCGCGGCCCGATATATGTGCTCTGTTGCCCGCCGTACTGCGGTTGTCCGGAAGAGGGCCCGGTCTCCGCGTCCTGCGGGCTGCTCGAATGCAGGTTGGGGTTGTAGACGATGCCGTCGAAATTGTCCGGCCGCGTGTAATAGGTCTGCAGGATCAGGTCCAGCGCCTGCTGGCGGTCGGCGGCGGTCTCGGACTCGCCCAGGCGGATGATCTGCTCGCGCGGGTCGGTGGCGGCCTGGCTGCCGGCGGCGGCGTTCGGCTGCCGCTGGATGCCGTTCACCGCTGCCGGCACCGGCGCCGCCATGCCACCCCGCATCACCGCGTCGGCCGCCGTGTCGGCGCTGCGTTCGTGCGGGCTGTCCTCCGCATCCAGCCGCGCCGGGACCGTAGCGGGTGCGGCGGACTGCTGCACCACGTGCGCCAGCTCGTGCGCCAGCAGCCGCCTGCCCGCCGCCTGCTGCGGCGCATACTGCCCCGCGCCGAACACGATGTTCCGGCCGAAGGTGTAGGCCCGCGCATCGAGTGCCTGCGCGGCACTGGCGGCGACGCCATCGTCGTGCACCCGCACGCTGCTGAAATCGCGGCCGAAGGCCCGCTCCATGTCCTTTCGCAGCGGCGTATCGAGCGCGTGTCCGGGCGCCGTCAAGGCGGCGCAGGCTGCCGGCCGCGGCCCGCGCGCGGACGCCGTGGCGGCCGGCGCACGTGTCGTCGCTGGCGACGACGCCGCAGACTTGAGCCGGGTCAGGCTAGTCATGGCTTGCTCTGCGCCGCATGTTCATTTCGCCTTCGCCGCTGCGGGGTACGCATCGTCGTCCAGGTCGAGCTTGGGCTGGTCGGGATCGTTACGCTTCTTGAAACGCTCCTCGCGGCGCTTGTCCCAGGTGCTGTCATCCTTCTTCGGCTTGCTGACGGCGTTGAAGATGGCGCCGCCGGCCAGGCCGAGGCCGAAGCCGGCGACCGAACCGATCAGCCCGCCCAGCGCCGCCCAGCCGGCACCGCCGGCCAGGCCGATGGCGCCGCCGATGACCGCTCCGCCGATGGCGCCACCGCCGCCCCCCCACCACAGGCGGCGACTGCGCTGGCCCTTGGAAAGCTTGTCCAGGGCTGGCCGCAGGCGTTGCTCCAGCTGCTTGTGCAGCGCATCGCCGACTGTCTTGAGCGTGTTGCGGCCGGTGTCGCCGTGCACGCCCCATTCCTGGCGCACCACGGTGCGCAGCCGCTGCGCCAGCGACAGCGATTTCTCCTTGGTCTGCAGGTTGGCGGAGCGGTGCTCCCAGACGTCCTGGAAGGTGGCCTGGATCGAGGTCCTGGCCTCGTTCTCGAAGTTCTTGTAAATGTCGCTGTCGATGGTCAGTTTGTCCGCCACCGCCTCTTCCACGTCCAGGGTCGCGGCTTCCTTGATGTCACCGACGCTACCGGTGTCGAGCAGGATGCCGAGTACACCCGACATAGCGGAAGTCATCACCCCGCCGAGAGCGCCCGAATACGATGCAGTAGCGAACTTCTCGCGCTGCGGGTCGTTGGGGGTGTTGCCGGCGCCGCCGAGGAACGCGCCCATGATCGCCAGGAACTTCTTGTTGGGGTCGCTCAGGCTGTCGTCGTAGGACTTGACCAGGTCGCGTACCTGGAACTTGGCATCCGCGGCGGCGACCCGGACGAGGTCCTGGAACGCGTTTTCCAGTTCCGGGGTGATGCGCGCCTCGGTGTCACCCCAGGCTTCCTCCTCGCTGATCGTGGCGGTGCCTGCATCCGGGCGCAGGTTTTCCGCCGGGACATGATGTCCCTGGTTGGGATCCTTGCTCCCCGGCTTGGGCTGGCGCTGGATCAGCGGCTCGCCGGCCGTGGACGCAAGCTCCATCGGTCCGGCGCCGCCGCGTTCCATGCGCGCACCGTTGCGCTCTGCCGCGCCCTCGGCGGCGGCAGGGCCCAGCGGCAGTTGTGCAGCATCGGCCGTGCGCAGCGGGCTCTGTTGGGTGACGTGGGTCAGTTCGTGCGCCAGCAGTCCCAGCGAGCGCCGGTCCGCCGGATCGTAGCGGCCCTGGTCGAACACGATGTCCCGGCCGACGGTGTACGCCTCGGCGCCGAGCGCGCGGGCGGAGCGGGCGGCGGCCGAGCCGGTATGTACCCGCACCTGGCTGAAGTCGCGGCCGAAGCGTTGCGTCATCAGTTCCCGCGTCTGCGGTTCGAGCGCGCCGCCGGGGCCGCCCAGCCCTTCCTGCACCAGCCCCTGCAGTTGCCTCTGGGCCGGCGCCGGGCGCACCGCGGCATGCGTCGGCAGCACTGCGGCCGACGAACGCAGCGGCCTGCCCGGGGCACGTGCCTGGATGTGGCGGCTCATGGCTTGGCGGGAGCCAGGCTGCTGTGGACCGCGGCGGCGATGCGGCCGCCCGTGGCTTCAGGCGTCGCCCGCGGCGGCAACGCGATGGCGGGAGCCTGCAGCCGCGGCACGGCCGCGCCGCGGGCGAGTGACTGGGCGAGGCCGCCGTCGGTCAGTAGGCGCGCCAGTTCGCGCTCCACCGACCGGCGCAGGCGCCGGGCCTCGGCGGACGACAACTCGAGGCCGTCGACGACCAGCCGCTCGATGTGCAGGTCGATCTTCACGCCGGCCTCGCCGCCGCGAGCGGCCAGCGGAAATCCGGCTCGTGGATCGGACGCTCCAGCTTGCGGAACTCGGTGCGGGCGGCCTCGAAGATCAGCGGCATGGTCACCGGCGTGCCGGACTGCGCCGCGGCGAAGGCCGCGTTGAGGGCGATGTTGATGATGTGGCCGCCCGCCAGGGTGAGCCGCGCCAGGCGGTCGTAGTCCAGGTCCTGGGTCGGCGTGCCGGCAGGGAACGCCTTCTGCCACATCGTCTTGCGCTCGGCCGTGCCGGGGAAGGGGAAGTTCATGACGAAACGCAGGCGCCGCAGGAAGGCCGGGTCGAGCGCGCTCTTGACGTTGGTTGCCAGGATGGCCAGGCCGCTGTAGGACTCCATGCGCTGCAGCAGGTAGTTGATCTCGATGTTGGCGTAGCGGTCGTGGCTGTCCTTGACCTCGCTGCGCTTGCCGAACAGCGCGTCCGCCTCGTCGAAGAACAGGATGGCGCCGCCATCCTCTGCCGCATCGAAGAGGCGCCGCAGGTTCTTCTCGGTCTCGCCGATGTACTTGCTCACCACCGCCGACAGGTCAATGCGGTAGAGGTGCAGCCGCAGATGGTTGGCGATGACCTCGGCCGCCATGGTCTTGCCGGTGCCGCTGTCGCCGGCGAACAGCGCGCTGATGCCGAGGCCGCGGCTCAGCTTGCGTTCGAAGCCCCACTGCCGGTACACCGTCGAGCGCAGACCGACCTGGTCGGCGACGCGGCGCAGCAGCGCGATATCCTGCGCCGGCAGCACGATATCGTCCCAGGTGGCTTTCGGCTCGATGCGTTGCGCCAGCCCTTCCAGCTGCGGCCGCGCCGCGGCCAGGCAGGCGTCCCACAGCCGGGACTGCAATGGCGGGCTTCCGGCCGGGACCGCGGTGGCTTGTGCGGCGATGCCGTGGATGGTGTCCAGGTTGAGGTTGAACTGTCCGGACAGGGCGGCGGGGCTGGCACCGGCGGCACCGCCCAGTGCTTCCTGCCAGGCCTGCTCCTGTTCCGCCGCGGTGGGCTTGGACACGTCGACTACGGCCGCGGCCTGCGCCAGCCCGACCCAGCGGTCGCGCACGCCGAGGAACACCAGGCCGTTGAGCCGCGACAACAGGCGGCCGACGCCGGCGGCGGCCGTGGCCTGCGCGCCTTCACCCTCGGCACCCTGCGCATCGAGATACAGGGCCAGCGGCAGCAGCATGCTCTCGCGCTGCCAGAGCCTGGCGAAACTCTCCAGGTCCGGCGGTGCCGAGGGCAACAGGTGCAGCGGCAGCCGGTAGACATGGCGGCCCAGCTTGGCTGCCACCATGCCGGCGATCGCCTGCTTGCTGGCCGCATCGGCGCCGACCAATTGGATCGCCGGGGCCGGCTGGCCGGCCGGATTCTGCAGCAGCGCATCCATGATCCGCTGCGCCGCCGCGCGATGGGTGGCCGGCGCCGCCGGTACCGGGGACGGCGGCGGCAGCGGCGACAGCAACGGCATCAGCCGGTCGTCGAGATAGCTCAGACCCTTCAGGTAATTGGTGATGCGTTCATCCGCGCGCAGCGGGCTGGACGTGAGCGGCTGTCCCGCCGCCTGGTTGATTTCCAGCAGACGCCAGTAGCGCAGCGGCCGTTCCGGCGAGAGCACGTCCCAGGCGGCGTCTTCGAACAGGCTCAGCGCCAGCGCGAAGCTCGGATACGGACGGCTCGCATCGCCCTGCACCCGGGCACACAAAGGGCCGATCGACGTGTCCAGCTCCGCCGCCACGCACAGCAACAGCACCTCGCGTTCGAACGGCGTCAGTGCCAGGCGGTCGCACAGCACCGTCAGCGCCGGCGGCGGGTTCATGTCGGTGGCGACGGGAGCGGACGGCGGCGGCTTGGTCTCGACCAGCTTGCCGGTTTCGACCGGCTTGCCTGCCGGCGCGGCGGTCGCTGACTGGGCAGGCTGCGCCTGCGGCGCGGCCTTGGGGCCGAACAGTCCGCGCCAGAAGCCGCCGGACCCGCTCTGTGCCGTCGTTGCCGTCGTTGCCGGCGGGGGCGGCAGGGCGGCGGGCGCAACCGTGATTTTTGGCGCGCCGCCCGCCCGCTGCAGCAGCAGGGCGCGCACCCCGGCGATCGCGTCCGACAGATACCGTGTATTGGCCTCCTGCCAGTCCTTGACCTCGCTCATGTCAGGGTCACCTGCTGAGTGGGATCGAATACCGGCGGCGTCTTGCTGCGGTCCACCAGCAGGCTGTCGACGCCGTCGACGCGCAGGCGGAACCAGTAGCTGCCCGCGACGAGGCCGCTGGTCTGGAAGGTCAGCGTGCCGGTCTGGGTGGTGTGCGGGTCGGCCTGGAATTCGTTGCCTCCCAGCATCAGCGTGACGCGCTGCTGCGGCCATACCTGCGGCGACACCGTGGCGGTGTACTGCACGTTGCCGGCCGCCGTGCTGGGCGGTGCCAGGGTCAGCGACGGCGCCAGGGTCAGCGGCAGCGCGCTGGTGCTGCGGCGGAAGGTCTCACCGGGCCGCTGCACCAGCACGGTCACGGTGTAGAAGCCGGCCGGCCAGACCGTGGGCGCATTCGGAATCTGCACGCTCAGCGAGGTGCCGGTGGCGCCCGGCTGCGGCGTCAGCTCCACCGGGGTCGTCCATAGCGGGTGGTTGAACTGGACCCCGACGTTGCTGCCGTCGAGGTTCAGGCCGGCGATGGTGACGACGTCGTTGAGGCGCGCGCTCGGCTGGTTGCCGGGCGGCGTTACGCCCAGCAGGGTCGGCAGCGGCGGGTTGAGGTTGGCCTGCGAGTTGAAGCCCTGGTCGTTCTTGCCGCGGGTCAGCGTAGGCACCGGTGTGCGCGTGGCGCGGGTGCTTTCGATCAGTGTCACCGACACCTCGTAGGCCGCCGACAGCCGGTACTGCATGGCGAAGCCGGTCCACAGCTTGGACAGCTCGTCGATGTTGAGCGGGTGCAGGGTGATGCGGATGCGCTCGAGCTGCTGGTCCAGGTTGCTGTTGGGCAGGATCGCCTGGGTGGCGGCGCGGATGTCGTCGCCGCTCAGCAGCGGGTGGTCGTGCAGGATGCTCATCGCCTTGCCGAGCAGCTCGTGACCGTAGGGCAGGGCGGCATCGTCGTCGCGGCCGAACGAGGTGATCAGGTAGTACAGCGTCAGCGGCAGCGGCGGGACCGAGGTCTCGCCCGGCTGCACCTGGCGCGGCATGTCCATGTTCACCCAGGCGGCGTTGCGCGCCACCATATAGAGGAACAGGTTGAGCTGGTTGAAGGTGTTGCTGCCGCGCGCCTTGTCCAGCGGCAGGATGGTGACGCGGCCATCGTTGAAGTCGGGCTCGGCCGAGATGCCCTGCTGCAGGACCGACTGCAGCGTGGCGGTGACCGCCGCAATAGCCTGGAAGTTGCTCATGCGCGGCCCCGCTCCCCGCGTGTACGCAGGTAATCCTCAAGGCTCATGACCGGAGTGCCCGCCGTTTTGCGCCGTTCCGCCGGTGCGCTGGTCGCGCGCACCTCGATGCGGCCGATGGTGACCTGGATAGCCGGCTCAGCAGCGGCGCGCCGCTGCACCGGCGCTTGCGGTGGCTGCGGCCGGGGTTCGACCCGCGGCAGCACCGGCGGCGCCGGCGGCGTCACGGCTGCGGGAGACCGTTGTGGCGAAGCCATGGGGGCAAACGGATCGTCGGACTCCTGGGCCGGGAGCGTCGCCATGGGTGCCGGGCGCTCCGTCCGCGGCATCACCTTGTGCTGCGGTTCAACCGGGGGCTCGGACTGCGGCGCCCGCCGTGCTTCCGGCGGTGGTGCCGGGTGGCGTTCGACCACCTCCCGGCGAATCACCTCCCGCTCGGTGTGGCGGACAGTCTCGCCGTCGCCGCGCTGCGGCGGCAGGGGCGGCGGCTGGACAGCGGCCGCTGCGGCGACGGGCGGCGCGGTCGTCGCAGCCGCTTTCGCAGCGGCTGCCGGTGCCGCCTGCACACGCTCGGTCACCACCTGCAGCGGCGCCCGTGACGGTACCGGCGCAGCGTCGGCGGCCGGCAGCGGCGCTCGCTGTGCCGGCGGTTCCGCCGGCGGCGGCGCAACGCTTGCGGTACGCGCCTCGTCGTGCGGAGCCGTCGCCGTGGTCTCTTCCGACGGCATCTGCACCGCGCCGTCGCTCTCGAACATGGACGGCAGGCGCGGCCGCACGGCATCGTGGGTGCCGTGGACGCGGGCGGCGAGGCTGGCAAAGAAGTCGTTCACGCGTTCAGCATCCGCAGGTAGTGGCGGCGGCGGGTGCTGCCCAGGGCCAGGATGTCGCGCTCGGCCCAGCCGTACGCCCCGGCCAGGGCATGCACGTCCTGCAGCATGCGCACTGCCCACACTTCAAGCTCGGCCCACAGGAAGCGCACGATGTCGAATGGCGCCTTCCAGCTATGGCCGCAGGACGCGCATTGCAGGGCGAAGCGCATGTCGGCCTGAGGATCGGCCTGCGCCAGGCATTGCGCCGCTTCCTGCACCAGCTCCGGCGGCAGGCTTGCAGCGTTCGCGGCAACGCCGTCGATGCGCGCGCTCAGCACGCAGCGTTGCATCAGTGCGGCGGGCGCATCGGCCGGGACGGTCGCGGCGCAGGCGAGCAGGTCGCGACTGTCCGGCAGGCGCAGCTCAAGCTCATAGCCGTCAACGCGCAAGGCCAGCGGACCGGGGGTGCCAGTCACGCGCAGGTCGGCGGCGTCGAAGTCGAACTCCAGCGGCTCGGCGCAGCGGGTGCAGGCCACCACGCCGGTCATACGCGGGCCGAACACCGTCTCGCGCAGGGCCAGCAGCCGGCGGTCGCGCTCGCCGATGCTGAGTGCGGCAAGCTCGTCGGCGGAAAGCTCCGGGCAGGCGAGGGCGAGCAGGGTCAGGCCCCGGTCGATCGGGTTCTGGCCGCCACCGCGCTCCCAGGCACCAAGCATCGCAGGGGCCGAGGGCGTTTGCATGGCCGGGTCTTAGCTGGCCGGCGTGAAGCTCGGCTCGGTCGGCTCGGTGACGGAGGTGTCGCGCTCCCAGCCCTCGTTTTCCAGCTTGATGTGCTGGATCGCCACCGCGTTGGCGTTGGCGTCCAGGTCCGGCATCGCCTGGTACTCGGATACCCAGCAGCGGTAGATCTTGTAGCTGATCGCGAGCTGGCCGGCTTCGTTGTACAGCTCGATCAGGATGTCCTTGCGGAAATCCTTGAGCGAAACCTCCGAGCCCAGCCCGGCGCCCAGGCTCCACACCTTGCTGGCCCAGGCCTCGAACTCAGTGTCGTGGGTGACGCCGCGCTCCAAGGTGATCGCGTCGTATTCGGTGCGACCCGGCGACTTGCGGCTGCTCGAGGGATCGCCGCCTTCGCGGTGCTTCACCACCTCGGTGGTGCGCTTGAGCATGCCGACCTTGCTGATGCCGGCGACGTATTTGCCATCCCACTTCACGCGGAACTTGAAGTTCTTGTACGGATCGAAGCGCTGCGCGTTGACGGTGAATTCGGCCATGTCGTTCCTCCTTTAGCTCGCCAGCTGCCCAGCCATCTGCTGGATTTGGATGACCACGAATTCCGCCGGTTTGAGCGGAGCGAATCCGACCACGATGTTGACGATGCCGAGGTCGATGGTGGCCTGCGGGTTGGTCTTGTCGTCGCACTGCACGAAGTAGGCGTCGGCCGGGGTGGAGCCCTGGAAGGCGCCCTGGCGGAACAGCGTCTGCATGAAGGCGCCGACGTTGAGGCGGATCTGCGCCCACAGGGGCGAGTCGTTCGGTTCGAACACCACCCATTGCGTGCCGCGGTAGAGGCTTTCCTCGATGAACAGGGCCAGGCGCCGGATCGGAATGTACTTGTAGTCGTCCGCCATCTGGTCTGCGCCGTACAGGGTGCGGGCGCCCCAGCAGACCGGGCCGTACACCGGGAAGTTGCGCAGGCAGTTGATGGCGAGCGGGTTGAGCACCCCGTTCTCGGGATCGGTCAGCTTGTATTCCAGCGCCTGCACGCCGGTCAGGGTCGCCTCGGTGCCCGCCGGCGCCTTCCACACGCCGCGGGCGCCGTCGGTGCGGGCCCACAGGCCCGCCACGGTGCCGCTCGGCGCCACCTGGCGCAGGCGGAAGTTGTTGAGCGGATCGGCGATGTCCATGCGCGGGAAGTACAGCGCGGCGTTGCGGCTGCGCAGCCCGGCGTTGGCGTCGAGCCAGGTCTGGATCGCCGGGACCGTGTCGCGCACGCCGTCGTGCTGCGGCACGTCGAGCACGTACATGGCGCGACGCTGCGTGCACAGCGCGGTGGCGTCGGCGGCCACCTGCGCCGTCTGCAGGTCCGGCAGGTTCATGGTGGCCGGGATGCAAAGGATGTTGAACAGGTCCACGTCCAGCAGGGCGTACATGCCCGTCTTGGCATTGGGATCGCCGATCAGGCCCAGCGCCACGCCGGAAGCGTCGCCGGACGGATCCCAGGTGCCGTCGCTGCCCTGCAGCTGGTTGGCACCGGGCAGCGCCTGCGCCTGCGCGGCGGCGCCGCCCAGTGCGTACTGCTGCACGTTCTGCGCCCCGGTGTTGGCGGCGAAGCCGAGCTTGGTCGCCAATCCGCCCGGCGCGGCATCGGAGATCACCAGGTAGTCGGCCGGCGAGGCGGTGCCGGACTTGACCACCAGGTAAGCCTGCGTCGAGGCGCTGCCGGCCACGCTCACGGTGGCGTTGGGCAGGGCCGCCTTGCCACCGCTCTGCAGGCCGCGCAACGCGGTCTGCAGGGTCGAAGCGAGGGCCGCCAGGGTGGTTGGCACGGTGGTCAGCCCGGCGATCGAGCCCAGGCTGGTGGCGCCGAGCGAGACGTTGAGCGTGTCGCCCGCGGCCAGGCCAAGGGCGCCGATCGAGGTGATGGCCTTGCTGGCGGTACCGGTCTGCGCCGGACGCTTGCCGCTGCTGCCGGAAGCTTCGCTCAGCGTGATCAGCTGCGACGCCGCGTTGACCACGGCCGCCGCATCGTTGGGCTTGGTCGGGTCGACGACCAGGTTGCGGTAGGTCTCGGTGGCCACCACCGTGGTGTTGCCGTTGACCGAGGCGACTTCCGTCACCGTCAGGTTGAACAGGCTGGTCGGGTCGGTGGTGTTGTAGTCGACGTCGATGCGCACATTGTTGCCCCATGCGCCGGGGCTGCTGGCGGTGGCGGTCAGCAGCACGCTGCCGCCGCTCTTGTCCTCCAGCGCGATCGCCGCGGCGATCGCGGCGTTGGCGGGAGTGCCCGAGGTGACGCGCACCACGTAGGCCGCGCTACCGCCGTTGAGGAAGAACTGCTGGATGGCGTAGCTCGCCTCGCTACGCGTGTCGAGCCCGCCGAACTGGCTTTCGAAATCGGCGAAGCTGAAGATCTCGCTCGCCTCGTTCAGCGGTCCCGAAGGAAAGAAATCCACGAAAGCCGCGATCGACGTGGCGACGCTGGCGATGGTGCGGACTCCGCTGGGTACTTCCTGGATGTAGACACCCGGATAACTCACTGCAACGGCCATAGCGCTCTCCTCGTTCTCGATCGACGACGATGAAACGATTCGCAGAAGGACCCGATGCCGGTCTCAACTCAACACATCGAGCTGATCATCGCTGCCTAAGTGCCGGGCGATTCAATCACTCAATGGGACGGTTGCATACGCCGCAGTTGAGGGGTTTTGTGTCACAGTTCACAAAGTGGATTGCCTTTTCGATTCGATGACAACCAGATGAAGCAGCCGACGCGTGATTCGGTTCGCCATGCCCAGTTGCCTTGCGAGGTGAGGGTTGCACCATGAGTGGTCGCCGTTCGATCGCCGCCGCTCTCGCTGCCGCCCTGCTGTTCGGCTGCAGCACGCCGTTTGCAAAGCGACTCGTCGGCGATGTGCACCCGGTGCTGCTGGCCGGACTGCTCTATCTCGGCAGCGGCGTCGGCTTGTGGAGCGTGCGCCTGCTGCGCGATCGCGGGTTCGCCGCGACCGGCATGGCTGCGTCAGACTGGTGGTGGCTGGGCGGCGCGATCGCCTTGGGCGGCGTGCTCGGACCGTTGCTGCTGATGATCGGCCTGACCCGGACATCCGCGGC
The DNA here is from genome assembly GCA_031291075.1 of Nevskia sp. GTDB lineage: Bacteria > Pseudomonadota > Gammaproteobacteria > Nevskiales > Nevskiaceae > Nevskia. The sequence goes on along the minus strand of JARLJS010000057.1, from coordinate 1,715 downwards.
GAGCGCCTCGCTGTTACTCAACCTGGAGGCGGTGCTTACCGCGCTGCTGGCCTGGATCGTGTTCCGCGAGGGCGCCGACCGCCGGATCGTGCTCGGCATGAGCCTGATCGTCGCCGGTGGCGTCGTGCTGGCGCTGCCGCGGAACGGTATGGCGGGCGGCAGCCTGCGCGGCAGCGCCGCCGTCGCGGGAGCCTGCCTGTGCTGGGCGCTCGACAACAATCTCACGCGCAAGGTGGCGGCGTCGGACGCATTGTTCATCGCGGCCGCGAAAGGGCTGGTCGCCGGCAGCGTGAATCTGCTGGTGGCACTGATGCTGGGCGCCCGTCTGCCCGTACCGGTACGGCTGGCGGAGGCGATGACCGTGGGCCTGCTGGGCTATGGTTTGAGCCTGGTGCTGTTCGTACAGGCGCTGCGCGGCCTGGGCTCGGCACGCACCGGGGCGTATTTTTCCACCGCGCCATTCCTTGGCGCCCTGCTCGCGGTAACCGCGTTTCATGAAACGGCTTCGCCGGAGCTTTGGGTGGCAGCCGCGTTGATGGCTGCCGGCGTGTGGCTGCATCTGACCGAGCGGCACGAGCACCCGCACACCCACGAGCCGATGCTGCATACGCACGCCCATGTGCACGACGAGCATCACCGGCACCGGCACGAATTTCCGTGGGACGGCCGCGAACCGCACGTGCATCCCCATCGCCATGCGGTGCTGACGCACTCGCATCCGCATTACCCGGACCTGCATCACCGGCACCGGCATTGACCTCAACAGGGAGTGCCTCAGCGCCGGACGGCGCTCACCACCCAGTCCCACGGGCGCCGCTCGATCCGGCGGTCGAGTCCCTCGAAAGCTTCCGAGCGCCAGGAATACTCGGCGCGCAGGATGTCGTTCACCGCCAGGCGGCGGCTGGCCAGCAGCACCGTGATTTCATCGGCCGAATAGTGCTTGGTGGGGCGGCCCTGGATGGCGATCAGTCCGGGGTCGAAGCCGCGAGCGCCGGCTGTGGCCGAGTAAGCCGAGTTGCGGTGCTGGGTGTAAGCACGGCGCACCGCTTCCGACAGGTGCACCGATTCCACCGACGGCACCACCAGCAACAGCACGCCGCCCAGCCGCAGATGCTCCAGGGCGAGGCCGAGGATCTTCGCGCGCTGGGCTTCCTGCGGCTGGATCAGCACGTTCGCCATCAGCACCACGTCGAACAGGCGCTGTGCCCCGCGTCGGGGCAACTGGCCCGGCAGGCATACCGTGACATTGGGAAGAGCCGTGGCCAGGGCCCGGGCGCGGCGGACGCAGGCACGGGAGGAATCGACCGCGACCACCTGCTCGAACTGCGACGACAGCAGCGGCAGATACCCCCCGATGCCGCAGCCGTAGTCGAGGATTCGCCGGTGCGTGGTGGCTGCGCCGGCGATCAGCGCGCTGATGTTGCCGCTCACGTCCTCGTGCAGCGAACTCATGATGTGCTCGTCCCAGGACGCCGCGACGCGGTCCCAGTATTGTGCCGTCATGGAGTGTCTCCCCAATGGTCGCGCGCCACCACCGGGCCCTGGCGGGAGCCAAGTTCCCTGGGATTGCGCGCGGAGACGATCAACACATCCCCGTCACAGCGATGGACGGGGTGGAGGGGTGCAGCCTGGAAGTCGTCGTCGGGGGGCCCGGCGCCCCCGCCCCGCCCCCCCCCCCCACCCGATAACCCCACTCGCTTCTTAACAACAATGTC
>JARLJS010000056.1 GCA_031291075.1 Nevskia sp. | reverse complement strand
TTTCGTCTTTGCCAGTTCGGGATCGAGGCAGAGGATTTCCTCGAACTCCTGGACATTGTTGATTTCGGAACCCATGGCGATGTTGGTGACGCGTTCGAGGATGCACTCCATCACGACCGGCACCTGGTATTCGTCCATCAGCTTCTGCGCCTGGGCGAACGCGGCCTTGAACTCCGACGGCTGCTTCACCCGGATCGCCTTGCAGCCCAGCCCCTCGGCGACCGCCACGTGGTCGACGCCGTAGCCGGGGACTGCATCGCCGTCCGCCTTGGCGTTGATGTTCTCGAACGCCAGGCTGACCTCATAGTCCATCTGGAAGCCGCGCTGTGCCTGGCGGATCAGCCCGAGATAGGCGTTGTTCACCACGATATGCAGGTAGGGCAGCTTGTGCTGGGCGCCCACCGCCAGTTCCTCGATCAGGAACTGGAAGTCGTAGTCGCCCGACAGCGCCACGATCTTCATGTGCGGATCGGCCGCGCGCACGCCCAGCGCCGCCGGCAGGGTCCAACCGAGCGGGCCGGCCTGGCCGCAGTTGATCCAGTGGCGGGGGTGGTAGACGTGCAGGAACTGTGCAGCGCCGATCTGCGACAACCCGATCGTGCTGACATAGCAGGTGTCGTGGCCGAGGTTGTCGTTCATCTCGGCATACACGCGCTGCGGCTTCAGCGGCACGTTGTCGAAGTCGCTGCGGCGCAGCATGCTTTGCTTGCGATGCAGGCAGGCGGCGACCCAGGCATCGCGCCGGCGCAGCGTGCCGGCGGCCTTCATCTCGCGCGCCACCTCAATGAACAGCGCCAGGGCTGCCTTGGCATCCGAGACGATGCCCAGGTCGGGGCCGAACACACGGCCGATCTGGGTCGGTTCGACATCGACATGCACGAACTTGCGGCCCTTGGTGTAGACCTCGATCGAGCCGGTGTGGCGGTTGGCCCAGCGGTTGCCGATGCCCAGGACGAAGTCGGACTCCAGGAAGGTCGCGTTGCCGTAGCGGTGGGCGGTCTGCAGCCCGACCATGCCGGCCATCAGGTCGTGGTCGTCGGGGATGGAGCCCCAGCCCATCAGGGTGGGGATGACCGGCACGCCGGTCAGTTCGGCGAACTCCACCAGCAGGGCGCTGGCATCGGCGTTGATGACGCCGCCGCCGGCCACGATCAGCGGGTGTTCGGCGGCGTTCAGCATCGCCAAAGCGCGTTCGGCCTGCTTGCGCGACGCGGTGGGCTTGTAGACCGGCAGCGGCTCATAGAGGTCGATGTCGAACTCGATCTCGGCCATCTGCACGTCGATCGGCAGGTCGATCAGCACCGGGCCGGGGCGGCCGGAGCGCATCACGTGGAAGGCTTGCTGGAACACCGTGGGGACCAGCGCGGGCTCGCGCACGCACACCGCCCATTTGGCGACGGTCTTGGCGGTTGCCTCGATGTCGATGGCCTGGAAGTCTTCCTTGTGCAGCTTGGCGCGCGGCGCCTGGCCGGTGATGCACAGGATGGGCACGGAGTCGGCCGCGGCGGTGTAGAGGCCGGTGATCATATCAGTGCCAGCCGGGCCGGAGGTGCCAATGCACACGCCGATATTGCCGGGCTTCGCTCGGGTATAACCATCCGCCATGTGCGAGGCACCCTCGACATGGCGGGCCAGGATATGGCGGATCGAGCCCACCTTGCGCAGGGCAGCATACAGCGGGTTGATGGCCGCGCCGGGCACCCCGAATGCCACGGAAATCCCTTCGCGTGCCAGGACCAGCACCGCTGCCTCAACCGCTCTCATCTTTGCCATCGGATCCACTCTT
>JARLJS010000055.1 GCA_031291075.1 Nevskia sp. | reverse complement strand
TACCTCTCCGAGGGACTGGCCGCCGCCGGCAGCGCGATTGCCAGCGCCGAACTCAGCCGCTTGGGAATCCGCGATTCTCATATCTGCGGACCGGTCAGCTACATGCCCGGCACCTGCGTGGCGGGCCCCGCGCTGACCCTACAGTTCATGCCCATGCGCGAGGACCAGTACGGGGTGAACGAATACGACAGTCCCGAGAAGCAGCTCCACCGCCATGTGCTCTATCACACTCAACCCGGCGATTTCGTGGTGGTGGACGCGCGTGCCGACATGCACAGCGGCGTGTTCGGCGAGATGATGCTGACCTACTTCAAGGGGGCCGGCGGCGTGGGCCTGGTGGTGGATGGCTGCATCCGCGACCTGCCGGAGGCGAAAAAGCTGGGGCTGGGCCTGTGGATTCGCGGCACCACGCCGAATTACCACGCCCAGACCACACTCTTCCCCTTCGCCGTGAACGTCCCCGTGGCCTGTGGAGACCGGTTGGTGATGCCGGGCGACATCATCGTGGCCGACGACGATGGCGCGGTGGTGGTGCCAGCGGCCCTCGCGCCCGCGCTGCTGGAGAAGGTCTCCGCCCACAACGAGTGGGAGGCGTTTACCCGCATGCGTCTCAGTCAGGGCGGCGATCTGCGACGCTACTATCCGCTCTCGCCCGAGGCGGAGGATGAATACCGCGCCTGGGTGGCGGCCGGCCGCAAGCTGCCCGGCGTCTGACCTCCGCGAGCCGAAACAACCTCTAAAAACGAGACCCCGCCAGGGCGTCGGCCCTGGCGGGGGAGAAGAATGGGGTTCCCCCCTGGCGGAGAACAGGGTGGAACCCCGCCCGCGCGGACGGGCCGTACTTAAACCCGCGCGGTGAAGGAGTTGGAACCTTCCAGATCGAGATTGGCATGCTGCTCGATCAGCAGCCGCTGCACCCGGGCAACATCCACATCCCGCGGCGCCTTACCGGATAGGGCGGCCACCGCGGCCGTTGCGCCGGCGCCGTGGCCGATGCCGAAGGCGGTGCCCATCACGCGCAGCGACCCGTGGGCCTCATGTGTCGCGGAGATGTTGCGCCCGCACAGCACCAGGCCATCGGTGGCCTTGGGCACCAGGCAGCGGATGGGAATGTCGTAGGGACCCTTCGGCTTGATCCAGGTCGAACCGCCTTCCTGGTAGCCCTTGCCGCCTTTGGGGTCGTGGATATCGACGGGGAAGAACCCGCGCGCCACGACGTCGGGAAAGCGCTGTCCTGCGATCACGTCCTCCTTGGTCAACACGTATTCACCGAGCACGTGGCGGCTTTCGCGCACGCCGATTTGCCCGCCGGTGGAGCACACGTAGGCGTGGGCGAAGCCCGGCAGATACTTTTTGGCGAACGCTGCAAGCGACATTGCCTGCCGCCGCCCGAGGACTTCCGCCTGGGACAATTGGTCGGCGTCGGTTCCGCGCAGCTTGCCGATGCGGGTGGAGTTGAAGACGATGGTGCCCTCGCGCAGCGTGCTCTGCAGCAGAACGGTGTCGCGCCCCATCTCCAGTTCGCCGGCTACCCGGGCGGCGGCAACGAAGGACTTGAAGCCCTGGGCGACGAAGTACTCCTGGTT
>JARLJS010000054.1 GCA_031291075.1 Nevskia sp. | reverse complement strand
GTTGATCGCTTTCCGTCGCCGTCAGTTTCAACTCCGGCATCGGCCGCCCCAGTCCCATATGCCCCCCTGCGTGCTGGTGAGAGAGCATAAGACAACGGAGAGTCAAATTAATTCAATGAATTTCTAACTCAGGATACTAGTTGAACTCCGAGCGAGAAGCCCTTCTATACTATCTATATTCTGAATAAAGACACGCGATCTCCCACTTCTCTGATGCCCTCCGAGATGACCTATCAGCAGGCCCCCGGTTCCCTGCCTCTTGTTCTCAAAGAACAGGACATCGAGACGGCCTTTATCGAGAAGCTTCGCGGCCTGAAGTACACCGAGCGCCCCGACATCCGCGACCGCGCCGCGCTCGAACGCAACTTTCGCGAGAAGTTCGAGGCCCTCAACCGCGTCCGCCTCACCGATGCCGAGTTCCAGCGTTTGCTCGAAGAGCTGACGATCCCGGACGTCTTCACCGCCGCCCGCGTCCTGCGCGAGAAGAATGACTTCACGCGCGACGACGGCACCCCGCTCGCCTATACCCTGGTCAACATCAAGGACTGGTGCAAGAACGATTTCGAGGTCGTCCACCAGTTCCGCATCAACACCGACTACAGCCACCACCGCTACGACGTCCTTCTCCTCATCAACGGCGTCCCGGTGGTGCAGATCGAACTCAAGACCCTGAGCGTCAACCCGCGCCGGGCCATGGAGCAGATCGTCGATTACAAGAACGACCCCGGCAACGGCTACACCCGCACGCTGCTCTGCTTCATCCAGCTCTTCATCGTCAGCAACCGCACCGATACGGTCTATTTCGCCAACAACAACGCACGGCACTTCGCGTTCAACGCCGACGAGCGTTTCCTGCCGGTCTATCGCTTCGCGGACCGCGACAACAAGCCCGTCATCCACCTGGACGACTTCGCCGACCGCTTCCTGCAGAAGTGCGAACTCGGCCGCATGATCAGCCGCTACATGGTGCTGATCCAAAGCGAGCAGAAGCTCCTCATGATGCGGCCGTATCAGATCTATGCCGTGCAGGCCATCGTCGACTGCATCGAGCAGAACTGCGGCAACGGCTACATCTGGCACACCACCGGCAGCGGCAAGACACTCACCTCCTTCAAGGCCTCCACGCTGCTGAAGGACAACCCGGCCATCGACAAATGCCTGTTCGTCGTGGACCGCAAGGATCTCGACCGGCAGACGCGCGAGGAATTCAACCGCTTCCAGGAAGGCTGCGTCGAGGAAAACACCAACACCGCCACGCTCGTGCGCCGCCTGCTGTCCGACGACAAGGCCGACAAGGTCATCGTCACCACCATCCAGAAGCTCGGCCTTGCCCTTGACGAGAACAGCAAGCGCAACAAGCAGCGGGCGAAGCAGAACAAGGAAACCTATAAAGAGCTTCTCGCGCCCCTGCGGGACAAGCGCATCGTCTTCATCTTCGACGAGTGCCATCGCTCACAGTTCGGCGATAACCACAAGGCGATCAAGGAATTCTTTCCCCGCGCGCAGCTCTTCGGCTTCACAGGCACCCCTATCTTCGAGGAGAACGCCTCGCGCCTCCAGATTGCGGGCGAACAGGCATCCCTCCGCACCACCGAAGACCTGTTCCAGCACGAGCTGCACGCATACAATCTCAACATCTCCCGCTACATCAGTACCGCGCTGGCCGAGCAGGAGATTGACCTGGAGGCGACTCATCGCAGGTTGACGGACATTGAAAAGACAATCCGAGCCGCCACGCAAAAGCACAACGCGTTTCTACGGGAATTGAAACTGCCTGAACTGCCAGGTGGCGAAGCGAAGGAATGAGCGAGATTGCAGGACTGCGAAATCCCAGATGCTTTAGAGCGTTTTCTCTTTACGTGCACACATTCTTTCCCCTCTCCCGCTTGCGGGAGAGGGTGGCCCGCAGGGCCGGGAGAGGGGCTTTGCGTCCGGCCAAAAGCCCCTCTCCCCTACCCCTCTCCCGCAAGCGGGAGAGGGGAACAACATGTATGCATCTAAGCTAAAGATGCCCTAGTGTGGTGAGTTGGAAATACGTTTATTAAGTTGGGACTGTCGTCCCCGCGGAGGCGGGGACCCAGTTCTGCTTTGGAGCTTCGTGCAAAATCGAAAACTGGATTCCCGCCTGCGCGGGAATGACGAAGAAATTTAGTTAACGAATTTCTAACTCACCACACTAGCCGAGCAGGAGCCAGCGTCGCCGTGCGCAACCCGCGCAGCCATTTTCTTTTACAACGACGGACAACTGGATACGCCAAGGCCGAGGCGACCGGCTCGGGCGATTTCCAGTCCTTGTGGGACGGCCAGGCCGCAGCGCTGGGACGGGAGCTGCCGGCGGCGGAACTGACGCGGCGGCTGGCGGACGCGGCGCTGGCGCGGCTCAGGCGCTGAGCCCTTCGAAACTGAGCAGCGCGCTCAGGCCTCCGGAGGGATGGTTGGACAGCGACAGGCGCCCGCCGATCTGCCGCGCCAGGCGGTCGACGATGGGCAGTCCCAGGCCGCAGTGGCCCTGGGCGCTGCGCGCCTCGTCGAGCCGCTCGAACGGCTGCAGCAGCCTCGCCATGTCCTGCGGCGGAATGCCGCTGCCGTGGTCCCTCACTTCCAACGTGCCGCCCGCAGCCGAGCCGGTGACCCTGACTTCCACCGGGACCGCGCCGTAGGCCAGGGCGTTGTCGATCAGGTTGTCGAGGATTCTTTCGACGATAGGGCCGGAGGCCATCACGCTCAGCCGGCCCTGCTCCGCCAGCTCGACGCCCGCCCCGAGCTGGCGATAGCGCGCCACCACGCCACGGGCGATCTCGCCGACATCGACCGGCCGCATGCCGTCCGCCATCCCCGCCCTCTGGTAGTCCAGGAACTGGTCGATGATGTGCTGCATCGACTCCGCGTCCCGCACCAGGCTTTGCGCCGCCGCCCGGTCATCCACCAGCTCGGCCCGCATGCGGATGCGGGTGAGCGGCGCCCGCAGGTCGTGCGAAACCCCGGCCAGCACCAGGCCGCGCTCCCGCTCCTGCGCCCGCAGGCGCGCCGCCAGCGTGTTGAAGCGCTCGGCGAAGATGCGGAATTCGAGCGGTGCGGAGCGGGGCATGTCGATCTCGGCGAGCTGGTCGACGCTGCGCGCCAGCGACTCCGCGCTGCGTTTCAGCGGCCGGTTGACCTGCCACAGCACGATCAGCACGGCCGCCCACACCGCGCCGGCCATCGACAGGAACAGCCACACCAGCGGCAGCAGCGCGGACCAGGCGAGCCCGCGTGCCGGCAGGGACAGCCGGTAGAACCCGCCGCCGGCGCGGAACTCGACCAGCATGCGGCTGCTCGAACGGGACTCCAGCCTGACCCGGGTATCGTCGCCGCTCAGGCGCCGCAGATCGGCATCGATGCGGCGCAGCATCGGCCGGCTGGGTCCGCCCTCCGCCGGCGGGCCCGGCATGGCCTGCAGCTTCGCCTCGCCGCCGGCGTTCAACTGCTGCAGCCAGACCTCCTTCTGCTCGGGAGTCAGGGCGGCCAGTGCCGCGCGGATGCCGGCGATGCTGGTGCTGAGGTCCCCCGCCACCTGGGGCGCGGTCACGTCCTGCAATCGGGCGCGCAGCGTGACGACGAAGGCCGTGCTGCCGGCGAACAGCACCAGCAGCAGGATCAGCGCCACCCGCAGCGCCAGCTTGCTCGGCAGCAGGGTCATTCGGTCTCGTCCGGCACGAAGACGTAACCGACGCCGCGCACGGTCTGGATGATCACCGGGTTCTCCGGATCGCGCTCGATCAGCTTGCGCAGGCGCAGGACCTGGACGTCGACCGAGCGCTCGCTCAGCTCGGTGCCGCCGCCGCGCGTGAGGTCGATCAGGCGCTCCCGCGACAGCGGCTTCATCGGATGCGCGGCGAGCGCGCTGATCAGGGCGAACTCGCCCGAGGTCAGGCGCAGGTGCGCGCCCTCCTTCTGCAGGGTGCGCGCCTGCAGGTTGAGCACGTAGTCGCCCACCCTGACCGCCTCGCCGTTGCGCGGCGAGCCGTGCTGCGCTACCGGCCGCCGGCGCAATACCGCCTGGATGCGCGCCAGCAGCTCGCGCGGGTTGAAGGGCTTGCCCAGGTAGTCGTCGGCGCCCATTTCGAGCCCGATGATGCGGTCGACGTCATCGCTCCTGGCCGTGAGCAGGATCAGTGGAATGTCGTCGCTGTCCGCACGCAGCTTGCGCAAGGCCTCCAGCCCGCCGGTCCCGGGCATCATCAGGTCCAGCACCACCAGGTCGGGCCGCCGCCGCGGCAGGCGGCGCAGCAGGTCGTCGGCCGACGGCAGTCCCACCACCTCGAGACCCTGCCGGCCCAGGTACTGCTGCAGCATGCCGCGCAGCTCGGCGTCGTCGTCGACGACGAAGATCAGTGGACTGTCAGCGTTCGGCATGAGTGCATTCAACCCGGTTCGGCGGGCGCGCTCAAGTTGTTTCGTGTCCGTTCGTTACCGGGCGCCGCGCCTGTAACACGCCGTAACAATCCTCGCCCCGGCCGAAACCAAGGGCGTCGCCGCCCCGCGTAGCTTGTATTCCGCAGCACGCAATCACCCCCACCACCGTTGGAGTCCACATGAAGAAGTCGCTCAAATCCCTGTTGTTGATCGGCACCGTCGCCACCGCGCTGGGCCTCGCCTCCAGCGCCGACGCTTTCCAGCGCAACACCTCCCGCACCGGCGCCTTCGGCGGCCACCGCAGCGTCAAGGCGCAGGGGGCACCCAGCCAGGGCTACAGCCGCCAGGTCAATGCGGCCGGCCCCAACGGCGCCTCCCGTACCAGCAGCGTGAGTGCCGGCGCAGGCAACGGCTATCAGCGCGATTCCTCCGCCACCGGTCCGCTCGGCGGCACCCGCTCGGTGCAGGCCAGCGGCGCCCCTGGGCAGGGCTACACCCGCCAGGTCAACGCCAACGGCCCCGACGGCGCTTCCCGTACCAGCAGCGTCAGTGCCGGCGCCGGTAACGGCTACCAGCGCGATTCCTCCGCCACCGGCCCGCTCGGCGGCACGCGCACAGTGGAGGCCAGCGGCGCGCCCGGCCAGGGCTACACCCGCGACGTCACCCGCACCGCCCCGGACGGCGCCACCACCACCCGCGACGTCTCCATCCCGCCGCGCTGAGCGCCCCCGACGGGAAACGCCACCATGAGACCGTATGCCGTTTACGTCCTGCCGGTCGCCGTCGCCGCGATGCTGTTCGAATGGCTGCTGTTCCGGCGCCGCACCGGCAAGGCGTATCCCTGGCGCGAGACCGGCATCACGGTGGCGATCGCCGCGGGTCACCAGTTGTCCAAGCTGCCGGCGCGGGCGCTGTTCGCCGGCCTGTACTGGTTTTGCTGGAAGCACCGGCTGCTGACGGTGCCGCTGGACACCGCCTGGGGTGTCGTCACCCTGTTCCTGGCCGTGGAGTTCGCCTACTACTGGGAGCACCGGCTGAGCCACACCGTGCGCTGGCTATGGGCCACCCACGCCGTCCACCATTCGCCCAACGAGCTGACTCTGTCCTCGGCGTTCCGCCTGGGCTGGACCGGGCCCATCTCGGGTGCCGGCCTGTTCGTGCTGCCGCTGGTCCTGCTGGGTTTCCACCCGCTGGCCATCGTCGGCGCGCTGGCAGTGAACCTGCTCTACCAGTTCTGGCTGCACACCCAGCTCGTCCCGCGGCTGGGCTGGTTCGACCGCATCTTCAACTCGCCGTCGAACCACCGCGTGCACCATGCCTCGAACCCGGAATACCTGGACCGCAATTTCGGCGGCGTGCTGATGGTGTTCGACCGCCTGTTCGGGACCTACGCGCAGGAACGCGCTGAATCGCCCTGCAGGTACGGGCTGGTGCACCCCGAGCACTCCGTCAATCCGCTGGCGGTCGCCCTGGGCGAATGGCACCGACTGCTGCGGGACGCGACGCGCGCCGGCAACCCACGGGAACTCGCCCACGCCCTGTTTGGCCCGCCGCAGCAGAACGCACAGGCCGCCCCTCGTTTGCAGACCATCGAAGGAAAACCCGCATGAAAACCCTGACCGCCGTGTTCCTCGCGGGCCTCACCCTTGCAGCCGGTGTGTGTCAGGCGCAGGCAACCGCCGCCGGCGCGCCCGCCGGTTCCCCGCCCGCCGCCGGCCAGGCCGCGGCGCCGCTCGCGCGGCTGCAGCAACTCTGCAGCCAGCAGCCGGAGCAGTGCGCCAAGGTGCGGGACTACTGCCAGAACAACGCCGGCCAGTGCAAGCAGATGCGGGAGCGCATGCAGGCCCGCCGGCAACAGCTTGTGCAGGAATGCCAGCAGGATCCCGCCTCCTGCGAGCAGAAGAAGCAGGCCCTGCGCCAGCAATTCGCCCAGCGCTTTGCGCAGATGCGTTCCGGCGGCGCGCCGCCGGCAGCACCCTGAGCATCGATGCCACCTACCGCAACCATCGTGGAGATTCCCGTGAACAAATCGAAGAGGACAACGAGTGCAGCCCGTCCGGCGGCGCTGACGCTGATCGCGCTGGCCGGCTGCTGTATCGGCGGCGCCGGCCGCGCCGGCACCGCTCCCACCCTGCGCCAGCAGATCGAGGCCGCGCGGGCCACCGCCACCAATCCAGACCCCGCTTCCTCCTGCGGCACGATCAGCCAGAACCGGTATGGCGAGAACGACGGCTTCTATTGGGAGATCGGCGACAAGGATGGCATCGTGGCCGATCCGGCGAGCGGCCTGGCAGCCGCCGGCAGCGTGCAGCCGTCCGGAGAGCTGATCCCCCGCTACACGCGGGACAAGTCCATGCTGATCGCCTCCTCCAGCAAGTGGGTATACGGCGCCTACGTCGCCGAGACGCGGGCGCTGCCGGGCAGCGGCGGATGGACCATGCCGGCCTCTTATGTGCCGTTCCTCAACTTCACCAGCGGCTACGACAACATGGGCGACCATTGCCCCGCCGAACTGACGCCGACGGTGGAGGCCTGCCTGGAAGCACCGGACCAGCGCGGCAGTTCGGCCGTACCCAACAACACGCGCACGCCGGCCGACATCGGCCGCTTCTACTACAACTCCGGCCACCTGGAGGTGTTCGAGGGCGGCGCCGACCCGTCGATCGCCGGGGTGATGCACGGCGCGCACTACGACGACGGCATGCTCGCCTCCATGATCGAGCTGGCGTTCGCCGCCAAGGGCGTCGACATGCGCCTGTCGTTCATCGCGCCGATCCTCGCCGGCGGCATCCGCACCACGCCGGGTGACTACGCCACCTTCCTGCGGGCCATGCTGCGCAAGACCGATCCGCTGGTGATGAGCGCCTTCCTGCGCCCCACCGGCGCGGACCCCTACGCGGTGTGCACCAACCCCTCGGATCCCAACTGCGTCGACGGCGACGGCCAGCCCCTGGCCGTGTTCACGCCACTGCCCAGCGACGTGAGCTGGCACTACTCCATCACCCACTGGATCGAGGACGACCCCGCCACCGGCGACGGTTCCTACAGCAGCCCCGGCCGGTTCGGCTTCTATCCCTGGATCGATTCGAGCAAGACCTGGTACGGCATCGTGGCCCGCTTCGACCGCACCAAGGCGAAGACCACCCAGGACGCGCCCTACTATCGTTCGGTCGTGTGCGGGATGAGCATCCGCAAGGCATTCATGACCGGGCAGGCGCAGGAGTGAGGCCGTCGCCAGAGCATTTCACTTATGTGCACACATTCTTTCCCCTCTCCCGCTTGCGGGAGAGGGTGGCCCGCAGGGCCGGGAGAGGGGCATTTTTTCAATCAAAAGCCCCTCTCCCCTACCCCTCTTTCAGCGCTGCGCTTCCTGCTCCGCTTGAAAGCTGGGCGGTGCATCCTGCACCGCCCGTCCGTTGCGCCAGCGAGCTTCGCTCGCAAGCCGGCGCAACGGACCCCGTAAACGGGAGAGGGGAACAATATGCATGCACCTGAACTAAAGATCCTCTACAGGCTGAGGATGGTCAGCACCGCGATCTCCGGCGTGTTGTCCAGCGGCGTGGAACGGGTGCCGAACACCTGGCGCGGATCGAGGAAGATGGGCGCGCCGTAGCGCTGGTAGTCGGCGAACATGCTGAAGATGAAGCCCATGCGCTGGCTGTAGTTCTGCCAGTCCAGGGCGGCGTTGTTCGCCGGGTTGTAGCGGTCGATGTGGAAGTAGTTGTTCCTGAGCCCGTCGAGCAGTTCCTGCATCACCTGGTTCATCGGCACGGTCTGCCCGCCGACGGTGGTGAACGGCAGGCTCAGCTCGACCCGGAACGGGGTGTTGGGCAGGGTCTGGTCGGTGTGCAGCTTGAGATCGCCGCTGCCGTCGGCCTGCGGCAGGTCGTAGTCGACGCCCACGCCGCCGGCGCCGGCGGGATTGACCACGCTGAGCACGCACAGGCCGTTGTCGAGCACCGGCTGCACGATGCTCTGCTCCTGCAGTCCCACCAGCGTGTTGGCCAGCAGCGTGAGCTGGGCGCGCCGCGTGCTGCTGGCGGCGCGCTGGACCGGATCGGCGATGCCGGGCTCGGCGTCGTTCAACTGCATCACCTCGTAGTAGGCCTTGAAGGCATTCTCCATGTACAGGCTGGGATCGCCGCTGCCGTCGACGTAGGAGATGTTGCGGCCGCGATGGCTCTGCTGGAACGCGGCCCAGAACTGTGCGAAGGAGGTGCCGCGGTTCCGGCCCTGGCCGAAGGTCTGCACGAAGGAGCGGAAGGCCGGGCCGATGTCGGAGACGAGCTGGGAGTTGCCCACGCTGAGCCAGTAGCGCGGGTTGCCGCCCGCCGCCTCGGCCAGCACGATGTCGATGTTGCCAAACAGATTGCGGCCGATCTCGTCGGAGGCCCACACCGCGTAGGTGCTCCACAGGGCGTTGTCGGCGCCGGTGATCGCGCGCATGGTATCCGACAGATCGCGATACTGGCGCGTGACCGTCTCGTTGCGCTCCTCGCGGTCTGGATAGGCCAGCAGCAGCCCGCCGTTGGTGATCAGTCCGTCGTCGGCCGCGAACGCCGTGCGCATCGCCGCAAGCTGGTCCTGCGAAAACTGCACTTCCGGCACCGGCCCGAGCACCGTGATGTTGCTGCCGATACCGACCAGCAGCCGTGCCGTCAGCGATTCGTACCAGTCCTGGTGGGCCTGCACCGCCAGGGAGAAACTGCGCACCAGCGCGGCATTGGCGGCGACGAAACCGCCGATGTCCTGCGCGTTCAGGCCGCTGTAGGCGTAGAGCGCGCGCTCGAAATCGCCCCGGCTTTTCAGGTTCAAGCCGGCCATATATTGGGCGATCGTCACGGGATCGTGACTGTCCTTGATCGCCACGGCCTGCCCCAGCCGCTGCGCGACCAGCTTCCACGGCGGCGTGAAGCCGGTGAGGATCTCGTCGAGCTGTGAATCGCCCAGCCAGGGCCCCAGGCAGGAACCGGGCTGGGCCGGGCTGACCGGCGCAATGGGCGGCTGGGCAGCGGCGGGGACGGCGACGCCGACGACGATAGCCGTGAACCCCGCACAACCCAGGGCCCGGCGCAGGAAATGCTTGCGGAGCACCCGCCACATCGCAGTACGACCCATCGTCAGTCCCCGATTCCCGGGCCGGAACACCGGCCGTGTATTTATTGGTTTTCAGCGGCCGGGACGGGGATCGCCCGCCGTCCGGCTCTTCTGCCAGACATAACACCCGTCGCGTTCGGGTGTCAACGAAGGCATCGGGCCCGACAGACGCTCAGGCCTTCAGCGGCGCCCAGGAGTCCACAATCCTGCCGTCCCGCACCGCGACGAGGTCGCCGAACTCCAGCAGCACCGCTTCGCTCTGCCAGGGCCGCAGGAACACCTGGTCGTCCACCCGCAGGCCGACGCCGGGCGAGGCATTGACGATCTCCTGGTTGCTGCTGTGGCCGTAGGTCGCGTTGAAACGCAAGCCCTTCGGCGATTCGTAATCCGCCATCCAGTAACCGCCGTAGATGAAATACGTCTCGCGCAGATTCGGGTCCCACCAGCTCAGGATGCGCGAGCCCTGCTCGAAGCCGGGCGCCCGTGTAGGACGCATTTCAAACATTCGCTCCCTGCGATACGCTTGGAACTTGAGGCCAGCTCAGAGGGTCAGCGGAGATGCCCAACCATCGGCGAGCTTACGTGCCGGGCGGCACGTGGTTCTTCACCGTCAATCTGCTGCAGCGGTATGGCAATGACCTGTTGATCCGTTGGTGCGGCGATGCTTCGGCTTCGGTCGCTGGGGATGAGTGACATGCGTCCGAAACGCCTTCGGCGGTTCGGACCTACGCTGGCTACGTTCGCTTTCAGAGGTGCCGACGTGAGGTCTCTTCCCGTAACGACGGGCCTAACTGTTTGGTCAAGTGGACGCCGTCATCTTGTAGCTATTGGCGTCCTCGGTGCAACGCGCTTCGGCGCCGCTTACCTCTAGCGTTAGCAATCATATGAAGCGCGCATTGCTTGCCCTCTTTATAGCTCCACTCCTTTCGAGCCTCATGTTTGGGCTGTTTGCACTTTTTGCCTTGCCATTCATGTTAGCTATTACGGTCGTCATCGCGCTCCCTCTTCTGCTTGTCCTCAGGCGCGCCGGTTGGCTTCAGTGGTGGCATTCACTTTTGGCTGGAGCGTTCTGTGGCGCATGCTTCGTCGCGGTTGATACTGCGCTAAGTTACGCCCCCAACCTCGATCGTTTGATTAATTCAAACAATGTTATGTTTGTTATCCTCGGAGCGGGTACCGGGCTTGCATATTGGTGGATTGGCATCTATCGAAATCCTGCCTTTCCAGGAATCCCAAAGCACTTTCCTTGGAGCGTGGTTGTTGCTGTGCCGATATTCGTCGTAGCTATCTTGGTACGTAATGCTCTCCTGCCAAGCTTTCATCAGGGCAGGGTGCTTTCAATAGTAAAAGAAGCCTATTCAAAGTCTGCAGTGGGGCAGGCATCCGTACGTCTGACGGAAGGCGCCATCATTCAAGCAGATCTCAGCAATATTTGGACGCCCTCCATGGTTGAGGGGAAGTGCTTCCATATTGAGGAGCGTTGGTCTACCTTCAGAGCCCGCCGAATCTACGAGCTAATTGGCCAATTCGGAGCCGGCGGAAATGATTGCTAACCGTCGGTTTAACGTGACGGCCCGTAGGCGAGCCCGTGTAGGTCCGAACCGCCGAAGGCGTTTCGGACGCATTTCAAACGTTCGCTCCCCGCGATACACTTGGGACTTGAGGCCAGCTCACCAAGTCCCTTGGCATCGAGGTCCTGGAGGCGTAGCTATGAAGGTCTATACATTTTCGGAAGCTCGGCAGAAGTTTGCCGCCGTTCTGGAGAATGCCCAGAAGGAAGGCGCCGTTCGGATCACTCGTCGAGACGGCCGGGCGTTTACCGTCCAGCCTGTCAAGGAGTCTCCGTCTCCACTAGCCGTTAAGGGCGTCTCGCTTCGTCTGAGCCGCGCGGAAGTAGTCGCTGCAGTGCGGGAAGGCCGCGAACGTGAGCGTGGGAGCTAACCAAGCGCTCCACCGGACAGGGCAATGATCCGTTGGTGCGGCGATGCTTCGGCTTCGGTCGCTGGGGATGAGTGACATGCGTCCGAAACGCCTTCGGCGGTTCGGACCTACGCTGGCTACGAAGTAACTTGTGCCTTGGAATCCGTCAGACCGAATTTCTAACGATAGTTGCGGAAGGCTCAGGCTTTCAGCGGTGCCCAATAATCGACGATCCTGCCGTCCCGCACCGCCACCAGGTCGCCGAATTCCAGCAGCACCGCTTCGCTCTGCCAGGGCCGCAAGAATACCTGGTCGTCCACTTGCAGGCCGACGCCGGGCGAGGCGTTGACGATCTCCTGGTTGCTGCTATGGCCGTAGGCCGCGTTGAAGCGCAAGCCCTTCGGCGATTCGTAATCCGCCATCCAGTAGCCGCCGTAGATGAAATACGTCTCGCGCAGGTTCGGGTCCCACCAGCTTAGGATGCGCGAGCCCTGCTCCAGCCCGGGCAGCACCAGCGGGCCGTTGGCCTTGAGCACGGGCGTGGCGATATAGGCGGCCGGGACGTGCGCCGCGAGCGTGTCCAGGTCGTAGTGGGTCGGCTTGAGCAGCGCGGTGCCCACCGAGATGTCGTTGCTGAGGCTTTCCGCCTCGTGCAGCCTGTAGGTGGGACTGCCGGCGGTATTGAGGGTGAGGTCCTCGCGCCACAATTGAGGATAGCGGCTGCGGGTGTGGTCGACGCAGGCCTGGTATGCCGCCATCACGCGCCGGAACATTTCCTCGCGCGAGGCGATTGCCTTGGGGACGGCGACGACATGCGGGTCGTAGCCCATGAAGCCGGCGAACTCGAGCTGCCGCGGGTGCGCCGCGATCAGGGCCAGGATCGGCTCCAGCGCTGCGGGGTCGCGCACGCCGCCGCGGTGCAGGCCGACGTCGAGCTCGATGTTGATGCGCAGCCTGAGGTTCTGCCCCTGCGCCAGTTCCAGGTACTGCTGCAGGTGCTCGGGCGTATCGCTCAGCCACTGCAACTGGCGCGACGGGTCGAACGGCCCCTTCAGATCGCGGTAGAACAGCGCCGCCGAGCGCGCCGGCAGCGGTTTGCCGAGCAGGATGTCGGCGTCCGGAAACGCGACCGCGTCGTCGTTGATGAAAGGCTGGTGGAATGACATCAGCCGCCGCGTCCCGGCACGCCTGGCGACGTAGTCGATCAATCCCTGCGCCGGCAGCGACTTCTCGACGATGCGGTAGTGCTTGGGCGCGCGGACCGAGGCGGTGACCTGGTCGATGTTGTGGTCGAGCCGGTCGAGGTCGATCAGCAGACAGGGCCGCATCGGGCCGTTCTTCTTCAGCTCCTCGTTGAGCCGGCGGAAGTAGTCGTCGTAGGGCCGGCCGTGCGCGCCCGGACGCGCCAGCGCCCCGCCCGCCGCGACGGCACCGAGGCCGGCGGCGCCCAGCATGAATCCGCGGCGGTTCATTGTCGGCGCGTCAGCAGTTGACGCCAAGCACGGAGCGCAAGTGCCCGTTGAGGAACTTGCCCGCGGGGTCGACGGCGGCGCGCACTTCCAGGAAATCCTTCCAGCGCGGATACAGTCGCGACAGCTGGTTGGCGTTGAGCGTGTGCAGCTTGCCCCAGTGCGGACGACCGTCGTACTTCCAGAAGATCGGCTCGACCTGGGCGAAGAAGTTGTGGTAGTCCAGCTCGTAGTACTGGTGGACCGAGATGGCGCAGGTGTCGCGGTTGTGGAACATCGACAGCGGGATGTCGTCGCCCTTGACGTAACGGAACTCGAGCGGGATGTAGCTGTGCAGGTTCTGCTCGCGGATGGTCTTCAGCACCTCGCGCAGGCAGGCAGGCCCGGCCTCGGCCGGCACCTCGTACTCCATCTCGTTGAAGCGCACGTCGCGCACGTTGGCGAAGACCCGGAACGAATCGTCCACCACCTCCGGGAAGTCGATGTGGCGGGCGAAGAAGTCGAGCAGCGTGGCCTGGGCCCGCGGCGCGTCGCGCAGGTAGGTGTCGACCAGCGCCAGCGGCCGCACTTTCTCGGTGTCGCCGCCCATGTCCTTGGGAATGGTGTGGGTGTCGTCGGTCTCGTTGAGCGACGAGGCCAGCGACAGGTCGCAATGCAGCAGCGGGTTGAGCTCGAAGTGGTCGTTGTCTCGGATCAGCTGCGGCAGGTTGTCCAGCAGCTCCTCGGTGTTCTGCACCCATTCCTTGCGGCGCAGCCGGAACGCCTTGCGGTTCTGCAGGCGCACCCGCGTGACGATGCCGAGTGCGCCGAGCGAGGCCCGCGCCATCTCGAACAGCTCCGGGCGGTGCTGGCGGTCGCAATCGACGATATCGCCGTTGGCCAGCACCAGGCGCAGGCCGGTCACCTGGGTGGAA
This sequence comes from Nevskia sp., assembly GCA_031291075.1. Lineage (GTDB taxonomy): Bacteria > Pseudomonadota > Gammaproteobacteria > Nevskiales > Nevskiaceae > Nevskia. The sequence continues at coordinate 39,786 of JARLJS010000054.1, read as the reverse complement.
TAGGAACCGTACCTGGGCCCGGTGCCATGGGTGGAGGTGGCGATGGCGCCGGCCAGGGTCTGGTAGTCGATGTCCGCCATGTTGGACAGCGCCAGGCCGGCCTTCTGCAGCGGCTCGCCCATGTCCGACATGCGCGTACCGCCCCAGAACTCGGACGTCAGCGCCGCGCTGTCGGCACCGATCATGCCGGTAAGATTATTGAGCGACAACAGCGTGCCCTCGGTCGGCACCAGGGGGCTGAAGGAGTGGCTGGAACCTACGGCGCGCAGCGTGCCGGTGGCCGCGCGCACCGCGTCCGCCACCGCCTGCTCGCCGTCCGGCGCGATGCGTGCCGCCGGGATGCAGGCCTGGCCGCCCGACCAGTTGCGCCAGGGAATGATCCGCTCGGGACGCGCCGCCAGGGCGGCGCCGCCGGCGCCGGGCAGGCCCAGCGCGGCCAGGTATCGCAGCAACTCCCTGCGGCTCAGGTTCGCGGTCATTTCAGCGGTCCGCCGGCCATGTACGCGGTGAGGGCGGCAAAGTCGTCCTCGGAGCACTGCGTGCACAAGCCCATCGGCGGCATCTTCTTGTAGCCGTTGATGACGTGGCCCAGCACCACCTCGCGCCCCTGCGCCACGCGCGCCGCCCAGGCCTGCACGTCGCCGGCCTGCGGCGCACCGGAGGCCGGGTTGCCGTGACAGGTGCGGCAGCTGCCGTCGTAGATCTTCTGCACCGCCGGACTGGCCGGCGGCGGCGCGGGCACGGGACCGGCCGCAGCCTGCGGGTGCCCGTTGCCGCATGCCGCCAGCAGCAGGGCCAGGACGACAGCGGACCGCCGCCACGGAAAACAGACGTCGGGGAAGCGCGGGTCACGTCTCACGTCTCACCTCCCGGCTTTCGCCTTCCTGCGTTTCACGGTTTCCTTCACCGCACCGAGGCCATCCTCCGCCATCCGCGCCAGCATCCGCACGATCTGCGCGCGCTGCCGTGGCGTGAACGGGGACAGCTGGAACAGCTCCTGCGCCCACAGGCCCTCGGTCGCCAGGTACACCAGCGCCGCGCGCTCGAACGGCACGTCGGCCGCGAGCTTGGCGTAGCGTCCGTTGAAGTACTCCGCCGCCGGACCCAGCAGGCCCGGGTTGCTGTTGAGCACCGCCAGCAGGGCGCCGCTGACGCGGTCGTCCAGGTCCAGCGCCCGCACCGAGTTCATCACGTAGGCCCGCAGGCTGCGCCCCGGCCGGTCCGGCAGGCTGGCGCACAGATCGGCATGGGCCTGGCGGTTGTGCTCCACCAGCCGCTCCAGCATCGCCTTGAGCAGGGCGTCCTTGGTCGGAAAGTTGTACATCAGGCCGCCTTTGCTGACGCCGGCACGCCGGGCCACGGCGTCCAGCGTCAGGCGGGAGGCGCCGCCCTCCAGCACCACCGCCTGCGCGGCATCGAGCATGGCTTCGCGTGAACTGGGACGGCCTCGGGGACGGCGGGATTCGGACATGACGGGGCGGCGGCGATGGGTCGGGCGCTCGGCGTCTGCATCGAGCCCGCCCAGCTTATCGCGAAAACCGTGCCTGTCCTCGCTCACGCCGCTCCACCGTTCACGCCGCGCCTGCCGCGGCAGCAGGCATCAATCTAGCCGTGCCGGCGCGGCCGCGCTTGACCGCCGGCGACAGCCTGGGGGCAAAACATACTGGGGGATCGACAGCCGGGACGGGCTGAATTACTTTACCGTCTGGTCGGCATAGTAAATGCGACAAAAAAACGACTGGCCGCCTTGTCCGGCCTGCGGGAGGAACGATGCAACAGGACGCAAACAACCGCCGGGTGTCCGAGGCGACCATGCGCTGCGCCTCGCTGGAGGGGCTCGCCGCCCTGCTCGATCGCCGCGGCGCCGGGCTGGCGCAGGTGTGCGCGCGTGTCGGGGTGGACCCTCGCATGCTGTCGCGCCCGGAGGCACGCCTGCCGGTGCGGCAGTTCGTGGAACTGCTGGAGGAAGCGGCGCGCGCTTCCGGCGACGACGCCATCGGCATGCACCTGGGCCAGTGCCAGGGTCCGGCCAGCTTCGGACCACTGGCCGACGCGGCGCTGCACGCGCCGGATGTGGCTGCCGCCATCGCCAACGTGTCACGCTACTTCTTCGTCCACCAGGAGGGCGCCGACCTGGAGCTGCGCATCGAGGGTCGCAACGCGATGATCGCCTACTCCATCCGCGACGCCGAGATCCTGGACTACCGTCAGGACGCCGAGCTGGCCCTGGTCAAGATGATGACGTTCGCCCGCACCATCACCGGCCAGCGCGGCTGGACCCCCGCGGCGGTGTACTTCGAGCACCCCGAGCCGCGCGACAGCGGCGAGCACCGCCGCATCTTCGGCGCGCCGGTGTACTTCTCCCAGGCCTGCAACGCCCTGGTGGCGCCGCGCGAGGTGCTGGCGATGCGCGTGGGCGGCGCCGACCTGCGCCGGCTGGCGCAGCTGCAGACCCTGGCCGAGACGCGGCTGCCGCAGCCGCCGGCCAGCGTGCTGGCCGGAGTGCGCCAGCACATCCTGCGCGGCCTGCGCGCCGGCAGCGTGTCGATCGAGGCGGTGGCGGCGGCGATGGACCTGAGCGAGCGCACTCTCCAACGCCGTCTGGGCGAGTGCGGCGTGACCTTCAACGAACTGGTGGAGCGCATGCGTTTCGAGCTGTCGCGCCGTTACCTGCGGCAGGATCACCTGTCGCTCACCGAGATCGGCTACCTGCTCGGCTATTCCGAGCTGAGCGCCTTCAGCCGCGCCTTCCGCCGCTGGTCCGGGGTCAGCCCGATCGAATTCCGCCGCGGGGCCGGCGCATGATCCGCAGCCATGCCGAGTTCATCCAGGCCAACGGCTCCTCCTGGGAGAACGGGCCCGACTCGCACCCGCCGCGGCGGCGTATCCGCGGTATCCGCCACCGGAATCCGCCGTCGGTGCAAAGCAAGCCGGTAGTCCTCATCACCGGCGCCTCCTCCGGCATCGGCCGGGCCTGCGCCGAATACCTGCACAGTCGCGGCTACTGCGTCTACGGCACCAGCCGCAAGGCGCAGGAGGACGTCGCCGCGCCCGGTGGCTTCCGCATGATCGAGATGGACGTGACCGAGGAGGAGTCGGTGCAGCGCGGCGTGCAGCTCGTGCTGACCCGCGAGGGCGTGCTGGACGTGGTGCTGAACAATGCCGGCGACGGCGTCGCCGGGGCGGTGGAAGACACCAGCATCGAGGAGGCGCGGCAGCAGTTCGAGACCAATTTCTTCGGCGCGCTGCGCGTCTGCCGCGCCGTGCTGCCGGCGATGCGCCGCCGCGGCAGCGGCCTGATCGTCAACGTCAGCTCGCTCGGTGGGCTGGTGGCGCTGCCGTTCCAGGGCCTCTACAGCGCCAGCAAGTTCGCGCTGGAAGGCATGACCGAGGCCTTGCGCATGGAAGTGCGCCCGCACGGCGTGCGGGTGGCACTGCTGGAGCCCGGCGACTTCCACACCGGCTTCACCTCGGCGGGGCGGGCCGCGCGCGATGCCCCCCGCGGCGTCTACCGCCAGCGCTTCCTCAACGCGCTGGCGGCGATGGAGCGCGACGAATCCGGCGGCGCCGATCCGCAACTCGTGGCAAGGACGCTGGAGCGGATCATCGTCGCGCGCGCTCCCCGCCTGCGCTACAAGGTGGGCGCCTGGACCCAGCGCTTCGCCGCCGGGTGGCTGCGCAAGGTGCTGCCGCAGAGGCTGTTCGAGCGGCTCATGATGGCCTCCTACGGCGTCGGCTGAGCCGCACGGTCCTGGCGGGAAATGTCAAGATGGGCGCTGCGCTATCGCCGATAGTGCGCGTCGGAAGACACAGCCGGGGCGGAGTTTTCGGAATGAGCAAACGCAAAGCATGGCTTACCGCGGCGGCGGCCGCGCTGTTCAGCGGCGCCGCCAGCGCCGCCGGTGACGCGCAGATCGCGCGGCTGGGCCAGGACCTCACACCGATCGGCGCCGAGAAAGCGGGCAACAAGGACGGCTCCATTCCGGCCTGGACCGGCGGCGACACGAAGGTGCCAGCCGGCTGGAAGCCCGGGCAAGTGCGGCCCGATCCCTATGCCGCGGAGAAGCCGCTGTTTTCCGTCTCCGCCGCGAATGCCTCGCAATACCAGGCGCGTCTCAGTCCCGGCCAGCTCGAGCTGCTGAAGACGATCAAGGGCTACCGCATGGACGTCTACCCGACGCACCGCTCCTGCGGCTATCCCGAGCTGGTCTACCAGCGCACCAAGGAAAATGCCTCGCTCGCCAGGATCGCCGGCGACGGCTTCGAGCTCGCCGCCGCCACCGGCTCCGGCTTCCCCTTCCCGCTGCCGGCCAGCGGGGTGGAAGCGATGTGGAACCACAAGCTGCGCTACGAAGGCCAGGGCCGTATCGAACCCAACTACACCCTGCTGTCGCCGGCCAAGGGCAGCTCGGACTTCACCAAGATCGAGTACGTCGCCAAGTACCTGGTGCCGTTCCAGGCGCCCGACACCAGGACTGTCGCCGACGCCAACGGCGTCGAGTTCTATTTCTACCAGGAAACCACCGCGCCGCCGGCGCTGGCCGGCACGCTGCAGGCCGGCGTCTACTACCTGCAGAAGCTCAACGAGGGCTGGCAGTACTTCCCCGGTCAGCGCCGCGTGCGCCGCCTCTCCACCTACGCCTACGACGCGCCGCTGATCGGCCTGGAGAACACCTACTACGTCGACCAGGCCTGGATGTACAACGGCATGCTGGACCGCTACACCTACAAGCTGGTGGGCAAGCAGGAGCTGTACATCCCGTACGACAGCTTCGCCCTGCGCGACGGCACCCGCTTCAACGACAAGACGCTGTTCGGCGCCGACCACCTCAACCCGGACGCACGCCGCTACGAGTTGCACCGCGTGTGGAAGATCGAGGCCGAGGTCCGCCCCGGCCAGCGCCACTCCTCCCCCCACCGCGTGTTCTACCTCGACGAGGACACCTGGGCGGTGGTCCTGGTGGACATGTACGACGCGCAGAACAAGCTGCAGCGCGTGCAGGAAGGCAGCGTCACCCCGATCTGGGAGATCGGCGCCTGCGACGCCAGCCAGGACTATGTCAGCTACGACCTGCCGAGCGGCCGCTACTGGGGCGACATCTTCACCATCGGCGAGCCGGAGACGGACTGGCTAGCGGGCAAGGAAGGGCGGCTCAAGGCGGACATGTTCACCGAGGACTATCTGCGGCGTCAGGGGGCGCGGTAGGCGCCTGCCCGGTCGTCGTCATGCAAGGCAGCTTGACCTGCCTGTATTCGCTGTAGATCATTATTCGTGGAATCCTCAACTCCAAGGGGCCAGCCGGCGGCATGGCGGACAGTCCGGCAAGGCGCTGCATTCACCGGGCTCAGCGCAGCCTGTCGCTGCTGACCGTGGATTGAAGGCCGCGCCAGGCACAATACAAGGCAAACGCACGTGAAGGCACCACGAACCGTGGTACTCGCCAACCCGTATGCCATTGGCGACGTCGTCATGATGTTGCCGCTGGCGGGAGCGATCCGGCGCCATTGGCCTGACGTCAAGCTGCATTTCGCCGGTCTGCAGCTGGCGCTGGCGCAGGCCTGCGAGTTTTTCGACAGCGTCATCTACAGCGAGGACATCATCGCCGACCCTGGCTTGCTGAAGAGGATCGGGACGGACGTTTTCCTCAACCCTTTTTCCTGCGACATGATGGCCCGTGCGGCATTTGCCGCGCGGGTGCCGATCCGGGTCGGCAACCTGTTCCGCCGCCGGTCTGCGGTGTTCCACAATCGTTTCGTGGCTTACGGCAACACCGGGTATGCGCACATGCTGGGTTTTGCCCTGCGGCATGTAAAGGCGCTGGGAGTGCCTATCGACCCCTTGCCGTCCGACCCCCGCCTGCTGTTCGGCCTGACGCGTGTCGGCGCTGCACCGGAAAGGCTGAGGGCGCAGCTCGACCCCGGCCGCTTCAACCTGATCCTGCATACGAAATCCGGCGGCTCCGGACGCGAGTGGCCGCTCGAGCACTATCTGGAGCTTGCCCGGGCGCTCCGCGACACCAATGACTTCAAGCTGTTTCTCACCGGATCGGAGAAGGAGCGCCAGGTCGTCGAACGGGATTGCCCGGAGCTTCTGCGGAGCGACTTGACCACGGACGTCATGGGCACGCTGTCGTTGGGGGAATTGCTGGCGTTCGTAAACGTTGCCGACGGCTTGCTGGCCAGCGGTACCGGCCCCCTTCACATCGCCGCCGCGCTCGGGCGGCACGCCCTGGGCATTTATGCCACGGGCCCGACCCTGGATCCGACTTCATGGAGGCCCATCGGCCCCCTCGCTCGAACCCTGTGCTCACCCGGCAGGTGCAGGCCGGGATCGCGACAATGCCCCAAGAAAACCGGGCCGCCTTGCAGCTGTACCCGGGCGCTGAAACCGGACGAAGTCCTAAGCCGCCTGGTGATGCCGGCTTTTCAGCACGGTACCGGCGAGCTGCGCCGGCGTGAGCTGCCGGGAGGAAGTATCGGGTTGGTACTTTAGCTCACAGGCTGGGCGTATCAGGTCTCCCAACAGCGGTGAGACGGTGGCGGCATATGTCAAGATGGAGCAGCCGCAATTGGCCATAGTTAAAGCCAGACGGCCACGCGACAATCGAGCCGCGCTATCGAACTGGGAGTCGGGATGGGGTTCGTGCACACCTCGGGCGGGACCATGAAACGCACGGCGCTGTTCGCCGTCATCGCCGTTGCCGGATTATCACCCCCGGCCATGGCCTTCAAGTTCGACTTCGGCGGCGGCTATGCCGGTGCCTTCGACTCCACCGTCTCCTACGGCCTGCAGATGCGCATGCAGAACCGCGCCTGCGGCCTGATCGCACGCGACAACGGCGGCTGCGCCTCGCTCACCGCGCCGCTGCCGGAAGCATCCCAGGATGCCTATTTCCTCAATGCCGACGACGGCGACCAGAACTACAACAAGTACGACCTGTTCTCCGAGGTGATCAAGGGCACCCACGAGCTGCAGCTGAAGATGCCGGACGACTGGAGCTTCTTCGGCCGCGTCAGCGAGCTGTACGACTTCCGCATCGGCGAGACCGAGCGCACGCCGCTGGCCGACGAGGCGCGGCGCTTCTCCGTCTACAACTTCCAGCCGCTGGACGCCTACGTCAACAAGGACTTCGACTGGTTCGGCCACAACGCCCGCGTACGCGTGGGCTGGCAGGTACTGAGCTGGGGCGAGGACATCTTCGTGCTGGGCGGAATCAACTCGACCAATGCCATCGACGTGCGCCGTTCCCACGTCGCCGGCACCCAGGTCAAGGAGATCCTGCGTCCGGCGCCGATGATCTCCCTCAACTCCGACCTGATCGAGCACTGGGGCATGGAAGCCTACTACCAATGGCACTGGAACAGCTTCCTGCTCGACCCCACCGGCACCTACTTCTCCAGCGCCGACCCGGTGGGCAAGGGCAACAACGGCGCCATCTTCATCCCCACTTCCGCCATCAACGCCGGGCTCGCCGCCAACCCCATCGCCAAGCCGCTGCTCGGCCTCGGCCTGATCCGCCCGGCGCCGACCGGCACCGTCGGCGATTCCGGCGGCACCAGGCTGAGCGCACAACAGCTCGAAAGCGCCAAGTACGTCTCGCCGCGCCTGATCAAGGGGTTCAGCACCGGCGGGCCGATCTCGACCGCGGTCGCCACCCTGCTGGTCGACGCCGCGCTCGGCACCGGCACCGCCATCCCGCTCGCCTCCGACCGCGGCGGCAGCAACCATGGCCAGTACGGGCTGAACCTGCGCTACCGGCCGGAGTGGGTGGACGCCTCCTTCGGCTTCTACTACGAACGCTACAACTCCAAGATCCCCTTCGTCAGCTACACCGTCAACAGCGCCTACAAGACTGACAACCCCGCTTCGGCCGCCTACCGCATCGAGTATCCCGGCGGCATCGACCTGTTCGGCGCCTCCTACAACACCAATCTCGCCGGCTGGGCTTTCGGCGGCGAGCTGTCCTGGCGGCCGCGCGACGCGGTGGCGATCGATCCCTCGGTGCCCAGCGGCACCATCGCCGACAGCGCGCCCTACGCCTGCGTCAACGGCGGCGGCGAGGCAGCCGGCAAGTACTGCCGGGGCTGGGTCGACCGCAGCAAGCTGCAGCTGCAGCAGTCGGCCCTGCAGATCTTCTCGCCCACCGAGGGCTTCGGCGGCTGGGTGCTGACCACACTGGGCGCCAGCGAGGGTTATTTCCTGGGCGAGCTCGGCGCCACCGACTACCCGGGCCTGGACCGCCTCGGCGGCGTCCCCTGGTCGCTGCCCGCCTACGCCCTGCCGGACAAGTTCTCCGCCGGCTACACCTTCGAGAGCCAGATCACTTATCCCAACGTGATGAACCTCGGTTTCGACTGGCTGCCGCAGATCGACTGGTCGCAGGGCGTGATCGGCAACACCCCCAATGCGCTGCCCTGGCAGGAGGGCGCCAAGGCCGCCACCTTCACGCTCAACTTAAACCGCCACAACATCATCACCGCCGCGCTCGCCTATAGCTGGTTCTGGGGCGGCGGCACGCAGAACCAGACCAGCGACCGCGACTACCTCAGCTTCACCCTGGCCTACAACTTCTGATGCTGACCGCCGCCGTACGCCGGCTCGAGGAGGTCCTGTTCGCCCACCGCGGCACGGTGCTGGCGGTGTTCGCCCTGCTGACCCTCGCCATGGGCTGGCAGGCGTCCAAGCTGCGCATCACTGCCGGCTTCGACAAGCTGCTGCCCGCCGGCCACGAATACATCCGCACCTTCGACGAATACCGCGACCGCCTGCACGACGCCAACGGCATCGCGGTGGTGGTGCGGCCGCGCCACGGCGATATCTGGAACGCCGGCGCGCTGAAGACCCTGCTCGACGTGACCCAGGCGCTGACCTTCCTGCCCGGCGTCAACCGCGGCAGCGTCACCTCGCTGTGGACACCCAACGTGTTCTTCACCCAGATCACCGAGGATGGCTTCAAGGCGGAACCGCTGATCAGCGGCACCATCACGCCGGAAGCGCTCACCCCCGAGGTGATCGGCCAGATCCGCGGGCGCGTGGTGGAAGGCGGCTACCTGGGCCTGCTGGCGGCCAAGGACAGCTCCGCCGCCATGGTCGCCGCCGAGGTGATGGACCCGGACCCGCACACCGGCGAACCGCTCGACTACATCGCCTTCGGCCACTCGCTGGAAAGCCAGGTGCGAGGCAAGTTCGAGAACACCGACACCGAGATCCAGATCATCGGCTTCGCCAAGGAGGTGGCGGACATCGCCGACGGCGCCGCCGGCGTGCTGCTGTTCTGCGGCGTGGCACTGCTGCTGACGGTGCTGGCGGTGTACTGGTACTGCCGCTCGTGGGTGCTGACCTTCCAGAAGGTGGTCTGCTCGCTCACCTCGCTGGTGTGGCAGTTCGGCACCCTGCACCTGCTCGGCTTCGGCCTCGACCCGCTGGCGATCCTGGTGCCGTTCCTGATCTTCGCCATTGGCGTCTCGCACGGCGTGCAGCAGATCAACTTCATGGTGCGCGAGGTGGCCGGCGGCGCGGACATGTATACCGCGGCGCGGCGCAGCTTCAGCGGCCTGCTCATCCCAGGCATCCTGGCCCTGGCCACCGCCTTCGTCAGCTTCATCACCATGATCCTGGTGCCGATCCCGATGATCCGCGAGCTGGCGCTGGCGGCGTCCATCGGCGTGGGCTACAAGATCGTCACCAACCTGGTGATGCTGCCGCTGGCCGCCTCCTACTCCAGCTTCTCGCAGCACTGGGCGGAAGGCGCGCTGCGCCGGCGCGAACGTCGCAGCGCCCTGATGTCCCGCCTGGCGCGCATCGCCGAACCCGCCAACGCGGTGCGGGTCACCCTGCTGACGCTGGCGGTGTTCGTCGCCGCGGTGCTGGCCTCGCGCGGCCGCGTCATCGGCACGCTGCAACCCGGCTCGCCGGAGCTGCGGCCGGACGCGCGCTACAACCTCGACTCGCTGTCCATCGCCCGCAAATTCGACGTCGGCCTGGACTGGCTGACGGTAGTAGTGGAGGCGCCTCCGGCGCCTCCCGCACCCACCTCGCTTCGCTCGGACACCGTGTCGGCGCCGGACTCGTGTGGCAACGTCGAACTGCTGAAGCTGCTGGACGAATTCGGCTGGGAGATGCGCAACGTGCCCGGCGTGGTCAAGGCCGAGTCCGCCGCCTCGTTGACCAAGCTCTACGACGCCGGCCTCAACGAGGGCCAGCCCAAGATGGCCACGGTGCCGCGCGACAGCCACAGCCTCGGCTACATCATCGCCCAGGCGCAGGAAGCGGCGGCGCTGCGCGGCAAAGGCTGCAACTGGCTGGCGGTGAACCTCTACCTCAGCGACCACCAGGCCACCACCATCGGCCGCGTGGTGGCGGCAGTCAAGCGGTTCCGCGCCGCGCACCAGGTGCCCGGCGTAAGCTTCCGCCTCGCCGGCGGCAACGCCGGCGTGGAAGCCGCCACCAACGAGGTGCTGGCGCGCGAGGAGCTGCCGATGCTGCTCTACGTCTACGCCGCCATCGTGCTGCTGGTATACCTGGCCTACCGCGACTGGCGCGCAATGCTCGCCTGCTGCCTGCCGCTCACCGTGGCGACCTTCATCGGCTATGCCTTCATGAAGGCCCTGGCCATCGGCCTCACCGTCGCCACCCTGCCGGTGATGGTGCTGGCGGTCGGCGTGGGCGTGGACTACGCCTTCTACATCTACAACCGCCTGCAGCTCCACCTCGCCGCCGGTGAGGACATCGTGGTCGCCTTCGAGCACGCGTTGCGCGAGACCGGCATCGCCACTGTCTTCACCGCCCTGACCCTGTCGGTGGGCGTGGCCACCTGGAGCTTCTCCGCGCTCAAATTCCAGGCCGACATGGGCAAGCTGCTCGCATTCATGTTCATGGTCAACATGCTGATGGCCATCACCGCCCTGCCCGCCTTCGCGGTGGTGCTGGAGCGACTCTTCCCCCGCCGCGGCCCGGTGCGCGTGCCGGGTTTGACGCATCATTGAGTCACATCAAACAACAGTCCGCAAATGAACGCAAATAAACGCAAATTTAAAAGCACTGTGGTTTTATTTGCGTTTATTTGCGTTCATTTGCGGACTGAATGACGATGTCATAGCTCATGCTTCTGCAGAAGACCTCGTTCGCGGTGATCCTGCTCATGCTGGGCAACGGCGTCGCGCTAGCCGCGGACGCGCCGCCGGCCTCGATGCAGAAGCCGGCGGTGATCGTGCCGGACGCGATGCGCGCGCCGATCCTGGCCGCGGCCCGGGCCGGCCGGCGCATCGTCGCCGCCGGCGACCACGGCGTGATCCTGCTTTCCGACGACGACGGCGCCCACTTCCGCCAGGCCGACACGGTGCCGACGCAGGCCCTGCTGACCAGCCTCAGCTTCGTCGACGACCGCCACGGCTGGGCGGCCGGCCACGACGGCGTGATCCTGCATACCGAGGACGGTGGCGACCACTGGACCCTGCAGCGCGAGGACCTGGACGGCGACAAGCCGCTGTTCTCGATCCTGTTCAAGGACGCGCGGCATGGCTTCGCCGTGGGCTTGTTCGGCACCGCCGTGCAGACCGCCGACGGCGGCGCCAGCTGGACGCCGCTGCAGGTGGAAGCAGGCGCCGACACCGACCATCACCTGTACTGCCTGTTCGGCGACCCGGCAACCGCGCTCTACATTGCCGCGGAAAACGGCCTGATCTACCGCTCCGCCGACGGCGACGCCAGCTGGAACGAGGTCAAGACCGCCAACCCCGGCTCATTCTGGACCGGCCTGCAGCTCCGCGACGGCAGCCTGCTCGCCGCCGGCCAGCGCGGCCACGTCTTCGTCAGCCGCGACCAGGGCGCCAACTGGAGCGAAGTGCCTTCGGGCACCGACCAGTCGCTCACCGGCATCGTGCAGAACGCCGACGGCTCCATCCTGATCACAGGGCTGGGCGGCGTGACGCTCACCAGCGCCGACGGCGCACACAGCTTCATTGCCCACACCCGCACCGACCGCGTACCCCTGAATGCGGCGCTTGCCGGCTCGAGCAGCGCCCCGCTCCTGTTCGGCGACCAGGGGGTCACCGGACCGGAACGGGATCGGAACAGCGGCACCGGGCCGGGGCCGAACAGCCCCTGACAACCGCGCGGCGCAGCGGTTATGCGGGCCTGAACCGGGCATTTTTTCTTTCGTTGTATGTAGCGGCTGCAGTGCCCGCCGATGCCGGCAATGAACCAAACATTCGTACAGAGCGCTTGGAGAAATTCCAGGCCGCCCCGCCAATTTCCAGGCGGATAAATCGAACTTTTTTGCACGTGGCGTGCGCCGGGTTTTTGACATAAATGTAACAAATAGAGGGATTTTTCCGCTCCATATAAATACCATTGGAGAAAACTAACTATAGTCCACTGAAACCTGCGCGGCGGCTGCTAACTTACCTCGGGAATACCGGAGGAGTCGGATCCTTATGTTTCGCGCACACACTTGGCTGGCTTCCATCCTGCTGCTCGCGGTGCTGAGCCTGCCCGCGCCCGGCAAGGCCGCCGCGCCCGTCGCCTGCACCTGGAGTTCCGTCGAAGTATCGTCCCTGAATGGCGGGCAGCCGGACCTGATCGACCTCGCCGCGGATTACCAGGAGATGTACATCTCCGCCACCTTTCCGGTCGGCACCACGTTCAAGATCAAGGGGCAGTTCCCCTACGCGCGCTACTTCTCCTTCCAGGTCTCCAACGACCTGACCGACCTGCTGCAGACGCTGTCCTCGCTGCCGGATTACCTGATCGCACCCGACTCCAGCAGCGGCAATCCGTTCACGGCGATCAACGTCGTCGACACCAGCATCAACGCGGGCGGCCACTACACCGCCTACATCGTCATCGGCCCGCAGCCTTCCACGCCGGCGGCGAATACGCTCTACGTCGATCCCGCAAAGTTCCCGGACAAGGGCGTCGCCGTGGTCACCTACCGCGTGTACAACGCCTTCAACGGCCTGAGCGTATCGCAGCACGGCGGCGTACCCCTGCCACAGGTGTACCTGGAAACGAACCACGGCGACGTGCCGGTCGGCTCGCTCACGCTGCCGCCGATCTGCACGACCGGCATCTACCTCGTCAACCTGGTCGACATCACGGAGAACCAGTATCTCAACCAGTTGTACGCGGCTCCGCTCCAGCCGGCGCCCATTCCTGCCCAGCCGGTTCCGCTGCCGCCGGTCTTCCAGCTGAGGAACCCCAACAGCAGCACGGACTTCGTGGTCAACCGCGATGTCCGCTACCTCTACGCCTGGATCAACCAGACCTCGGGCGACCTGGTCCTGATCCGGGCCCAGGCACCAACCTATGCGTCCGAGGCGGGCGCGGGCACCGACCCGCAGTTGCGCCACTGGTCGCTGTGCGAGGACGCACCGCGCTTCCTCACCGACGAAACCTTCGCCTGCATCGAGGACGACACCGCGACGATCGCGGCGGACGGCTACTTCTATACGGTCATCTCCATCCCCGGCAAGCAGCCGCAAAACGCCAACGCGGCACACGGTTTCAACTGGCTGCCGTTCGGAACGACCAACATGGCCGCGCCGACCTACCGCCAGATGCTGCCGTCCCCCAACTACACGCAGTCGGCGTTCAACGTCACCAACCTGCTCAACCCGAAGGCGACCATGGGCAACTACTTCCCGGCCGCCACCTACTGCGCCAAGACGGTGTTCGACACGCATACCGGCAACAGCGAAACACCGGCCCAGGTGTTCGCCGCCTGCCAGGCGGGGCAGTAAGGAGCCGGCTCCCCAGCCTGATTGCGCCGACCGGCGCTGGCGCCAACTGTCAAGGCGCCGCGCCGTGCCCGCCCCCATAGTATCTCCACTACTCGGATAAGCCGGGAGGGGAGGTCATGAGGGGCTCGGGCCAATCCGGATCTGTTCGGCGGATGATGGGGCTGGCGTGCGCGGCCGGGTTGGCCGGGCTGCTGGCCGGCTGCGGATCCAACTCGTCCTCGGGCGGCAACGCGGCGGGGAGTGGTGGCGGCGGAGGCGGCTCCGGCGGTCCCAGCGGCAGCCTCGGACCCGGCGACGGCAACAGCATCTACCTCAACGTACTGCCGCCCGGCAGCAACGGCAATTCCGCCGGCGGGCTGGGCCTGCCGCTGCAGGGCGTGCCGGCGCTATACCCCAAGAATTTCGTCGACCAGGCCACGCTCTACGGCGACCTCAGCTATGCCAAGCAGGGCCTCAAGTCCGCGCCCTGCACCCCGCCCACGGATATCGCGCAGCACACTGCCGCCTCCGACAGCGCCTGCAACTACTTCAAGCACGAGGGCCTGACGCCGGACACGGTGGTCTCCACCGAAACCATTCCCACCGCGTTCGGCGGTACCGCCACCATCCAGCGCGACGGCTGGGGCGTCCCCTTCATCACCGCCGCCAACCGCCGCGATGCGATGTTCGGCGTGGGCTACGCCCAGGCCGAGGACCGCCTGTGGCTGATGGACGTGCTGCGCCATGTCGGCCGCGGCCAGACCAGCCAGTTCCTGGGACCGGCGCCGCTGTTCTACCAGATCGACGCCGGCCTGGCGGTCACCGCCGGCTACAGCGAGGACGAGCTGACCGCGATGGTGAACGCCACCACCGCCAAGTTCGGCGACCTCGGCCCGCTGGTGCTGCAGGACATCGACGCCGACATCGCGGGCGTCAACGCCTACGTCAAGACCCTTACCGGCAGCAATTCGAAGAAGCTGCCGCCGGAGTACGCCATCCTCAAGAACGGCGGCTTCCCGCCGGCGAAATTCAATCGCAACGATATCGTCGCCTCGGCCATCTTCATCCAGGCGCTGTTCGCCGTCGGCGGCGGCAGCGAGAACGTCAACGAGCTGATGCTGCAGCAGATCGACCCCGGCTTCACCGCCGGCAACAGCATGGTGCCGGAGCAGGCCTGCAAGCTGTGGCGCGACATCCGCCACGCCGATGATCCCGACGCCACCCGCACCATCAGCACCGCCTATCACCAGTCGCCGGCGAGCCTGGACGAGAGCTGTCCGCAAATGCTGCCGCCGGGAGCGGCCGTGTGGGACGTGGGCAGCTACAAGACCTTTGCCGCCTACACCGCGGGTGGCGTGAACGAAAACCTGGCCGCCGCGGCAACGATCCGGCGCAAGACGGCACACGGCGGCAAGGAAACCCGCCTGGCCGCGGCCCATGGCAAGCCCGCCACGCGGCCTCCCATGGTCGCCGCGCAAAGCCCCTATACCCTGCTGCGCAACGCCTTGCACGCCGCCGGCTTCGGCCCGCCCGACAGCATGTCCAACTGGATGGCGGTCAATGCCGGCAACACCATGGACGGCCATCCCATCGGTGTGATGGGCCCGCAGATGAGCTACTACGACCCGGACCTGCCCTGGGAGTTCGCGGTGCATTCCACCGGCGGCACCGCCACCGACTTCGACGGCCGCGGCATGGCTTTCGGCACGCTGCCCTACATCCTCATCGGCCGCGGGGTGGACTACGCCTGGAGCGCCACCTCCAACGACAGCGACATCGTCGATACGCGTGTGTCGAAGATGTGCAACATGGACGGCAGCAAGCCTTCGCTGACGCTGGTCGACGGCTTTCCGTCCGCCGACGGTTATCTCTACGACGTGGGAGACGGCAACGGCCCGCAGTGCCGCCGCTTCTACAAGCGCACCGACAGCTGGACCGCCGCACCCACGCTGGCCTCGATCGGCTCCGGCGGCTCCATCCTGCCGGCCGCGATCAAGCGTTACGTGCTGCGCACCCACTACGGCCCGGTGTTCGCCACCGCCACGGTGAACGGCGAGCCGGTGGCGATCTCCACCCAGCGCAGCACCTACTTTGGCGAGCTGGATACGGCCGCGCCGGCGGCGGTCGCCTCCACCCCCATCGTCCACGGCGCCAGCAGCTTCCAGCACCTGTTCAACGGCATCACCGGCACCTTCAACTGGCTCTACGTCGACAAGAACGACGTCGCCTACGTCGCCAGCGGCCTGCTGCCGCTGCGCGACCCGGGCCAGTCGCCCGACCTGCCGGCCTGGGGCGACGGCCGCTACGAATGGCAGAACGACCGCAGCCTGAATGCCGCGTTCTTCCAGCAATACGGCGGCGATGTACCATTCCCCGGCCGCGCCGTGCCGGTGGCGCAGAACGGCGGCCCGCTGCAGGGCGGCTGGTATGAATGGCAGAACTTCCTGCCCTTCGCCTCCCACCCGCAAATCGTGAACCCGCCCGAGGGCTTCATCGCCAGCTGGAACAACTCCCCCGCCCCCGGCTGGTGGGCCGCCGACAACCGGCCCAACTGGGGCCCGGTGCACCGCATCGACACCGAGCCGGTGCGTTTCCGCAACTTCCTCGCCACGGGAAAGAAATTCGAGTTCGGCAACGTGGTCGAGATCATGGCCGACGCCGGCTACACCGACCTGCGCGGCCAGACGCTGCTGCCGCTGCTGCTGCAGCTCATGCAGCAGGGCACGCTCAGCAGCGACCAGCAACAGGCGGCGACGCTGATGCAGGCCTGGCTCGACGACGGCTCCAACCAGTGGATCAACGGCGGCAAGGGCCTCGGCGCCTGGCGCCGCGACCGCAACCACGACGGCAAGTACGACCACCGCGCCGCCGTGGTGCTGATGGACGCCTGGTACCTGCACCTGATGCAGACCGTCACCAGCCAGTTGCAGCAGCTCGATCCCAAGGACGACGTCCCCGGCCTCACCAACTGCGTCAGCGTCCTCCTGCTGTGCCGCTACGATGCGCCGCGCCAGCAGGGCTCGGCCTACGAGTACGGCTGGTACCAGCCGATGGTGCGCATGCTGCAGATGGCGCTGAACACGCCCGGCCACACCGACTACCAGGCGCTCAAGTGCGCCGGCACCGGCACCGGCACCGTGGACGATTGCCGCAACGCCGTGCTGGCGGCGCTGACCAGCGCGCTCGCGGATCTCGGCGGCATCGCCACCATGGGCAAGTGGGACGGCAGCGTCCTGCCCAATGAAGCTGCCAAGAAAAAGGCCACGGTGGAGCAGTACGACGCCATCGAATTCTCCGACTTCAGCCTGCTGGCCGATCCCACCATGCCCTGGGTGAACCGCCCCACCTACCAGCAGGTGGTGGAGGTGCAGAGCGGCCGCTGAATGCTCCCCGCTCCGGCGGGGAGAGGGTCAGGGAGAGGGGCGCTCCACGGACGAGCCAGGTGCGCAAGGACATGCCCCCTCTCCCTGACCCTGGCGTTGCGAGTTGGAACTCATACACCAGCTCCGGCCCCGATTTCCGCGCTGACGGGTGACGGAAACTCAGGCGCACTTTCCGATTCGGGATACCGCTGGGATGCGGAAGTTGTTCCCCTCTCCCGCACGCTGCAGAGGGGAAACAACGAACCCGCATCCGACCGAAAAATACTCCCAACCGATATTTGCGGGATACCCTCGCAAGCCCTAAGCTGCCGCAGCTTTTCGACGGAGCCCGCGGTGCAGATCGAACGAAGACGTTTGGCGGTGGTCGCCGCCGGCATGTGCGCCTTCTTCGAGCTTTACGTCACCCAGGCCCTGCTGCCCGAGCTGCGCCGGGTCTTCGACGCCAGCGTGGCCCAGGTCAGCCTCACCGTCACCGTCACCACCCTCGGCGTGGCCTGCGCAGCCCCCTTCGCCGGCGGCCTGGCCGACCGCTTCGGCCGCCGTCGCGTGCTGCTCGGCGCGCTGAGCCTGCTCACCCTGGCCACCTTCGGCTCCGCCACCGCCAACAACCTGGCCGTGCTGCTGGCCTGGCGGGCGGTGCAGGGCATGGTCATCCCCGGCATCTTCGCCAGCGTGGTGGCCTACATCGCGGAGGAATGGGAGCCGGTCGAGGCTGCCTCGGTGGCCGCGCTTTACGTCGCCGGCACCGTGCTCGGCAGCTTCTGCGGCCGCTTCATCACCGGTCTGGTCACCGCCCAATACGGCTGGCGCACCGCCTTCGTGGTGATGGGCCTGCTCAACCTCGGCTTCCTGCCGCTGATCGCAACGCTGCTGCCCCGCTCGCGGAACTTCAAACCCACCCGCTCGCTGCTGGCTTCCCTGTCCGGCGTGACCGGCCACCTGCGCAACGCATCGCTGCTCGCCACCTACGGCATCGGCTTCACCCTGCTGTTCTCGCAGGTGGCGAGCTTCACCTATCTCAACTTCTACCTGAGCGCCCCGCCGTTCGGGCTGTCCACCCACGCCCTGTCGTTCATCTTCTTCGTGTTCCTGGCGGGCATGGCGGTCACGCCGTTCAGCGGCCGCTGGGCCCTGCGCTGGAGCCCGCGCAACGTGGGCCTGGCCGCGCTGGCGGCGAGCGCCACCGGCCTGCTGCTGACCCTGCGCCATTGGCTGCCGCAGATCCTGCTGGGGCTGGTCCTCAGCTCCGGCGGCATCTTCATCGTGCAGTCGCTGGCCACCGTGGCGGTGCCGCGCCTGGCCGTCGCCGCGCGCTCCGCCGCCGTGGGCCTGTACCTCACCAGCTACTACATCGGCGGCAGCGTCGGCGCCAGCCTGCCGGCCGCGTTCTGGTCCTGGGGCGGCTGGCCCGCCTGCGTGGCGCTGGTGCTGGCGATGCAGACGCTGGCCGCCGTGCTGGTCCAGTTCACTTGGGCAGGGCGCGAAACGAGCCCCGTGAAGAGCGAGGTCGGGCGCTTCGCGCCCTGAGAGGGATGAGGGGGAAAAGGCCCCGTCTTCGCCTGCGCCGCAGGTAACCTCACCCGTCACCAGACGCGAGCGATTCTCGTTACCCGGCCCGCCGCCGATGTCTGCTAGCCTGCGCCGTCTGTTTTTGGTCTAAGCTAAGATCGCTTCACGCTCAAGAAGTGCTTGGCTCCCTCCCTCAACTTACCGGAGTACGCACCATGTCGAATCCCGTCTCTTCCGATCGCCGCCGCTTCCTCAGCCGCGTCGCGCTGGGCGTTGCCGCCCTGCCGCTGCTGCGCATGGCGCCGGCCCAGGCCGCCGATCTGCCGCACCTGAGCCCGGACGATCCCACCGCCAAGGCGCTGGGATATACCAACGACGCCTCCAAGATCGATGCGAAGAAGGAAACCGCGTTCAAGGCCGGAAGCCAGTGCTCCAAGTGCGCCCTGTTCCAGCCCGCCACCGCCAGCGGCGATTGGGCCGGCTGCGGCGCCTTCCCGGGCAAGGCCGTGAACAAGAACGGCTGGTGCCGCGCTTTCGCCGCCAAGGCGTAAGAAGGCGTAAATAACCCGCGTCATACCGGCGTAAGCTGTCATTCACAAAATCCCCTCTCCCCTTGGGAGAGGGGTAGGGGTGAGGGCTGCTGAGGCGGAGAAGTTTGCGTTCCATCGAAACGGTGCGCCCTCACCCGCGCCTGACGGCGCGGCCTCTCCCAGGGGGGAGAGGCGAGAAGAACACCCGCTCCGCCGGCTACGCCCCCTCCAAGGCCTCCAGCGCCGGCCGATACGCATACCCCAGAGTCTCCGCCACCGCGCGGTAGGTAACCTCGCCGCGGTGCACGTTCAAGCCCTCGCGCAGGTTCGGATCGTCCAGCAAGGCGTGCTTGTACCCCTTCCCGGCCAGCGCCAGCACGAACGGCAGCGTGGCATTGGTCAGCGCGAAGGTGGACGTGCGCGCCACCCCGCCCGGCATGTTGGCGACGCAGTAGTGCACCACGCCTTCCTCCACGTAGGTCGGATTCTGGTGCGTGGTGGGACGTGAGGTCTCGAAGCAGCCGCCCTGGTCGATGGCCACGTCCACCACCACCGCACCCGGCTTCATCTTCTTGAGCATGGCGCGCGTCACCAGCTTGGGCGCAGCCGCGCCGGGTACCAGCACCGCGCCGATCACCAGGTCCGCCTGGCTCACCTCCGTCTCCAGCGCGTCCGCGGTGGAGAACAGCGCGGTGAGGCGGCCCTCGAAGGTCGTGTCCAGCCAGTTCAGGCGCGGCAGCGAGCGATCCAGCACCGTCACGTGTGCCCCCATACCCACGGCGATGCGCGCCGCGTTGTAGCCCACCACGCCGCCGCCGATCACCAGCACCTTGGCCGGCGTCACGCCCGGCACGCCGCCCAGCAGCACACCGTTGCCGCCCTGCGCCTTCTCCATGGCGTGTGCGCCCGCCTGGATCGACATCCGTCCCGCCACCTCGCTCATCGGCGCCAGCAGCGGCAGGCCGCCATGGCCATCCGTCACCGTCTCGTAGGCGATGGCGACACAACCGGACTCCACCAGCCCCTTGGTCTGCTCCGGATCCGGCGCCAGGTGCAGGTAGGTAAACAGCAGCTGCCCGGCACGCAGCATCCCGCACTCCACCGGCTGCGGCTCCTTCACCTTCACGATCATGTCGGCGCGCCGGTACACCTCCGCCGCATCCGTCGCGATCTGCGCACCGGCCGCCCGGTACTGCACGTCGCCGATGCCGACGCCCGCCCCCGCCAGCGACTGCACCAGCACCTGGTGGCCATGCCCGGCCAGCTCGCGCACCCCCGCCGGCGTCAGCCCGACGCGGTACTCGTGGACCTTGATCTCCTTGGGAACGCCGATCAGCATGGGACTTTCCTTGTAGTTGCTGAGATGTCCCAGTGTAGCCCGCTGCCAAGCTAGCGGCGGAGCCGCTTATTGTCCGCCGGTCATATCGAACCGGCCGGAGGTGCCGAAGGCGGCAGATCGACTAAAGCCAAGATTCAGCTTCGACTATCGATCGGAAAGCAATGCAGCCCAGCGCAGAAAGCCTACGTCGCCTTCCTATCTACCTCCGCCGGCCTTAGGTTATGCGTCCCCGCCGGACCGAAATGGCACCGCACCAGTCGCCGCTTCCCACCTCAATTCGGACTAGCGCAGCTCGTCGCCACGCCGTACGGACTCGGGTGGCCCGGCGGCGGCACATTTTGATTCGAAAGATCCGACTGCAAGATCGGCAGGATAAAAATTCGAGTAGCGGTCGTTTCAGTTCCAGCCACTGTTGCGATGCCTGTCAATTTCACCTCAACCCAATTAGCGTGATCCTTCGGATATGTGATGAAGAACTGCGCCGAGCCGGTGGCGTCCAGCGCCAGGGTGGATGGAACGCTCGCAACATTTCCTGGGTCAAGGACACCATTGCTGTTGTAATCCTCGCCCGTGTCGAGGATTCCGTTTCCGTTTGCGTCCTCGTTTTTGCAGCCAAATCCTGTGCTATCAAAGTCCGGATCGCTACTAACCGTAAAGTTTTGCTGCCACTCGCTGGCGCCCGTGGGAAAAGTATAAGAACCCTTCTGATACGCCTGGGAAACCAGCGAAAGACTGAACGTGGTTCCATTGGGAGGCGGATTGCCCGCCGAATCCGTGACCAACACCGAGTAGGGCATTTGATAGCGTGTCTGGTCAAGCACCGTAATCGTATTGCCCGTGCCCATGGTAATTCTCAGCGCTTTGCCGCCCACCGTAATCTGCGCAGGCGCCGCAGTGGTGACACCGGTACCGTTCACGGATGCGCTGATTTGAACACCGTTTATCGCACTGGTCGTCGATGTCGCCTGGTACGTAACGGTCACGGATCCTGACTGATCGGTCGTACCCGACGCGGAAGACAGCGAGCCTCCCGTCGGATCGGTCAAGACGAAATTCACCAACTGACCAGCTACGAGATTGTCGCTCGCATCACGAACTACCGCCGTCACCGTACTGGTCGCCGACGGCGCAATGGTCGAAGGGGTCGCCTGAATTGCGATGGTGGCAGGCGCATTGGCTTGAAATACCACCGCAAGCGTGGCTGACGGCCCATTATTCGCAGCCTGCGCGGAAACGATGGATCCGCCAGCTCCACCCGATCCGTTCGACTGGATATTTACTGTCGCATTGCCGCTCGCATCAGTTGTCGCAGTTGCAGACGTCGCCGATGCGCCGTTGAAAGTCCCACGCGTCGCGGAAAAGCTGATCGTGGCATTAGGAACCGGCGCCCCGTTCTGCGTGTACTGCACCGTGACCGGTTGCACAGCGCCAAACGGAATTGTCGTATTCGCGGCGGGCGCCGAAAACGCCAGCTTCGTCGGCGACACCGCGATCGTGGTCGTATTGGAAGCATTCAGCGCGGCGGCCGAAGCGGTAAGCGTATCGCTACCGCCCGTTGTACCGGTGTACACAAACTTGGCCTGGCCGTTCACGTCGGTGAGTGCGCTGGCGGGCGTAATCCCGTTACCCAGCGCGGATGCCAGTGAAACGGTCTTGTTGGACAGGCCGACGGCAGACGAATTCGTCAGAGTAACAGTGTAATTCGCGGTTGCGCCCGAACCCACGACAGGAGGCCCACTCACGTTCAAAGTGGTCCCGGTCTCAGGAACCTGGATTGACGCCAATGCCGCGCCGGACCTCGCCCTGATTGTAATGACCTGATTGGACGGATCTCCGGCCGTGGTGAGCAACGCTGTCGCGGTCCCGCTTGCATCGGTAACGCCGGAACTCTGCGGAGCAATGCCGCCGGCGGTGGCGCTGAAAGCCACCGCAACACCTGAAACCAGGTTGTTATTGGTGTCCTTCACTATCGCTGACAAGGTCACAGCACTGGATGCCGAACTAGATGCTGACGGCAATTGTGCGGAGCTGGAAATCAAGGTGATCGAGGACACCACTGCTCCGCCGCTACCGCTGCTAGATCCGCTTCCGCTCGAGCTGCCGCTGCCAGAGCCGCTGCTCGAGCTGGAACTGGAGCTCGAACTGCTGCTGGACGTAGTACCGCCCGAAGAGCCGGTGCCAATAGTATTGGAGCCGCCGCCGCTGCACGCGGCCAGCAGGACACTGAAGAAAACCGCAGCACCGGACTTGAGAATCGTCTGACCGCGCATGAACTCCCCCAAATCGTCCGCAGGAATGCGGCATATCCCTGTCGCCGATCCTAGCCTTAAACCCGAACGAAAACAAGAAAATCGACTGCAAATGCAAAGCGGTTTCGAAGTTCCGCTTGTGCATCAACCGTCTGCGCACCCCTGCGTGCCTCGGATCATGCCCGCGGGTGTGCAAAAGAGATGTGACGGACCGCCCACCGCAGGCCGGGTTCAGCCCGGCTCCGCGTTCAGCATACTCCGCCGCCGCCCATACCCGAAGTAAATCCCCAGCCCGAGCACCAGCCAGGCGAAGAAACGCAGCCAGTTGGTGATGGAAAGCCCCATCATGAGCAGTACGCAGGTCAGGATAGTGGCCACCGGTGCGAGCGGTCCTCCCGGGGCGCGGAACGGTCGTGGGCGGTCGGGTTCGCGGTAGCGCAGGATCAGCACGCCGGCGGCGACCAGGGCGAAGGCGAACAGGGTGCCGATGTTGGACAGGTCGGCCAGGGTGCCGATGTCGAGCAGCCCGGCGGGGATGCCGACGGCGAAGCCGGCCGCCCAGGTGGAAAAATCCGGGGTGCGGAAGCGCGGGTGGACGCGGCCGAATACGCGCGGCAGCAGACCGTCGCGCGACATGGCGAACCACACCCGCGCCTGCCCCAGCTGGAACACCAGCAGCGAGGACACCATGCCCACCAGCGCCCCCAGCAGCACCACCAGGCGCACACCGTCCAGGTGCAGCTTCTTGAGCGTGTTGACCACCGGCGCGGCATCGTCCAGCAGGCTCTGCCAGGGCACCAGGCCGGTGAGCACCACCGCCACCGCAATATAGAGGACGGTGCAGACCCCCAGCGTGGCGATGATGCCGATGGGCAGGTCGCGCTGCGGGTTGCGGCACTCCTCCGCGGCGGTGGAGACGGAATCGAAGCCGATATAGGTGAAGAAGATGACGGAGCCGCCGGTGAGCACGCCGCCCCAGCCGTTGGGGGCGAAAGGGTGCCAGTTGTCCGGGTGGACGTAGCCGGCAGCGCAGCCCACGAACACCAGGATCGCCGCCACCTTGAGCAGCACCATGATGTTGTTGGTGCGGGCCGACTCGCGGATGCCGCGCACCAGCACGAAAGTGAGCAGCATCACCACCAGGAAGGCCGGGACGTTGAAGCCGAAGTGCCAGCCCGGCGGATAGAGCGTGTTGTTCTGCAGGTCGCTGAGGCCCGCCGGCAGGTATGCCGGCGTGATCCAGCGCAGATCCGGCTCGATGCCGAACCAGTCCAGCAGGCCCACCAAGTGGGCGGAGAAGCCCACGCTCACCGCCATGTTGCTGACCGCGTACTCCAGGATCAGGTCCCAGCCGATGATCCAGGCGACCAGCTCGCCCAACGTGGCATAGGTATAGGTATAGGCGCTGCCGGCGATGGGGATCATGGCCGCCAGCTCGGCATAGCACAGCGCGGCGAAGGCGCAGGCCAGGGCCACCAGCAGGAACGACAGGGCGATGGCCGGCCCCGCCCCCGGCCGGCCGAAGCTGGCGGAATGGTGGATCAGGTATTCCAGCAGGGGCGCATTGAGGATGGAGGAGGCCTCGAACTTCTCGCCGGAGATGGCGGTACCGATCACGGTGAAGATACCGGAGCCGATCACCGCCCCGATGCCGAGCGAAGTCAGGCTGACCCAGCCCAGGGACTTGCTCAGGCGGCGCTCGGCGCACTCTGCGTCGGCTTTGAGCCGGTCGATGTCTTTGACACGGAACAGCGGTGAGGCCATGCCCTCTCCCGAGCGGACTGGTCGTCCTGGAACGGCATCGCCGCACCCCCGTCCGACAGGACGGGGGCCACCCGATCGGCGATGCGTGAAACTGCAGTTTCGGACAGACCAGGGAAATTATCCAACCCGCGGGGCCCGGGCAGGGCGCGCGCAGGCCGGACCGTGCATTTTTCTTATGCCAGCAGCCACAGACTCCGGCCCAGCATGGCGAGCGCCACGCAGGCCAGGGTGGCGCCGAATCCGTACTGCACCTGCCGCGGCGGCAGCCGCCTCACCAGCTGCCGGCCGGCCAGCATGCCGGCCGCGGTGGCGGCCGCGAACCATGCCGCCACCCGCCAGGGCATATCGGCTCCGTTCAGTACCGTCAGCGCCACACCGCCGCCGCTGACCAGGGCGATCACCATCAGCGAGGTGGCGACGACGCCATGCATGCCGATGCCGGTGTGGCGGCGCAGCATGGGCACGATGACGAAGCCGCCGCCGACACCAAGCAGCCCGGTGATGAAGCCGGTGGCGGCGCCGATGGCGGCGATCAGGGCCGCGGTGGGCCAGGACCAGCGGATGCGTCCGGTGTCGCGATCGATGCGGGCCAATCCGTGGTCCGCCTCCGCGCGATGTTCCCAAGCCTGGCGTTCGGCCCGCAGCATGCGGAAGGCGACCAGCAGCATCACCCCGGCGAAGGCGGTGCCAAGCCGGGGCTGCGACAAGTGGTGCGCCGCGCGTACGCCGAGCAGGGTGAAGGGGATGCCGGCTGCCGCCATCAGCGCCGCGGCGCGGTAGCGCACCACACCCAGGTGCAGCCCTTCGGCGGCGCCTACCAGCGCCGCGCCCGCCACCGCGATCAAGGCCACCGGCGCCGCCTGCTGCATGCTCCAACCGAGCCCGAACACGAGCGCCGGCACCGCCAGGATGCCGCCACCCGCGCCGGTCAGGCCCAGGACGATGCCGACCAGCACCCCCAGCAGCAGCGAGACGATCACGAATCGGAATCTGCGCCGGCCGTGCTCTCGCGCAGCGGAGCCCGGCGCCGCGCAGGCCGTTGCTCCAGCCATTCGAACAAGGCCATGCCGGCCAGCATGGCGGCGACGAACAGCACCGCTCGCGGTACGCCCGCGCCGAGCAGCACGACGGCCGGCCCGGGGCAGATGCCGGCCATGCCCCAGCCCACGCCGAACAGCGCGCTGCCCGCGATCAGGCGCCGGTCGATGGTCCGGTTCGCCGGGATCTGCAGCGGCTCACCCAGCAAGGAGGCGCGCCTGCGCCCGAATGCGGCGAAGACCGGCAGGCCCACCGCGATGGCTGCTCCCATCACCAGGGCCAGCGAGGGATCCCAGGCACCGGCCAGGTCGAGGAACGCCAGCACCTTGGCCGGGTTGGCCATGCCGGCCACGATCAAGCCCACGCCGAACAGCAGGCCCGCGAAAAACGCGGAGACGATGTTCATGATGTACCTCACCGCGGCAGCAGGTGGCGCAGCAGGTAGACGGTCGCAAAGCCGGCGGCCATGAAGGCAAGGGTCGCCGCGAAGGAGCGCGGCGACCGGCGTGACAGGCCGCACACGCCGTGTCCGCTGGTGCAGCCGGAACCGTAGCGGGTGCCCAGGCCGACCAGCAGGCCGGCCAGCAGCAGCAAGGGCGTCGGTGCGTCCAACTGCGGCTCCGGCATCACCGCGAACCAGCGATACAAGGGCGCAGCCACGGCGAGGCCGGCGACGAAGGCCAGGCGCCAGGCCAGTTCACCGCGCCTGGGGCGCAGCAGGCCGCCGACGATACCGCTGATGCCGGCGATGCGGCCGTCGAGCACGAGGAGCAAAGCCGCGGCCGTGCCGATGAGCAGGCCGCCCGCCAGGGCCGTGAACGGCGTGAAGTGGACCCAATCGATCGACATGCGAACCTCCTAGTGCACGCGTTCTTTCCCCTCTCCCGCTTGCGGGAGAGGGTGGCCCGCAGGGCCGGGAGAGGGGCTTCTCGTTCACGCAAAGCCCCTCTCCCCTACCCCTCTCCCGCAAGCGGGAGAGGGGAAAAAATATGTATGCATCTAAACGAAGATGCTCTACTCGTCCGGGCAATACAGCCCGTACAACGTGTTGAGCAGCGTCAGCACGTCCGGCCTGGCGATCGAGTAGTAGATGCGCTTGCCCTCGCGGCGGGTCCGCACCAGCCCCTCGCTGCGCAGCACGCCAAGCTGCTGCGACAGGCTGGGCTGATGCAGGTCCAGCAAGCTTTCCAGTTCTCCCACCGATTTCTCGCCCTGGCTGAGCTGGCACAGCAGCAGCAGCCGGTCCTCGTTGGCCAGCGAGCGCAGCACGCCAGTGGCCTGCGTGGCGGCGGCGCGCATCGAGTCGGGGTTCAGGGCCATGCGGAAACACTGCAAAATAATATATTGAAATATATTATATATATTTATATATTAAATGCAACAGCAACCCGAGCGCACTCCTATGCAACCGATGATCGAGGCGTTTTACGACAGCGTCACCTGCACCGTCAGCTACGTGATCTACGACCGGCCCGGCGGGCGCGCCGCCATCGTGGACCCGGTGCTGGACTACGATCCCAAGGCGGGACGCACCTCCACCTCGTCGGCGGACAAGCTCGTGCAGTTCGTGCACGCCACCGGCCTGGGCGTCGACTGGATCCTGGAAACCCATGCCCACGCGGACCACCTTTCCGCGGCTCACTTTCTGCGCGAACGCCTGGGCGGCCGCGTGGCGATCGGCGACCGCATCCGCGAGGTGCAGGGTGTGTTCAAATGCCTGTTCAACCTGGGCAGCGGATTCAGGCAGGACGGCTCGCAGTTCGATCACCTGTTCGCCGACGGCGAGACCTTCCGCATCGGCGAGCTAACCGCCGAGGCGATGTTGGTGCCGGGCCACACGCCGGCGGACATGGCCTACAAGATCGGCGACGCCGTGTTCGTGGGCGACACCTTGTTCATGCCGGACGTGGGAACGGCGCGCTGCGACTTCCCTGGCGGAGACGCCCATGTTCTGTACGCCTCGATTCGCAGGCTGCTCGCGCTGCCGGAACACACCCGCCTGTTCATGTGCCACGACTACCCGCCACCGGAACGCGGACCGATGTGGCAGACCACCGTGGCCGAGCAGCGCGCCCGCAACATCCACGTGCACGACGGCGTCGACGAAAGCGCCTTCGCGGCCATGCGGAATGCGCGCGACGCCACCCTGGAAATGCCGGTGCTGATCCTGCCGTCGGTGCAGGTCAATATCCGGGCGGGAGCGCTGCCCGAGCCGGAAGGCAACGGGCAGCGTTATCTCAAGATCCCGCTGGACGCACTCTGAAGCACTGGGCGGCAAATGGCGCCCCGAACAGGAATCGAACCTGTGACCTACCGCTTAGGAGGCGGTCGCTCTATCCACTGAGCTACCGGGGCGCTGGAACCGGCAGCGGACGGTTTGAGCCCGCCGCCGGGCGGTGCGCAGTTTAGCGTTTTTGCGGGCACCGGCGTACCGGAACGGCGTCAGCTGTGCGGCGGCACGGCCGCAGCCTGTCGCTGCGCGGCGATCCAGTCGTCGACACGCCGCTCCATCACGTCCAGCGGCAGGCCGCCGCCGTCGAGAATCTTGTCGTGGAAGGCGCGGATATCGAAGCGGCTGCCCAGCTCGCGCTTCGCCCGCTCGCGCAGCTCCAGGATCCTGAGCTGCCCCAGCTTGTAGCCCAGCGCCTGCGCCGGCCACACGATATAGCGGTCGGTCTCGGCCTGGATGTCCGGCTCGTCCTCCGAGGAGTGGGCGCGGAAGAACGCCACCATCTGTTCGCGGGTCCAATGCTTGTAGTGCACGCCGGTATCGAGCACCAGGCGGTCGGCGCGCAGCAGTTCGCCGCACAGCCGGCCGTAGTCGCTGAGGGGATCCTGGTAGAAGCCGATGTCCTTGCCGAGGCGCTCGGCGTACAACGCCCAGCCCTCCGCATAGGCGTTGTAGCCGGACTGCTGGCGGAACGGCGGCAGGCCCGGCAGGGTCTGGGCGATGGAGATCTGCATGTGATGGCCGGGCACGCCCTCGTGGTAAGCCGTGGCCTCCATCGACAGCAGCGAGCGGCTGGCGTAGTCACCGGTATTGACGTAGACCATGCCGGGGCGCGAGCCGTCGGGAGTCCCCTGGTTGTACTCGGCGGGGGCCGCCTCCTTTTCGCGGTAGGCCTGCACCGGCACCACCTGGACCGCGGTCTTGGGCAGCAGGCCGAACAACTCCGGCAGTTTGGGCTGCATCTGCGCGATGTAGTGCGTAAACAAGTCCAGGATCTGCTGGCGCGAGGTGGCGTGAACCTTGGGATCAGCGCGCAACTCCGCGCGCATGGTGCGCAAGTCCTTGTAGTGCAGCTTGCGCGCGATCGCCGTCATCTCGGTCTCGACGCGCTTGACCTCGGCCAGGCCCAGCCGGTGGATGCGCTCCGGGTCCATTTCGGTGGTGGTCTGAAGGCGGATGGCGAAGCGGTAGCGCGCAGCACCGTCGGGCAGGCTCCACAAACCCGGCTGCAGGCGCCCCTTGGGCGCGTACTCGTCGGCGACAAAAGCGGCCAGCTTCGTATAGGCCGGGCGCACCTCGGTATCCACCGCCTGGATGACGGCGTCGTGCAGACGCTGCCGGTCCGCCTGCGGCACCGCATCCGGGAACTGCTTGACCGGCTGCCCGAACACGCTGGCCTCGCCGGCGGGTTCGGCGATGGAGCGAACCTGCCCGGCCACTTCTTCCAGCAGGAATTTCGGCGGCATCAACCCGTCCTTGAGGCCCTGCCGCGCCACCTCGGTCTCCTGCTCCAGCAGGCGCGGGATCTGGTGCAGCCGTGCCAGGTAGTCCTCGTAGTGACGGGTGTTGTCGAACGGGAACGTGACCACCATCTGTGCCAATGCCAAGTGCACGCCGTTGAACTGATCCAGCGGCATCTCGTTGTTGCGCAGCTCCAGGCCCGCGATGCCGTCCTGCAGGCGCGACACGGTCAGGTTCTGCGCCAACCCGTCGCCGAGCTGGCGCAGCATCAGCTCGCGGTTGAGCCGGCCCTGCTCCGGCAAACCGGCCGGATCGATGGCCTCGAAGCGCTTGCGGAACTCCTCCAGGTCCTGCTTCTGCTGCCTCACGTGGGCCAGCGACACGTCGCTCCAGCGGTCGTTGTAGCGGTAGTCGCCGATCAGGGTGGCGAACTCCGGCGCCTCCCGTAGCGTGTACTCCCACTGCTCGGCGAGCAGCCCATTGAGCGCCGCCACATCGTCGCCGGCCGGCGCGGCGACAGCCGTCAGCACCGCGCAAGCGGCCAGCATGCCCAGCATCCTGCTCGTTACCCGCATATCCCGCTCCCTCGATGGAAAGGCGTTTGACGCGTTGCCCAGGCGACGAGTTTAAAGGCTACCGCAACGCAGCATGAGCCGGTGCGGTCGGGCCCAGAGTAGACTATCTGCATGTCTTTTCCGCTCCCCCAGGGCACGAACGGCACCACGCCCCTGCAGTGGATCGAAGGACAGGCCGCGGCGGCGTGCGAGGAATTGCTGCACCTGTCCAGCATCAACTCCGGCAGCTTCAACGCCGCCGGGGTGGAAGCCTGCGCCGCGCGCATGCAGGCGCTGTTCGAACCGCTGCAGGCACAGGCCGAGCGCATCGCCGTGCCCCCTTACCGCTATACCGACGACCGCGGCGAATGGCGCGAGCGTCCACTCGGACCGGCGCTGCGCCTGCGCAAGCGACCGCAGGCTCCGCTGCGCGTATTCCTGTGCGGCCACCTCGACACGGTGTTCGGCACGGACCATCCGTTCCAGGCCGCGCGCCGCGACGGCGAGCGCCTGCACGGTCCGGGCGTGGCCGACCTGAAGGGCGGGCTGCTGGTGCTGTGGCTGGCGCTGGCGGCGCTGGAGCGGAGCCCGCACCGCGAACACCTGGGCTGGGAGGTGCTGCTCAACCCCGACGAGGAAATCGGCTCGCCGGGCTCCGCCGCCCTGCTGGCAGAGGCGGCGCGGCGCAACCACTTCGGCCTGGTGTACGAACCCGCCTACGCCGACGGCGGCCTGGCCTCGGAGCGCAAGGGCAGCGGCAACTTCGACGTAATCGTGCGCGGCCGTGCCGCCCATGCCGGACGCAACCCGGAGGACGGCCGCAACGCGATCGCCGCGGCCGTGAAGCTGGCCGCGGAACTGCAGAACCTGAACGGCCGGCGCGAAGGCCTCACCCTCAATCTCGGCTACGCGCACGGCGGCGGACCGCTCAATATCGTGCCCGACCGCTGCGTGCTCAAATTCAACGTGCGCACCACCTCGACGGACGACGAACCCTGGCTCCTGCATAACCTGCAAGGACTGCTCGACGCCGCCAGCCGGCAGGAGGGCTATGCCCTGGAACTGCGCGGTGGCTTCACCCGCCCGCCCAAGCCGGCCAGCGCCGGCATGACCCGGCTGCAACACCTGCTGCGCGACTGCGGAGCGACGCTCGGCCTGGAGCTGCAGTTCCGCCCCACCGGCGGCTGCTGCGACGGCAACAACCTGGCCGCTCTGGGCCTGCCCAACGTGGACAACCTCGGCGTCGTCGGCGGCGAGATCCATTCGGACCGGGAGTGGATGCGCATCGCGAGCCTGGCGGAACGCGCCAGGCTCAGCGCGCTGCTGCTGCTGCGCCTGGCCTCCGGCGAACTGACCTGGCAATGATCCTGGGATGACCGCCCAACCACCCTCCACCTATGCGGCGCTGGCGCCATTCCGCGAATACTTCGGTGGCGGCCTGCCGCTGCTGATGTACCACAAGCTGGGCCCGCGGCCACGCGGCGTGCGCCTCAAGGGCCTCTATGTCGGCGACAGGCTGTTCGCGCGGCAACTGCGGGAGCTGCGCGAAGCCGGCTATCGCTCCTGCGACCTCGACGCGGTGGCGGCCGGTCAGGCAACCGAACCCGGCCGCATCGGCATCACCTTCGACGACGGCTACGTCAACGTGCTGCGCTACGGCCTCGAGCCCCTCGCCGAGCAGGGCTTCCAGGCGGTGCAATACGTGGTGGCCGACCGCATCGGCGGCGGCAACGAGTGGGACCTGCCTCTCGGCGAAGCCTACGAACCGTTGATGGACCACGCCCAGCTGCGCGAATGGCTCGCCGCCGGGCACGTGATCGGCTCCCACACCCTCAGCCACGCGCGGCTGACCGAGGTCACTCCCGCACAGGCGCGCGAGGAGATCGCCGCCAGCAAGAAGAAGCTGGAGGACCTGCTGGGCGTTCCCGTGGCGCACTTCTGTTATCCCTACGGCGCCTGGAACGAACGGGTGCGCGACCTGGTGATCGAGGCAGGCTACCGCACCGCCTGCACCACCCAGTTCGGGCTCAACGACGCCGCCACTTCGCCGTTCGAGCTGCGCCGCATCCAGGCGCGCTACCGCTCCTGGGGCCTGCGCAGCCTGCGCGAGCGCCTGCGCGCCTGATCCACGCCATGAAGATCATCCGCCCGATCCGTGCCGCCGACCTGGACGCCCTGCTGCAGATGGCGGAGACCGCCGGCGCCGGCTTCACCTCGCTGCCGCCGGTGCGCGAGTACCTGCAACGCAAGATCGAACTGTCGGAACGCTCGTTCGCGGCCGCGGCGGAGACACCCGGCCACCAGCGCTACATGTTCGTGCTGCAGGACCTGGAGAGCGGACGCGTCGGCGGCTGCTGCGCGGTGGAAGCGGCCTGCGGCCTCGACGAGCCGTTCTACAACTACCACGTCGGCCTCACCGTCCACGCCAGCCACGAGCTGGACGTATACCGCCGCACGCCGACGCTGTACCTGTCCAACGACTACACCGGCGCCAGCGTGCTGGTGTCGCTGTACCTGGCGCCGGACTTCCGCGGCGGCGGCGGCGGTCGCCTGCTGTCGAAATGCCGCTTCGCCTTCATGGCGCAGTTCCGCCAGCGCTTCGCCACCAAGGTGATCGCCGAGATGCGCGGCGTGTCCGACGAGTTCGGCCGCTCGCCGTTCTGGGAAGGGCTGGGCCGGCACTTCTTCTCGATCGACTACGGCCGCGCCGAACACATCGTCGGCATGGGCAACAAGGCCTTCATCGCCGAGCTGATGCCCAAGCATCCGATCTACACCGTGCTGCTGTCGGCCGAGGCGCAGGCGGTGATGGGCCAGGTGCACCCGCAGACGGCGCCGGCGCTGCACCTGCTGGAGCAGGAGGGCTTCCGTTACCAGGGCTACGTCGACATCTTCGACGGCGGCCCCACCGTGGAGGCGCCGCTGGCCGACATCCGCAGCATCCGGCGCTCGCAGCTGCTGACGGCTGCGATCGGTGAAAGCGGCGCCGGCACATCGCACCTGGTCGCCAATACCCGCCTGGCCGGGTTCCGCTGCGCCATGGCCGCGCTGGCGCCGGACGGCTCGCAGGTCGTGCTGAGCCGCGAACTGGCCGATGCGCTGGAGGTGGAGGCCGGTGAGAGCGTGCGCCTGGTGCCGCTGTCATGAGCTTCGTCGTCTCCAAGATCCTGTGGGCCATGCTGGCACCGGGGACGCTGCTGGCCTTGCTGTTGCTCGGCGCGCTCCTGTGGCACCGCCGCCGTCCCGGCCTGAGCCGTGGTCTGCTGCTGGCGGCGATTCTGCTGGTCGGCACGCTGGGGCTGATGCCGTTGAGCCACTGGGTGGCGGCGCCGCTGGAGCGGCGCTTCCCGGTAACGGAGCTGCCGGCCCATGTCGACGGCATCATCGTGCTGGGTGGCGCCATCTCGCCCGAGGATTCGCCGGGACCGCAGCGTCCGGCGCTGAATCTGGCGGGCGAACGGATCACCGGCTTCGTCGCGCTGGCGCGGCGTTATCCGGACGCAAAGCTGGTGTACAGCGGAGGCACCGGCCTGCTGCGTCACCGGCAGGTCCGCGAAGCCGACCTCGTGCGGCCGCTGCTCGAATCCCTCGGCGTCGATTCCTCGCGGGTGATTTTCGAGCGCGAGTCGCGCAACACCTGGGAGAACGCCCTCTATTCGAAGAAGCTGGCCGACCCCAGGGCGGGCCAGACCTGGCTGCTGGTGACCTCGGCCTGGCACATGCCGCGCTCGGTCGGCTGCTTCCGGATGGCGGGTTGGGACGTGGTGCCCTACCCCGTGAACTTCATCGGCGACAACCAGGACTGGGCCGCGTTCGAAACAGGTGTGCAACTGACCCGCGTCGGCCTGGCCGAGAAGGAGTGGATCGGCTTGCTGCTGTACCACGTCCTCGGCCGCACCGACGCCTGGTTTCCCGCGCCGCGCGGAGGAGCCCCATGAGCATCCACCCTTCCCTGCTGATCGACGGCCGATGGCGTCCGGGCGGGGGCCCGGTGTTCAGCAGCATCAATCCGTCCGATGGCGGCGTGCTCTGGCACGGCAGCGCGGCCGACGCCACCGACGTGGAGCACGCCTTGCAGACGGCACACGCCGCTTTCCCCGCCTGGGCCGACCGGCCGTTCGCCGAGCGCGAGCAGATCGTGCGCGGTTTCGCCGCGCTGCTGCAGCGTGACAAGGAACGCCTGGCCCGGGTGATCGGCGCCGAGACCGGCAAGCCGCTGTGGGACGCCCGCGGCGAGGTGCAGAGCATGATCGGCAAGATCGACCTGTCGGTGCGCGCCTACCATGCCCGCACCGGCAGCAGCGAAACGCCGGGCGGCAACCTGGTGCAGTCACTGCGTCACCGGCCGCATGGGGTGGTGGCCGTATTCGGCCCTTACAATTTCCCCGGCCATCTGCCCAACGGCCATATCGTGCCGGCGCTGCTGGCCGGCAACGCGGTGCTGTTCAAGCCGAGCGAACTGGCGCCGCATACCGCCGAGGAGACCGTCAAGCTGTGGTTGGAAGCCGGCCTGCCGGCCGGCGTGCTGGCGCTGCTGCAAGGCGAACGCGCCACCGGCGAGGCGCTGGCGGCCCACCCGGCGCTGGACGGCCTGTACTTCACCGGCAGCGCCGCCACCGGCCGCATCCTGGCGCGGCGGTTCGCCGAGACCCCGCATCGCATCCTGGCGCTGGAAATGGGCGGCAACAACCCGCTGATCGTGGGCGAGGTGGCCAACGCGCGGGCGGCGCTGCACGACGTGGTGCAATCGGCCTACCTGTCCTCCGGTCAGCGCTGTACCTGCGCGCGCCGGCTGTTCGTGCCCAGCGGCACCGCCGGCGACGATTTCGTCGCACGCCTGGCCCTGGCGGTCGATGCGCTGGCGATCGGTCCGTATGACGCGGAGCCGCAACCGTTCATGGGACCGCTGGTATCGGCGCGCGCGGCCGATGCCATGCTGGCGGCGCAGTCACACCTGGTGGCGCTAGGCGCCAGAACTCTGGTGGAGATGAAGCGGCTGGACGCGGGCCCGGCCTACCTGAGCCCCGGTTTGATCGACGTCGGCGGCGTCGCCGAGCCGCCGGACGAGGAATACTTCGGCCCGCTGCTGCAGCTGTACCGCTACGACGACCTCGACCAGGCCATCGCCCTGGCCAACCGCACGCGTTACGGCCTCGCCGCCGCGCTGCTGTCGGACCGGCGCGAGGACTACGAGAAGTTCCGCCGCCGCATCCGCGCCGGCATCGTCAACTGGAACCGGCAGACCACCGGCGCCTCCAGCGCAGCGCCATTCGGCGGCATCGGCGCCTCCGGCAACCATCGCCCGTCCGCGTTCTACGCCGCCGACTACTGCGCCTACCCGGTGGCTTCGATCGAAGCGCCGTCCTGCGAGCTGCCGGCCCAGCTCGCCCCCGGCCTGCGCCTCTGATGAGCACGGTCGAAGCCAACTTCGACGGCCTGGTCGGCCCCACCCACAACTACGCCGGTCTCGCCCTGGGCAACCTGGCCTCGGCACGCAATGCCGAACAGCCCTCCAACCCGCGCGCCGCGGTGCTGCAGGGCCTGGACAAGATGAAGGCCCTGGCCGACCTCGGCCTGCCGCAGGGCGTGCTGCCGCCGCAGGAACGCCCGCACATCCCCACGCTCAAGCGCCTCGGCTTCGGCGGCCGCGACGCAGCGGTACTGCGCAAGGCGCGGAGCGAGGCACCCGGCCTGCTGGCGGCGATGTCCTCGGCCTCCTCGATGTGGACCGCCAACGCCGCCACCGTTTCGCCCAGCGCGGACTGCGGCGACGGCCGCGTGCACTTCACCCCGGCCAACCTCGCCACCCACCTGCACCGCGCCATCGAGCCCGAGACCACCGCCAGGGCGTTGCGGGCGGTGTTCCCCGACAGCATGCAGTTCGTGCACCACCAGCCGCTGCCGGCCATGCCGCAGATGGGCGACGAGGGAGCCGCCAACCACACCCGGCTCTGCACCAGCTACGGCGCCGCCGGACTGGAATTGTTCGTCTACGGCGCCGCCGGCGAGGAAGGGCCGCGCCCGCACAGCCACCCGGCACGGCAGACGCTCGCCGCCAGCCAGGCGGTGGCGCGGCTGCACCGGCTGGATCCGGCGCTATGCCACTTCGCCCAGCAGCGGCCGGAAGCGATCGACCAGGGCGTGTTCCACAACGACGTCGTCGCGGTCGGCAACCGCGAAGTGCTGCTGTACCACGAGCAGGCCTTCGTCGATGCCGCCGCGGTCTGCGCCTGGGTGCGCGGCGGCCTGCAGCAGTCGGACGCCGCGGTGCAGCCCTGCCTGCTGGAGATCGCCGCCGCCGAGGTCCCGCTCGAGGACGCGGTGGGCAGCTACTTCTTCAACAGCCAGCTGGTCTGTGCCCCGGACGGTTCGATGTGGCTCATCACGGCGCAGGAATGCGAAGAGAACCCGCGGGTGCTGGCGCTGATCCGGCGGCTGGTGCAGGACCCGGCCAACCCCATCGCCGGATACACGGCCTTCGACCTGCGCCAGTCGATGCGCAATGGCGGCGGTCCGGCCTGCCTGCGCCTGCGGGTGGTGTTGAACGCAAGCGAGCGCGCCGCGGTCAATTCCAGGGTATGGCTGGATCAGTCCCTCTACGATCACCTGCGCGCCTGGGCGCAGCGGTACTACCGCGACCGCCTGGTGCTGGCGGACCTCGCCGATCCCGCGCTGCTGGACGAATCGCGCACCGCCCTGGACGAGCTGACCCGGATGCTCGGCCTGGGCAGCCTCTACGACTTCCAACGCTAGGGCCTTCCCATGGACCCCAGGCTGGTCTGGCGCTGGCTATGTTGGGACGAACTGTCCACCGATCTGCTGTACCGCCTGCTGCGGCTGCGCAGCGAGGTGTTCGTGGTGGAGCAGGCCTGCGCCTTCCAGGACCTGGATGGCCTCGACCCCCGCTGCGAGCACCTGTGCGGCTGCGACGCCGCCGGCGACCTGCTGGCCTACGCACGCCTGCTGCCGCCCGGGCTCAAGTACCCGGAAGCCTCACTCGGCCGGCTGGTCACCGCGCCAGGGGTGCGCCGTACCGGGCTGGGACGGGAGCTGATGCGGCAGGCGCTGGACGGCTGCCGCCGGCGCTACCCCGATCAGCCGCTGCGCATCGGCGCCCAGCAGCGGCTGGAACGCTTCTATGCCGGGTTCGGCTTCGCCGCGGTGGCCGCCCCCTATCTGGAGGACGGCATCGTGCACGTCGACATGCTGCGGCAGGGATAAATCGCCCTTCGGCTATACTCCGCCGGAAAAAGCAGCATTCCCGCGGCACTGGACCGCGCCCCGACCCGTCGGCAGACCCTACCGTGTACGTCGCGCACTTCAAGCTCCGCGAGCCGCCGTTCCTGATCGCGCCCGATCCGGCCTTCCTCTACCTGAGCTCGCGCCACCAGGAGGCGCTGGGCCACCTGCTGTACGGCACCGGCCAATACGGCGGCTTCGTCCAGCTGACCGGCGAAGTCGGCACCGGCAAGACCACCATCGTGCGCACCCTCCTCACCCAGCAACTGGACGGGGTCGAGGTGGCGATGATCCACAACCCGCGCCAGAACGAGATGGAGTTCGTCGCCTCCATCTGCGACGAACTGGGCGTGCCCTACGACAAGCCGGCCGGCTCGATCAAGAGCCTGGTCGATGCGCTCAACGAACACCTGCTGCAGGCCCACGCCGCCGGCCGCCGCACCGTGCTGATCGTGGACGAGGCGCAGAACCTCGACCCCTCGGTGCTGGAGCAGGTGCGCCTGCTCACCAACCTGGAGACCGACAAGGAGAAGCTCCTGCGCATCATGCTGGTGGGCCAGCCGGAGCTGATCGACCTGCTGGCCCGGCCCGACCTGCGCCAGCTCGCCTCCCGCATCACCGCCCGCTACCACCTGATGCCGTTGTCGGTGGTGGAGACGATGCAATACATCATCCACCGCCTGCAGGTGGCCGGCGGCGCCAGCGACATCTTCACCGACGCCGCGATGCGCCGGGTGCACCACTACGCCAAGGGCATACCCCGCCAGATCAACATCCTGTGCGACCGCGCCCTGCTCGGCGCCTACGCCAAGGGCCACCGCAGCGTCACCCCCGAGGTCATCGACCACGCCGCGGCGGAGACGCTGGGCCAACCGCGGCATGGCGGCGCCGGGGACCGCCTGCAGCAATGGCGCCAGCGCCTGGCCGCACTCCCGCCGATGCGCTGGGTCGAGGCCGCGCTGGGGGTATCGGCCGTGGTGGTGGCGGCGGTGATCCTGAGCGACCGCTTCGCCGGACACCGGCCGGAGAGCAAGCCGGACACCACCCCACCGCCGGCCGCCACCGTGCCCCAGCCTGCTCCCGCACCGCCGCCAGCGGCAACCGTTCCGCCGCACCCGGCTCCGGCGACCGCCATGGACACCGGCGTCGGTGCGCTGCGCGCCTCGGCGCAGCCGCTGCCGCTGGTGATGGGCCGGCTGATCGGGCTGTGGAATCCGAGGATCGTGATCCCGCGCGGCGAGAACGTCTGTCGCGCGCTGTCGCGCATGAACCTGGAGTGCTATCGGAGCAGCGGGCAGTGGGGCGACCTGGCCCAGCTCAATCGCCCCGCCATCCTCACCCTGAATCTGCCCTCCGGCCAGACCCAGTACGCGCTGCTGCGTTCGCTCAGCACCGACAGCGCGGTATTCGACACCGGCAATGGCCCTCTGCGCCTGCCGCTGTCGCAGCTCGAGGGCGTGTGGGGCGGTGAATTCCTGCTGCTGTGGCAGCGTGAGACCGAGGCCACCAGCATCGCCCCCGGCGCCAAGGGCCCCAGCGTGGTATGGCTGCGCCAGCGGCTGGCGCGGGCGCAGGGCAAGAATCTCAGCGGTCCGGTGCCGGTGAACTACGGTCCCGAGCTGCGCAGCGCCGTGGCCAACTTCCAGAACGCGCACGGCCTGGAAGCGGATGGCGTGGTCGGTACGCGCACGCTCATCATGTTGTCGGATATCGGGCGTGCCAGCGGTACGCCGGTCCTGACGGAGAACGGCGGATGAGCTACATACTCGATGCCCTCAAGCGCGCCGAACGCGAGCGCAAGCAGGGCAAGGCGTCGGTGCTCGACGAAGTTCCGGGCGGTGCCGCGACACCGGCACCCCGTCAGCTGCCACGCCCCTGGCTGGCCGGGCTGGGCGCCGTCATCCTGACGGCGGTAGTGGCGTTCGCCCTGCTGCATGGCCGGCACACGCCCAAAACCGCCGTGGCAAGCGCACCGCCGGCCCAGCCCGCAGCACCGCCCCAGGCCGCCGTCGTGCCGCCACCACCTGTGCCCGCGCCGGAACCGGCCGGACCACCTCCGGCCGCGACACAGGAAGCGGCCGCGGCACCCGCCGCCTCGGCGACCATCGAGGACAACAAGATCGCGACGCTGGACGATGTCTACGGCGAACCGGCACCGCCGCCGCCCCAGCCGACCGAAGCAGAAACGGAGCAGGCAGCGCCGCCGCCCCCGCCGCCACGGGTATCCCGCCGGCCGCCAGCACCGGCGCCGGCGACTGACGTACCGACGCGCACTATTCCGCCGGACGAAAGCGAGACCGCGGAAACCACGGCTCCGGCCGCAGTTGCGGACCACGACATGCCGGCGCCACCCGCACCCGCCACGGCGATGGCGCAAGGCAACCGGCCGGCAGCTCCGCCCGCCGGCGGGCAGGCGCTACACGAGATGCCGGAAAGCTACCGCGCCGCCTTCCCCGCCATCAGCATCGACGTGCTGGCCTACAACGACAACCCGCAGCGCCGCTTCGCGCTGATCGACGGCAAGAGCTACCGCGAAGGCGACGTCCTGGCGGAAGGCCCCCGTATCATCGGCATCGTGCCGGAAGGGATCGTGTTCGATTGGCGGGGACAGCAGGTGCTGTACCCGGTCACACACTAGTGTGGTGAGTTGGAAATCCGTTTATTAAGTTGGGACTGTCGTCCCCGCGGAGGCGGGGACCCAGTTCTGCTTTGGAGCTTCGTGCAAAATCGAAAACTGGATTCCCGCCTGCGCGGGAATGACGAAGAAATTT
>JARLJS010000053.1 GCA_031291075.1 Nevskia sp. | reverse complement strand
GCGCAGATCGGCGGCGGCGGCCGTCAGGCCCGCCCGCGCCGACACGAGCTGCACCTGCGTCTCCGCGCGCAACAGCTCGAGCTGCGCCTGCAGCGCGGCGACCTGCGCCAGCTGCGCCCCGGCGGCGGCCTCCGACTCCTCCCAGCGCGCCTGGTTGGAATCCTCCGTCAGGCGCGCCAGCAGCTGGCCGGCCTGGACCTGGTCGCCTTCGCGCACCAGCAGCTCGGCGATGCGCCCCGCGGTCTTGGGTGCGGCGACCACCAGATCGCCCTCGATGCGGCCGTTGATCTGCAGCAGGCCGATGGCGACACCGCGGCCCGGCCACAGCGTCCAGGCAGCCGCGGCGGCAACAACGGCCGCCAGCGCCAGCAGGGCCCAGGTCAGCACTCGCCGGCGGACAGGCGCCAGCGTGGTGCCTTGAAACGCCCCCGCCATGTCGTTCATGGATTCGACGCCGCCACAACCAGGATTGAAGGATGCCGTGGATCATCCATGCACCGCGGCGGCAGGGCATTGACTCAGGTCAAAGGCTCGTCGTTACCTGACGCGTCGGATTACGGTGGCGGCGGACCGGCAAAGGGGATTGACCTGGGTCAATCACATTCCGTTCGCCGCATCCCACAATGCTCGGGCCCGGCACCCGACCGTGCTCTCAGCGGCCGGTCACCGACCTATGATTAACATGGCCACGCCCGGGACAGGCGATGGACCGAATGCCTTGGAGAGAGGAGTTGTTGTGCGCCGAGCCGGAGACAGCGACACCAAAACACCGCTGACCTTGCTCCTGGTGGAGGACTCCGACCTGGACGCCGATCTGTTCGAAGCCCACGTTCAGCAGTCCGCCTACCTGCGGCAAGCGAAGGTCGTCCGCGTCGACAGCATCACCGCCGCCCGGGCCTGGCTGGGCTCCGGCCTGCAGCGTGCCGACTGCACGCTGCTCGACCTGGGGCTGCCTGACTCCGCCGGGCTGTCGGGCCTGTGGCAGCTGCGGCAGGCCCACCCGGACGTGCCGGTGGTGCTGCTGACCGCGATGGATGACGACTACGTGGCCTTGTCCGCGGTGCGGGAAGGCGCCCAGGACTATCTGGTCAAGGACTCCGCCACCAGCAGCACGCTCACCCGCGTCATCCTCAATGCCATCCAGCGCCAGCAGGCCCTGGCCCAACTCGCCGAGCGGCAGGACAACGAGCACTACCTGGCCACGCACGATCCCCTGACCGGCATCCCCAACCGCCGCATGTTCGAGGAACGGCTGAAGACGCACCTGCAGCTCGACCCGGCGGCCAATCCCGCCGTGATCGTGATGCTGGACCTGAACGGCTTCAAGGCCATCAACGACGGTCATGGCCATGCCACCGGAGACGCCGTCCTGCGGACCGTGGCCAACCGCTTGCTGCATTGCGTGCGGACCAACGACCTGGTTGCCCGCCTGGGCGGCGACGAATTCGTCCTGTTCCTGCATTCGGCCCCATCGGCCGCGGAAGCGATGGAGTTCGTGGAGCGACTGCGAAATGCGGTGGCGGAGCCGATCGGCCTGGGGCGGCACACCTTCCAGGTATCCGCCGGCATCGGCGTGGTGCATTATCCGAAGGACGGCACCGACCGCGCCGCGCTGCTGGGCCTGGCTGACTCGCTGATGTACGCTGACAAGGCCAGAGGCTCGTAGCGTCTTTTCCCCGCTGCGGGGCTGCGGCGGGGCCGGGGCGGCAAGACCCGGCCATCCGCGCCCCCACCCACCTGAAAGGGGGTCGAATGCTGCAGCAGACGATAGCTCCGCCACAGGAACCATCCGCCTCACCCGCCACCGCCGACGCGCGCACGGTCGCCGCGCTGAAGGCGTACGCCGGCCTGGCCGGCGCGCTCGCCGCGCTCGTCGGCGGGCTCGTGCTCGGCGGCTGGTTCCTCGGCGTCGAAGTGCTCAAGAGCGTGGTTCCCGGCTGGCCCACCATGAAAGCCAACACAGCCTTGTCCTTCATCCTGGCCGGCGCGTCCCTGCTGTCCTTGCGGACGCCACCGGAGGGCCGCGGGGCGCCGGCCCGCCACCTTGGTGGCTACGCCGCCGCCCTGCTGGTGTTCCTGATCGGCAGCCTGAGCTTGCTGGAGTACCTGCTGGCGCGGAAGTTCGGCATCGACGAGCTGTTGGTCAGGGACTACGGCACCCTGGCCACCGCATCGCCCGGGCGGATGTCGCCGATGACGGCGCTGTCCTTCGTGCTGCTCGGCGCCGCATTGCTGTGCCCGCAGCTGGAGCTGCGCGGCGGCCGCCGTCCGTCGCAATACCTGGCGCTGGGCTCCGGCTTGATCGGCATGTGCGGCTTCCTCGGATACCTGTATGGCGCGCTGGAGATACGGGTGAACCCCGCCTACACCTCCATGGCGGTCCACACGGCCGTCGTTGTCACCGTGCTGTCGCTGGGCGTGCTGGCCGCCTGCCCCGACCGCGGCATGATGGCCGTGCTCAGCGCCGGCAGCCCGGGCGGCCTGCTGGCGCGACGGATGATCCCGACGGTGCTGGTGTTCTCGGTGACGCTCGGCTGGCTGCGGGCGCAGGGACAGCGCCTGGGCTATTACGACACCGGTTTCGGGGTCGTCATCATGGTCGGCGCGCTCTGCATCTTCGTCGCAGTGATGTCGATGATCGCGGCCCGCGCGGTGGACCGCGTCGACGCCGGGCGCCGCAGTGCGGACAGCGGCATGCGCAAGTGGGCGCAGCTGTTCGAACAATCGCCGCACGCCATGATGATGGTGGACCGCGCCGGCCGCATCGTGCTGGTCAACAGGCTGACCGAACAGCTCTTCGGCTATGGCCGCCAGGAACTGCTCGGTGCGGCGGTGGAGATGCTGCTGCCGCCGGCTGCGCGGGGCAGCCACCCGGGCCTGCGCCAAGGCTATTCGGCCCAGCCGGTCAGCCGGTCCATGGGCGTCGGGCGGGACCTGCGCGGCCTGACCAGCGACGGACGCGAGGTACCTGTCGAAATCGGCCTGAGCGGCATCGAAACCGACGAGGGCAGCTTCGTGCTGGCCTCGGTGGTGGACATCACCGAGCGCAAGCGCGCGGAGGAAGCGCTGCGGGCCAGCGAGGCGCGCTTTCGCCTGACCGTGTCCAGCGTCAAGGACTACGCCATCTTCCTGCTCGGTCCGCAGGGGCACGTGGCGTCGTGGAACGAAGGCGCCCGGCGGCTCAAGGGCTACACGGAAGGGGAAGTGGTCGGCCGGCACTTCGCCATGTTCTACCCGCCCGAGGACCGGCGCGGCGGCAGGCCCGAGCGGATCCTGGGCCTGGCGGCGAAGCAGGGCCGCTGCGAGGACGAGGGCTGGCGCCTGCGCAAGGACGGCTCGCGCTTCCGCGCCAACGTGGTGATCACCGCCATCCGCGACGAGCACGGCACGCTCACCGGCTTCTCCAAGGCGACGCGCGACCTG
Organism: Nevskia sp.; assembly: GCA_031291075.1. GTDB lineage: Bacteria > Pseudomonadota > Gammaproteobacteria > Nevskiales > Nevskiaceae > Nevskia. The sequence continues at coordinate 11,021 of JARLJS010000053.1, read as the reverse complement.
ACCGAGCACCAGCGGCTGGAGTCGCGCTTCCGCTACGCGGTGGAGTCCGCCCCGAACGCGATGATCATGGTCAGCCGCGAGGGCAAGATGATCCTGATCAACCGCCAGGCCGAGAAGCTGTTCGGCTACGGCCGCGAGGAGCTGCTCGACGAAAGCCTGGAGATGCTGGTACCCCTGGCCGTCCGGACCGGCCATGCGGCGATGCGCGCCGGGTACGACGCCAGCCCCGCCACCCGCCCGATGGGTATGGTCCGCAACATCCGCGGCGTCACCAAGGAGGGCCGCGAGGTGCCGCTCGACATCGGCCTGAGCCCGGTGGAAACCGAGGAGGGCACCTTCACCCTGGCCTCCATCATCGACATCACCGAGCGCATGCAGGCGGAGCAGGCCCTGCGCGCGGCCCTGGAGAAGCAGGCCGCGGCCGAAGCCACCCGCCGCTGGTCCGACCTGCTCCAGCGCGTCGCCTGGGGCGTGGCGGTGCGCACCGCCGACGGCAGGACCCTGGACCTGGTCAACCCGGCCTTCGCGCGCATGCACGGCTACACGGTGGAGGAGCTGGTCGGCGTGCCCGGCCTGGAACTGGCCGCAGTGGAAAGCCGGCCCCAGGTGGCGGCGGCGATCGAGGAAGCCCTGCGCGGCGGGCACAGCACGCTGGAAATGCTGCGCCGGCGCAAGGACGACTCGACCTTCCCGGCACTGGTGGACCTGACCGCGCTGAGGAACGACGCCGGCGAGGTCGAGTCGATGATCGTCAGCGTGCAGGACATCACCCTGCTGAAGGAGGCGGAGCAGGCGACGCAGCGGGCCAACCAGGAGCTGGAGGCGTTCAGCTATTCGGTGGCACACGACCTGCGGGCGCCGCTGCGCAGCATCAACGGCTTCACCGAGATCCTGCGCAAACAGCACGCCGGCCGCATCGAGGACGAGGGCAAGGTCTGTCTCGACCGGGTGGTCGCCGCCTCCCGCCGCATGGGCGAGCTGATCGACGCGCTGCTGGCGCTGTCGCGCGTGTCGCGCGCGGAGCTGCGCTGGGAACAGGTGAACCTGAGCGAACTGGCACGCGCCATCGCCGACAAGCTGCGCGACGAGGCGCCGCAGCGCGCGGTCGAGTTCATCATCGAGGACGGCGTGACCAGCGAGGGCGACAGCCGCCTGCTGGGCATCGTGCTGGAGAACCTGTTCGGCAACGCCTGGAAGTACAGCGGCAGGCAGCCCCATACCAGGATCGAGTTCGGCGAGACGCGCGAGAACGGACGCCCGCTGTACTACGTCCGCGACAACGGCGCCGGCTTCGACATGGCCTATGCCTCCAAGCTGTTCGGCGCCTTCCAGCGCCTGCATTCGGCCAGGGAGTTCGAGGGCACCGGCATCGGCCTGGCCACCGTGCAGCGCATCGTCCATCGCCACGGCGGCGAGGTCCGCGCCGAGGGCAAGGTGAACGAAGGCGCCACTTTCTATTTCACCTTATAGGCCGCCGGAGTTCGCCATGCAAGGAACCGTGCTGCTGGTGGAGGACAACGAGGACGACGAGGCGCTTACCCTCCGCGCGTTCAAGGAGTGCGGGATCAGGAATCCTGTCGTGGTGGCGCACGACGGCGTGGAGGCGCTCGACTACCTGTTCGGCACGGGCGCCCATGCCGGCCGCGATCCCGCCGTGCTGCCGCAGCTGGTGCTGCTGGACCTCAAGCTGCCCAGGATCGACGGCCTGGAGGTGTTGCGACGGATCCGCTCGCAGGCCGCGACACGCTCGCTGCCGGTGGTGATCCTGACCTCCTCGATCGAACGCCAGGACGTCGCCGCGGCCTACGCACTCGGCGCCAACAGCTTCGTCTGCAAGCCGGTGGAGTTCGGGGAATTCACCGAGAACGTCAAGCAGCTCGCGCGCTATTGGCTGGAGGTGAACGAGCCGCCGCCGTAGAACATTTTTTCTTGACGTGCACACATTTGAACTGAAGATGCTCTGGCGACCCGCTTCAAGGCTTCATTTGCCGGGCGGCGCCGCCGTCGCGCCGCGCAGCTTGTCCAGGAAGGCGTCGTCGCCGACGATCTTCGCGGTGGTGGCGAGCACGCGCCCGTCGGCGTCGAGCAGGGTGATGAGCAGGGAGTGGTCGAAGTTGCCGTCCGGCTGGCGGCGATAGCGCACGCCGAGCAGCGCCGCCAGCTTGCGCGCGTCGGTGTCGCCGGCGCTGGCGAAGGTCCAGCGGGCGGCGTCGACGCGGTGCAGCCGGGCCAGCGCCTGCAGCTTGTCGGGTGTATCGCGCGCCGCGTCGAAGCTCACCATCAGCACGCGCAGGCGGGCGCGCGCGGCCTCGTCGAGGTGGCTCTCGTAGACCTTGATGCCGGTGATCAGCATCGGGCAGGCCGCCGGGCAGCTGCCGTAGAACATGCTGAGCAGCACCGGGTGACCGCGCTGCAGGTCGAGGCCGGCGGCGGTGCCGGCCTGGGTGGTGAGCCTGAGGCTCAACTGGTACACCGAGTCCGGCGGGATTGCCGGCGTCGATTGCGCCGCCGCGACGAATGGCAGCGCCAGCAGCAGCGCGCGCAGCAGCCTCACGGCAGGTCCCGGGCGCAACGGAAGCCCAGCGTGTGGCCGGTGTCCGTGGCGTGCAGGCTGCCGAGCATCGCGACACGCATCAGCACGGCGTAGTTCTCCTTCTGCTGCAGGTTCTGCGCGCCGCTGCCGCAAAACTGCTCCGGGTCGGCGTCCGCCGGCAGCAGGGAGTTGAAGTCCTGCACCCACTCCCACACCAGCCCGTGCAGGTCATGCAGCCCGTAGACGTTGGCTGGAGCCTGTTCCACCGCGGCCAAGCCGGCGCCGGCCGGACGCGCGTACCAATCCAGGATCTGCTGGCGCCAGGCCGGATCGCCGCGGGCGTCGCGCTGGCTGGCGTTGGCGGCCGCGGCGAGCTCCCATTCGTACCAGGTCGGCAGCCGCGCGTTCTGCGCCTCGCAATACGCCTCGGCGGCGAACCAGCTCACCCGCGTCACCGGCTGGGCGGCGATGGCCGGCGCGTTGCCGCCCGCCGCGCCCCACTGGCCGAGGTAGCCGGTATCGGCGAAGGTCGCCGCCGCCGCGCCCGGCCGCCATTGCGGATGCGTGTCGACGAAGGCCTGGAACTCGGCGTTGGTGACCGGATGGCGCTGCAGCATGAAGCCGCGGACCGTGACCGCGACCTGCTTGCCGGCGGGCAGGACGGTCGGCAGCTCTGCCCCGTCCACCTTGAGATAGGGATTGCCGTCCGCCGCGGCGGTGGCGGCGCCCAGCAGCGCCAGCACCGCCATCACGCCGCGGCCGCACATGTCAGTGCGCCGCGCCTTCCGGCCGCGGGGTGGAGGCGCGTAGCTGCTTCACCTCGGCCGCCGTCACCGCCTCGCCGCTGTTGCCCCAGCTGTTGCGGACGAAGGTCAGGATGTTGGCCAGCTCGTCGTCGTTGAGCTGGCTCATCGGCGGCATCACCGAGTTGTAGGCCTTGCCGTTGACGGTAACCTTGCCATTCAGGCCATTGAGCACGATGCCGATGGCGCGCTGCTTGTCCGCCATCAGGAAGTCGGACCCGGCCAGCGGCGGGAACACGTCGGGCAGGCCCTGGCCGGTGGTCTGGTGGCAGACCGAGCAGGTGCCGGTGAAGCGCGACTCGCCGGCCTTGATCTGCTGCTCCTTGGTCAGGGTGCCGCCGGCCTCCGCGGCGCGGGCCTCCTCCACCGGCACCGGGCTTGCCGCCTTGTCGCCGAGGTAGACCGAGTCCACCTCCTTGCCGGAGTAGACCGCCTTGTTGTCCGGCCCTTCCGCCTTGAGGATGGCCAGCGCGCCCTTGTTGAAGGCGCGGAAGATGGAGTGGTCGACCAGCACGTAACTGCCGGGCACGTCGACGTGGAATTCCACCATCACCGCGCCGCCGGCCGGGATCAGCGTGGTCTGCACGTTCTCCTGCTCGTGCACGCCGCCCTCGTAGCGCACCCTGTCGAAGATCTCGCCGATGACGTGGAAGCTGCTGACCAGGTTGGGCCCGCCGTTGCCGACGAACAGGCGCACGGTGTCGCCCACCTTGGCCTTGAGCGCGTGCTCGCCCACCAGCGCGCCTTCCGAGCCGTTGAACAGCACGTAGGTGGGCTTCTCGTCGATGGCCTTCTGCATGTCGAAGTCCTGGTGGCCGCGCTCGCGGTACTTGCCGACCGTGTAGAAATCGCCCTGCATCACGTAGTACTCGTGGTCCACCGGCTTCATCCCTTCCGGCGGCTCCACCAGCAGCAGGCCATACATGCCGTTGGCGACGTGCATGCCCACCGGCGCGGTGGCGCAATGGTAGACATAGATGCCCTGGTTGAGCGCCTTGAAGGTGAACTGCGACTCGTGGCCCGGCGCGGTGAAACTGGAGGCCGCGCCGCCGCCCGGGCCGGTGACGCCGTGCAGGTCGATGTTGTGCGGCATCTTGTTGTCGGGGTGGTTCTTGAGGTGGAACTCCACCGTGTCACCCTGGCGCACGCGGATGAAGCTGCCGGGCACGGTGCCGCCGAAGGTCCAGAAGGTGTAGGTGACGCCCTCGGAAATCTCCTTCTCGACCTCGCGCACCTCCAGCTCGACGATCACCTTGGCCGGGTGGTCGCGGTGGATCGGCGGCGGCACCTGCGGCGGACTGCCGAGGATGGCGTGGATCGGTTCGCCCTGCGGCGGGCCGAAGTCGCCGGGGATACCGGACTTGGGCTCGGCCGGGCCGGCGCCAGCGGCGCCGGAGACGCCAATTGCTGCAGCGCACATGACACCCGCCAGCAGCCATTGCATGGAACGCTTCATGTATCCTCCTCGCCGGCGGCATGCCGGCTGTACCGAGACCACGTTAAAGATGTATTTAATATACTTCTTTGATCTGGATCAATGAGGCAGCAGGCGAATCGGAAACAATGCGCGCAGCATAACGCGCAAACTTTTAAGTATCGCGACAGCGGCGCGGCCGTCAATTGATCTGGATCAATTCCGCGCCCGGGTGAGCGGGCGACAATCGGCCTCAAACGCCGTGCGGATCGCCTGGACCCCGGGAGGAGCGCGGCCACTCATACGACATGGTTTCCGAGCCGGGAAAGATGGATTCGCAGCCGCTGCCGCTACTGGTGCGTGACGGGCGCCTCGCCAAAGCGGAGCGCAATGGCCCGCACATGCTATTCATACCGGCGGAGCAGGGGCTGGCGGGCCTGGAGAGCGTCATCGGCGCCCTGGCCGAAGCGGTGGTGGTGGCGGACAGCGACGGCACCATCATCCTCGCCAATCCCGTCGCGGAACGCCTGTTCGGTTATCCCCGGCTCGCCGGCAAGCCGGTCGAAGCCCTCATCCCCGGGCACCTGGCCGACGCCCACCGCGTCTACCGCAAGCTGTACCTGAACCAGCCGGAACGGCGGCCGATGGCCAAGCACTCGCACCTGTGGGCGCGCCGCGCCGACGGCGAGGACTTCTGCGTGCGGATCGGCCTGATCCCGTTCTGGACCGACCGCGGGGTGTGGACCGCCGCCGTGGTGACCGAAACGGAGACGCCGCGGGACAGCTAGAGCTGGCGCCGCCGCGCTTCGTTCCAGGCTTGCGCCAAGTCGAACGTCTCCACCTGCCATTGCGCCGCGGCGGAACTCTCGACGCGCCCCCGGTAGCGGCGCACCAGCCGCTGGTGGGCGGGAGAACCCAGGAACCGGCGCAGCTCGGCCTCGCTGCGCCATACCGAAATGGTGTAGGTGGTGCGACGCAGCACCCGGCCGGCCATGGACAAGCCGATCGCGCCTTCCATTGCGCTCCATTGACGACGCAGGCGCAGGCCGGCCAGGAACACGCCCGGCAGGTCGCGCAGGCGGGTGAAGGTGAAGCGCGTGGCGCTGACGACCACTGCGCCGCCGCCAGCATCGCAGGAGCCCGCTTTCCAAGGCAGCCGGATCACGGCCGGGAGCGCCGCCGGAGCAGGAAGATGCACAGCGCCACGATCCACAGATTGACCGGGACGACGCCGCCGATCTCCACCGGCCCGCCGAACTCGAACAGGCCGCCGCGGACCAGCAGAGGCGGTCCCGCCGTCAGCAGCACCACGGCGGCGCTGGCATAGCCGGAACCGACCAGCCACGGCGGCAGCCAACGGCCGCGCCGCCCGCCGAGGCAGACCGCCAGGACCAAGCCAACCAGGCACAGCTTGGCCGTATTGATGGCGATGTTCGCCGCGTCGGTCACGGCACGCACCAGGCCGGCGTCGCCCGGCACCGGCCCGACCAATGCCAGGCCAGCGGTGCTGGTCATGGCGAGGAGGATCAGCACCATGCCGGCGACGCCGCCCGCGAAGGCCGTGTCGGCGAGGCCGTCTGATGCCGGTTCCGCGCTGCGCAGATGGGCCCGCACGGTGCCGAGAAACCGGAAAAACGCCACTGCGGCCAGCCCGGCGATATAGCTGCCGGCGGTCACCTCCGCGCGCCGCTGTGCCAGGATCGAGGCCAGCGACGCGACCGTATCGTCGGTCCTGGGCGGGGCGCCGGGCAGGAACAGGGCCAGGTTCAGCAGCACCATGAAGATCAAGCCGGCAACGGCGCCGCTGCGTGTGCGGTCCACTGCGACGGCAACGGCTGTGTGCATGGAGTCCCCCTTGGCTGGCCTGGATGCGCGGATTGTGGAGCCAGCCCGGACGCCTTGTTTTACCCCGCAGGTAAAATGCGCAGGGCCCGGGCTGTACGTAAACTGGGCACATTCCAGGTAACGCCGGCCGCGTCGATGAAGCATGCCCATCGCAGGATCGTGCCCGCAGCCCGGTGCGACGCCGGGTTCGGAAGCCTGCTGCGCGGCTGGCGGGCCAAGCGGCGGATGACGCAGACCGATCTGGCGGTTGCTGCGCACGTTTCGACCCGCCACATCTCCTACCTGGAAAACGGGCTGGCGCAGACTACCGTGGAAATGCTGCTGCGCTGCGCGGACGCCCTGGAAATCCCGCCGCGCGACCGCAATACCCTGCTCGTCGCGGCGGGATTCATGCCCCTGTACCGCGAAACCGGCCTGGATGCGCCGGAGATGAAGCAGGTGCGCGAAACGCTGGCCTGGTTCCTGGAAAACCAGGAGCCGTTCCCGGCGGCGGTGACCGACCGCTACGAAATGATCCAGATGACGAACCAGGCCTGCGAGCGGACCTTCGACCTGTTCTTCGACCAGCAGGCGCTGTGGGGCGACGGTCCGCGCAACGCCAACGACATCCTGCTGTCGCCGTTAGGCATGCGTCCGCACGTCCAGAACTGGGAGGCGGCGGCGCGCTGGATGTTGTTGCAGTGCCACCGCCAGACCCAGACCCATCCGCGCGATCCGGTGTCGGAGCGGGTGTTCGAGCGGATTCTGGGCATGCCGGGGGTGGGCGAGCTATGGACCGGGCCCGAACCCGGCAGCGCGGTAGCGCCGTTTTTCGACTGCTCCTTGCGCAAGTTCGGCGCGAGCCTGGACGGGCGCATCGCCTTCATGACCTTCGGCATGCCGCACGACTCGCAGGTCGAGGAATTGCGCATCATGCTGATCTATCCGCGCAACGAAGGCGCGCGCCGGCTGCTGCACTGGCTGCACCGCACGCGGGGCCTGCTGGCGCTGTCGAATTTCAGGTGAACCCGCGGCGGCGGCCGGCAGCGGCGGCGTTTCCAGCCGGACGGAACGCATCCCGCCTGTCTGGGTCATAATGAGGCCCGCGAGCCGAGATGCCGCAGGCGGCCGCTTCACCCCACAGGAGGCTACGCTTATGCAGCGCACCCCTCGCACCCTTCGCTACCGCACCGTCGTGGCAGCCGTCGTCACCGCGGCGGCGGCAGCGATCCTGCCGGTACAGGCGCAGCACGACTGGCACGGAGACCACGGACGGCCCGATCACCACGACCGCCCCTATCACGGTCGTGGCGAAGGCGGTCGCGACGATCGCGGCCGCGGCTACCAGGGCGGCGGCTACCACGGCGGCGGCAGCAACGCCGGCGCCATCGTCGCCGGCGCGCTGCTGGGAGCGCTGGTCGGCGCCGCCATCACCAATGCCACGCAGGCCCCGCCGGCGGTGGTCTATTCGGCCCCGCCGCCGCCACCACCCCCGGGAGTGGTCTACTATCCCAACGGCTACTAGCCGCCAGTCCACCGAGCTGCTCAGCCCTCTTTTTCGGCATCGCAACCAAAACGGACCATCGCCATGAAAAACACTGCTCGCACCCTCGCCTCCACCGCACTGCTGACGTTCGCCTCGTTTGCCTTCCCGGCCAGCGCCGGCGGCGATGCGGCACCGCCGGCCACGGCGCCCTCCACCGCCGCCGCGGAAAGCCACGCCAAGAAGCACGAGGACTTCGTGGAGAAGCGCATCAAGGAACTCCACGCCAAGCTCAACATCACCGACGCGCAATCGCAGAAATGGGACGCGTTCGCGGAAACCATGCGCGACAACGCGCAGAAGACCGACAACGCGTTCCACGAGCGGGCTGACAAGATGGCCACACAGAACGCCGACGACTCGATGAAGTCGTACGCCGCGCTGGCGCAACTGCACGCGGACAATATGCAGAAGCTGGCGGCCGCGTTCAGCGACCTGTATGCGACGCTTTCGGACGACCAGAAAAAGATTGCGGACAAATTGTTCCGCCACGAGGGCGAGCATCACGGCCACGGCCACGGCCACAAGCCGGCGGCCGCGGCGCCGGCGCCGGCGGCACCCGCTCCGGCCAAGTAAGTCCCGGATACGCGTCGCAAAAGCCCTCTCCCCGCCCAGCGCGGGGAGAGGGCTTTTTTCGGCTGCGGGATCCATCGATGCTGCAGGGCAACAACGGCAAGCAGAGCGCTGAGCCCCCGAGATGCGGTATAGGCGCAGCCGGACACCGGGCGTATAAACCGTTTCGATCGCAACGGGTGCCCGGGGCACCCCGCAATCGTTCAGCAGGGATGCGTAAGGGGAATTCGTATGACCTTCAAACACAAGCTCGGCGCGGCCTCTGTGCTCGCGGCCGCCTGGTATGCCACACCCGCCCTCGCCGTGACCCAGGTCACCGACGTCAACGTCGACACCGTCAACAAGATCATCTACATCGACGGCACCGACCTGATCCTGTCCGGCTATACGCCTTACGCGCTGCTGGAAGGCACGACCCTGACGATCAACCGGGGGGCTTCCAACAGCACGCACATCCAGGCCTCGATCCCGAATACCTTGCTGCTGTCGGTCGGGGTTGGCTACCAGCTATATGTGTCACCGGACCGCCTGCCGACGACGTCCAGCAACGGCTATGGCGCGCCGACGGACCAGGCGTATTCGACGGTGTACGTCGGCACCGGCGCGACCGGCGCGACCGGACCGAGGGGCGCCACGGGCAGTACCGGCGCGACCGGACCCAGCGGCGCCACGGGCGCCACCGGCAGCGGCGCGACCGGGGCGACCGGCGCCACCGGTCCGGGCGGCGCGACAGGTCCGACCGGGCCCACCGGCTCCGTCGGCGCGACCGGTCCCGGCGTGGTGCTGCCGTACAGCGCGTCCCAGTCCTACACCGGCACCCTGTTCGGTGTCGTCAACACCGACGGCACCTCGGGCAACCCCGCCATGTTCGCGATCAACAACACGGCGAACACCGGCAACGCGCTGTACGTCACCACCAACGGCCCGGGCGTAATCGCCGACCACAGCCAGGGCAACGCCGGCAACTTCTTCAACAACAACACCAGCGGCGTGGGCGCCGGCGTGCGCGGCGAGGTCAACAGCATCTTCGGGAACAACGGCACGGCCGGCGTCTACGGCGTATCCTCGGGCACCGGCGGCTACGGCGGCTACTTCGAGCATAGCGCTTCGACCGGCTTCGGCCTCGCCCTCTTCGCCACCAACGCCGGCCTGGGCACGGCGGGACACTTCGAGGAAACCAACTCCGCCAACGGCAACACCACGCTGGAAGCCGTCTCCAACGGCACCGGCAACGTGATGACCATCACCAACACCAACAACGCCAGCACCGCCAACACCCTCTACGTCACCACCAACGGGCCCGGCGTGATCGCCGACCACAGCCAGGGCAACGCCGGCAACTTCTTCAACAACAATACCAGCGGCGTGGGCGCCGGCGTGCGCGGCGAGGTCAACAGCATCTTCGGCAACAGCGGCACGGCCGGCGTCTACGGCGTATCCTCGGGCACCGGCGGCTATGCCGGGTATTTCGAGCACACCAACAGCAGCGGCTTCGGCGTCGCCGTGCAGGCGGTGAACGACGGCCAGGGAACGACCATGGTGCTCGACCAGGAAGGGAGCTCCGGCGATCTTCTGGTGGCCCAGACCGGCGGCCTCAACGTGGCCCGCATCGACCGCACCGGCAGGGGCTTCTTCGATGGCGGCACCCAGGTCGGCGGCGCCGACCTGGCCGAGTTCGTACCCACCGTCGGGCCGCAGCCACAGCTTGCAGACGTGGTGGAGATCGACCCGGACCACCCGGACCGCTTCCGCCTCTCCTCCGAGGCGAACACCACGCGCGTGGCCGGCGTGATATCCACCGCGCCGGGCGTCACCCTCAACGCCAGGGCCGGCGCGATCGGCGATGTCACCGGGCCCGCGCTGGCCCTGGTCGGCCGAGTGCCGGTCAAGGTCACCGCCGAGAACGGCGCCATCCGCATCGGCGACCTGCTGGTGGCCTCGTCCACCCCGGGCCACGCCATGCGCGCGCCCGCCACGCCGGCGGCGGGCACCGTGATCGGCAAGGCCATGCAGAATTTCGGCGCCAAGGATGGCGTGATCGAAGTACTCGTGATGCTGCGCTGAAGGCTTGCGGTTCCCCTGACCTGCTCACGGGTCAGGCGTGCCGGTGCATTTTCCTCATGTGCACAATGCGCTTTCCCTCTCCCGCGTGCGGGAGAGGGGAACATCCTGTATGCATCTAAACCAAAGATGCTCTAGTGTGGTGAGTTGGAAATTCGTTAACTAAATTTCTTCGTCATTCCCGCGCAGGCGGGAATCCAGTTTTCGATTTTGCACGAAGCTCCAAAGCAGAACTGGGTCCCCGCCTCCGCGGGGACGACAGTCCCAACT
>JARLJS010000052.1 GCA_031291075.1 Nevskia sp. | reverse complement strand
GGCGAGGCAGGATGCCGAAGCGTCCACCGTCAGGCCAGGGATGGCCTGTCGGTGGACCCCGCCGCGGGCGAGAAGCGCAGGGGACCCTCTCATCGCGCTTTTGCTTTTCGCGATGAGAGGGCGCGGCTGTCGGGCGGCGCTTCTTTGGTTACTTTCTTGTCGCTGCTGACAAGAAAGTAACCCGCCATTTATGGCGGAACAGAAGGGTTCGGCGCGGGAGCCGCCCCCACGCGAAGCGCGTGCCATCAGAATCGACCTTGGCATGGACCGATGCTGGGATTCGCTGCGCTTCATCCCAGCCTACGATTCGCCTTCGCGGGGATGACGACACGCGAGGCAGCCGCAGCGCCAACGTCCCTGGATGCCGGCTTTCGCCGGCATGACGACAACCCAGTCCCCCGCCGCCTGCACACGATACCCATCAACTCGGTATATTCCCTGCATCGGCCTTCTCAAAGGCCACCAGAACAACAGGGAGACCCCACCATGCCGGAGCCCTCACCATGACCGCCCCAACGGGCGCCACGCCGCCCGGCGCCGAGCTGACCGTCCGCGGGCTGATCCTGGGCGCGCTGATCACGCTGGTGTTCACCGCGGCCAATGTCTACTTCGGCCTCAAGGCGGGGCTCACCTTCGCCTCGTCGATCCCGGCGGCGGTGATTTCGATGGCGGTGCTGCGCAGCATGCGGGGCGTCACCATGCAGGAGAACAACATCGTGCAGACGGTGGCCTCGGCGGCGGGCACGCTGTCGTCGATCATCTTCGTGCTGCCGGGGCTGATCATGGTCGGGTGGTGGACCGGCTTTCCGTACTGGGTGTCGTTCGGCGTGTGCGCGCTGGGCGGCATTCTCGGCGTGATGTATTCGATCCCGCTGCGGCGGGCGCTGGTGACGGACTCCGACCTGCCGTACCCGGAAGGGGTGGCCTGCGCCGAGGTGCTGAAGGTGGGTGCCGGCTCGGACGCGCCGGGCTCGGCGGCCGCGGCGGAGGCGGGCAGGGCCGGGCTGCTGGCGGTGGTGATGGGTTCGGTGGTGTCGGCGGTGTTCTTCCTGGTCGAGGCGACGCAGGTGTTCGCTGGCGACGTGGTGCGTTATTTCCGCGTCGGCGACAAGGCGGTCACCGGCTATGACTTCGGCCTGTCGCTGGCGTTGTTCGGGGTGGGGCACCTGATCGGCCTGTCGGTGGGCATGGCCATGCTGGTGGGGGCGCTGATCGCCTGGGGCGGCGCGGTGCCGTATATCACCTTCGTGCATCCGGTGGCCGGCGCCGCGGCGGAGGTGGCGCAGAACACCTGGAGCCACCAGGTGCGCTTCATCGGCGCGGGGCTGATCGGCACCGCGGCGATCTGGACCTTGCTCAAGCTGGCGGGTCCGGTGGTCAACGGCCTGCGCTCGGCGATGGCGGCTTCGCGCGTGCGCCGCGCCGGCAAGGCCGACACCCTGCCGGTGACGGAGCGCGACATCCCGATCGGCCTGGTGGGGCTGATCTCGGTGATCTGCTTCGTGCCGATCGCGGCCCTGCTGGCGAAGTTCTCCAGCGACGGCGGCATCGGCGGGCACGGCCTGCTGCTGGTGCTGGGCGGCGTGGTCTACATCGTGCTGATGAGCTTCCTGGTGTCGGCGGTGTGCGGCTACATGGCCGGCCTGATCGGCTCCTCCAACAGCCCCCTCTCCGGCGTCGGCATCCTGGTGGTGATCGGCGCCGCGCTGCTGCTGGTGTTCGGCGTCAAGCCGCTGCTCGGCCCCGCGGCCGGCCCGGCGCTGGTGGCGTTCGCGCTGTTCGTCACGGCGCTGGTGTTCGCGGTGGCCACCATCGCCAACAACAACCTGCAGGATCTCAAGACCGGCCAGCTGGTCGGCGCCACGCCGTGGAAGCAGCAGGTGGCGCTGGTGATCGGCGTGATCGCCGGCGCCGCGGTGATCCCGCCGGTGCTGGATCTGCTCAACCATGCCTACGGCTTTTCCGGCGCGCCCGGCGCGGTGCCGTCGCGCGCGCTGCCGGCGCCACAGGCGGCGCTGATCTCGGCGCTGGCCAAGGGCGTGATCGAAGGCCAGCTCGACTGGAACCTGATCGAGACCGGCGTGGCGATCGGCGCGGTGGTGATCCTGGTGGACGAAGTGCTCGGCCGGCTCGGCCTGATGCGCATCCCGCCGCTGGCGGTGGGCCTGGGCGTCTACCTGCCGCTGTTCACCACCCTGATCATGGTGGTGGGCTCGGTGGTGGGCTGGGTCTACGACAAGCGGGTGGAGCGCCGGCCCGACGGCGAGGGCGCCAAGCAGCTCGGCGTGCTGCTGGCCTCGGGCCTGATCGTGGGCGAGAGCCTGATCGGCGTGCTGATGGCGGCGGTGGTGGTGTTCTCCGGCAAGGACACGCCGCTGGCGCTGGTGGGCGAGGACTTCGCCGGCGCCGCCATGTGGATTGGCGGCATTGCCTTCGCGCTCACGGTGGCGGGGTTGTATGGCTGGCTGGGGAAGCTGACGCGCCGGGTGGCGGCTTGAAGCACGCTCCGGCTAGTGTGGTGAGTTGGAAATTCGTTAACTAAATTTCTTCGTCATTCCCGCGCAGGCGGGAATCCAGTTTTCGATTTTGCACGAAGCTCCAAAGCAGAACTGGGTCCCCGCCTCCGCGGGGACGACAGTCCCAACTTAAT
>JARLJS010000051.1 GCA_031291075.1 Nevskia sp. | reverse complement strand
CTCACCGACCGGGCCGTGGCATGCGCCGCCGGGGAAGCCGGGCGTGCGGCAGCCATCCGGGCCGCCGCGCTGCCCGGCCAGGTCGCGACCTGGCTGCTGGAGCTGGCCGATGCGCGCGCCTGACTTCTGGCAACACGACGGCCTGCTCGCCGCGCTGCTGGGGCCGTTTTCCGCGCTGACGGCTCTCGCCACGGCGCGCCGGGTGGCTCGCCCAGGCTGGCGGGCCCCCGTGCCGGTGATCTGCTGCGGCAACGCCACCGCGGGCGGTGCCGGAAAGACCACGCTTGCCCTGGAACTGGCGGCGCGCCTCGCGCCACGGCGCCTGGCTTTTCTGACGCGCGGTCACAAAGGCCGGGAGCGCGGCCCCTATCGGGTTACCGCCGGAGACACGGCCGGGCGCGTTGGCGACGAGGCGCTGCTGCTGGCCGAAGTCGCACCAACCTGGGTTGCCGCCGACCGCGCGGCCGGTGCCCGCGCGGCGGTGGCCGAGGGGGCAGAGCTGCTGGTGATGGACGACGGCCTGCAGAACCCGACCCTCGTCAAGGATCTGTCGCTGTTGGTGATCGACGGCGCCAGCGGGTTCGGCAACGGACGCGTCATTCCCGCCGGGCCGCTGCGAGAGCCGGTTGCGGCTGCCGCCGCCCGGTGCGGGGCGGCCGTGCTGATCGGCGAGGACCGGACCGGGGCACTCGCGCGCCTGCCTCCGGCACTGGCGGTCGTGCGGGCCAGTCTCGTACAGAAGGGTGTCGAGGATCTGGTGGGCCGCCGGGTCTTTGCCTTTGCCGGCATCGGCCTGCCCGAGAAATTCTTCGTGGGATTGCAGGCTGCCGGTGTCGCGGTGGTCGGCACGCGGGCCTTCCCCGATCATCATCCCTTCACCGCCGCCGAGATTGACGATGTGCTGGGTCAGGCCCGGGCTGCTAACGCATGGCCGGTGACTACCCCGAAGGACGCCGCGCGCCTCACTGCGACGCAGCGCGCTGCCTTGCGCGTCGTTGGTGTCGGCCTTTCCTGGCAGGACGAGGCGGCCATCGATGCGCTTCTTGAGCCGTTGCGATGAGCGGGCATCCAGTACGCTTCCACCTTGAGACCTGGCTGGCACGTGGGGCCTTGGCGCTTCTTCGCACGTTCGGCGCGGAGCGGGCTTCGTCTCTGGGGGGCGCCGTCACGCGCGCGATCGGGCCGTGGCTGCCGGTTTCACGTATCGCCGACATCAATCTTCGTCATTGCCTGCCTGAGCTGGAT
>JARLJS010000050.1 GCA_031291075.1 Nevskia sp. | reverse complement strand
GCGGCGCTGCTGCTCGGCCTGATAGGCGGTCAACGCGTTGTCCACCTCGTGCAGCGCGCCCAACACGGTGCGCTGCCAGATCAGCACCGCCTCCTGCTGCTGGGTCTGGCGCAGTTCCAGCGTGCGCGTCAGGCGCCCACCCTCGAAAATCGGCAGGGTAATGGAGGGGCCGAACGCATAGGTGTTGGCGTGCCCCCAGTCGGCCAGATTGGCGAACTGCACGCCCTGGATCGCCCCGCTGCCGGAGAGGACGAAGCGCGGATAGAAGTCGGCCGTCGCCACGCCGACATCGGCGGTGGCGGCGTGCAGCTGTGCCTCGGCGCGGCGGATGTCGGGGCGGCGGCGCGCCAGCTCGGACGGCACGCCCACCGCCACGCGCGGCGGTACCGGCGGCACCGGCTGGGCCGTCTCCAACTCGGCACGCATCGCCTGCGGCGCCTCGCCCAACAGCAGGCCGATGGCGTTGATCAGTTCCGCCTGCTGCGCCTCCAGCCCAGGCAACTGCGCCGCCGTGGAGGCCACCTGCGCGGCGGCGTTGGCCACGTCGAGTTCGGTGGTCACGCCCCCCGCCGCGCGCTGGCGGGTCAGATCCAGGCTCTGGCGGGCGATGTCGAGATTCTGGCGGGTGATCTCCAACGTGCGCTGCGCCCCGCGCAACTGGATGTAGTCGCGCGCCAGCTCGGCGGAGGCCGTCACCAGCGTGTCGCGCTGGGCCTCGGCGGAGGCCTGCAGGTTGGCGCTGGCCGACTCCACGCTGCGCCGCACCCGCCCCCACAGGTCCGCTTCCCAGGAAACGTCGAAGCCGTACTGATAGAGGTCGAACGGCTGGAACATGCTGGAGTTGGTCGCGGAAGCCACGCTCGGGGCCGCGCCGTTGGCCGCGCTCGCCGCGTCCTGGCTCGCCAGCGCCAGCGCGCCTTCGTGGCTGACCTGCTCGCGGGTGTAGCTGCCATTGGCGTTGATCGAGGGATAGGCAGCCGACTTGGCGATGCCCACCGCCTCGCGCGCCTCGGCCAGCCGCAGGCTGGCGGCGCGCAGATAGAGGTTAGCCCCGCTCAGCCGCTGCTCCAGCACGGTCAGCTTGGCATCGCCGAAGGCCCGCCACCACATCGGATCGACCGGCTCGGCCACCGGCTGGCTTTCCGCCGCCGCTTCCGCCTTGGGGGCGGCCGGTTGCGTGCCGGACCACGCGGCGGGTTTCCACCAGGCGTCGGGACTCTCGAAATCGGGGCCGACCGTACAGCCGGCAACCAGCAAGACAATCAACGGAACGGCGGCATGCGCCAGCCGGGTCGGATGCATCACCCTCAAAATAACTCCTCTCGGGCGCACCGCGCACCCGGCCCTGGCTGCAAGATCGTCACGCCGCCGGCCCGGTCAACCCCCCCGCCCGCGCGGGAGGCGCGCTCTCAAGCCTTGCGCGCGCCCCAGAAGATCGGGAACGGCGCCTGCACCACGTCCATCAGGTTGGCCCGCATCGCCGTCGGGTTGAACCACTGGCCGAGCGGAATGTACGGCACCTCGTCCCAAACCGTCAGCTGGATCTGCTCGCAGATCTTGCGCTGCGCGGCCACGTCGGGGGCGTCGAACCAGGCGTCGCGCATGCCCTCCAGCTTCGGGCTGGTGGGCCAGCCGAACCAGGCCTGCAGCCCGTTGCCGCGGATGGGGTAGTGGCTCGCCGGGGTGGCAACCGCCAAGCCCTCGTAGGTCGTGCAGAAGGCGCTCCAGCCCCCCTTCTCCACCGGCTCGTGGCTGGCGCGGCGCTGCACCAGCGTGCCCCAGTCCATCGAGGCATATTCCACGTTCAGCCCGACCTGCTCGAACAGATCGCGCGTGACCTGGCAGATCGCCTGGGTTGCCGGATAGTCCGACGGCGCCATCAGCACCACGCGCTCGCCGTTGTAGCCGCTCTCGGCCACCAGCTTTTTGGCCTTGGCCACATCGCGCGGCCCGGTCAGCACCTCCAGCCCGGCGTCGTTGGCCATCGACAGGCCCGGCGTGAACACGCCCACCGGCACATGGTACAGCTCGCTCTCGTCGCCCATCGCCGCTTGCAGGAACGAAAGCTGCTCCACCGCCGGCAGCAGCGCGCGCCGCAGCTTGGGGTTGTTGAAGGGTGGATTGAGGTGGTTGAAGGCAATCAGCGGCAGCACGCCCACGTGGTCGTTGACCGCCACCTTCACCCCCGGCGCCTTGCGCAGCACCGGCAGCAGATCGGCCAGCGGCTGCTGCACCCAGTCCACCTCCCCGCTCTGCAACGCCGCCGCGGCGGTGGCGGGGTCGGGCATGATGTTCCATTCCACGCGGTCGAAGTTCGCCACCTTCGGCCCGGAGGTGAAATCCTGCCTGCCCGAGGCGATGGGCACGTATTTGTCCCAGCGCGAATAGACTGCGATCGAGCCCGACACCCATTCGTCGCGCACGAAGCGGTACGGCCCGGAGCCGATGTATTCGTTGATCTGGGTAAAGGCATCGGTCTTGGCGATGCGCTCGGGCATGATGAAGCAGTTGTCGGTGCCGAATGCCTCGAGCATCAGCGAGTACGGCCGCTTGAGCCGCACCTCGAAGGTGCGGTCGTCGATGGCCTTGATCTCGTCGAGGCGGTCCAGCAGCGCCTGGCCCAGGCCGCGCCGCTTGGCCCAGCGCAGGATGGAGGGCACGCAGTCCTGCGCGCGCACCTTCTCGCCGTCGTGGAAGATCAGGTTGTCGCGCAGCGTGAAGCGCCAGGTCAGGCGGTCGTCGGAGACCTGGTGACCGGCGGCCATCTGCGGACTCGGCCGGCCGTGAGAATCCTGCCCGTAGAGCAGATCCCAGATCATGAAGCCGTGATTGCGCGCCACCGTGGTGGTGGTCCAGATCGGGTCGGGGTTCTGCAGGTTTCCTTCCGGCACGAACCGCACCACCCGCTGCATCCGCTGCGAAAGCGCCGGACGGGCCAGCGCGGCCCCGACCGCCACGGCCGAGGCGGCTAGAAAGCTACGGCGTCGCATCGCAGGCACTCCTTCCCATCCAGAAATCATCCGCCGGCTTGCATCGGGTTGCCGGGGGCGCGCAGCTTGGGCAGTTTCCTCCTGACCGACAAGACAGGAACCTTCGCCACATGAGCATGACAGACCAAGTTTTGGCCCGCGTCGAGGCCGAAGCCGCCGAATCCCGGCGCCGCTGGATGGAATGGCTGCGCATTCCCTCGGTAAGCGCCCAGCCCGACCATGCCGCCGACATCCGCCGCGCCGCCGAGTGGGCGGTGGAGCAGCTGCGCGAAATCGGCTTCGAGGCCAGCGTGCGCGAGACCGCCGGCCACCCCTGCGTGGTGGGCCACCACCCCGGCCCCGGCCCGGCCAGCAAGGCCCCGCGCCTGCTTTATTACGGCCACTACGACGTGCAGCCCGCCGAGCCGCTGGAGCTGTGGAGCCACCCGCCCTTCGAGCCGACCGTGGTGGAAGGCCCGCACGGCCCGCGCGTGTATGCTCGCGGCGCAGTGGACGACAAGGGCCAGTGCTCGATGTGGCTCGCCGCCTTCCGCGCCTGGTACGCCGAGACCGGCTCCCTGCCCTGCCCCGTCACCGTGCTGCTGGAAGGCGAGGAGGAGATCAGCTCGGTCAACCTCAAGCCCTTCGTCGCCGCCAACCGCGACGAGCTGAAGGCCGACGCGGTGGTGATCTCCGACACCGGCATGTGGGACATCGACACCCCGGCCATCACCGCCAGCCTGCGCGGCATCGTCTATATGCAGGTCAACCTCAAGGCCGCCAACCGCGACCTCCATTCGGGCTCCTACGGCGGCTCGGCGCTGAACCCGGTCAACGCGCTCACCGCCGCGCTGGGCCAGCTCAAGGACGCGCACGGGCGCATCCAGGTGCCCGGCTTCTACGATGGCGTGCGCGACATCTCCTCGAGCAAGGCCAACCAGTGGACCGCGCTGGGCTTCGACGAGGCCGCCTTCCTCGGCCAGATCGGCCTGACCGAG
>JARLJS010000049.1 GCA_031291075.1 Nevskia sp. | reverse complement strand
CGCCGGGCCGCGTTGCTCGTCGCTCCTGTGCAATCAGCACACCGCGCTCCTCGCGCCTTGCCCGACACAAAATGGCAAGCCGCGGGAGGGCATGGAGTTATTCAGAGGCTCCCTCGGGTATCTTCAGCCGCCGGCCGCTTTCCTCATGCCGGCGCCGACCAGCTCGGCACAGGCCGCGTCCAGCCGCTTCAGGCCTTCGGCCAGATCCGCCTCGGGAACGATCAGCGAGGGCGCGATGCGCAGCACGTCGGGCCCGGCGACGAGCGCCCACAAGCCCTGGCGCAGCGCGGCGTTGACCACGTCCTTGGCCCTGCCCTTCCACTCCGCGCTCATCGGCGCGCCGACCAGCAGGCCGAAGCCGCGCGCCGGCTCGAACATGCCATAGCGCTTGGCAATGCGGTCCAGGCCTTCGCGCAACAGCCCGGCGCGGGTTTCCACCCCGGCCAGCAGCAGCGGATCGTTGACGATGTCCAGCACCGCTTCCGCCACCGCGCAGGCCAGCGGGTTGCCGCCGTAGGTGGAACCATGGGTGCCGAACTGCAGCACCTGCGCCGCCGCCTCGGTGCACAGCATGGCGCCGATGGGGAAGCCGCCGCCCAGGCCCTTGGCGCTGGTGAGTACGTCGGGCGTCACGCCGTAGTGCTCGTGGGCGAACAGCTTGCCGCTGCGGCCCATACCGGTCTGCACCTCGTCGAAGATCAGCAGCGCGCCGTGCTGGTCGCATAGCTTGCGCGCACCGGCGACGAACTCGGGCGCGGCCGGCAGGATGCCGCCCTCGCCCTGCACCAGCTCCATCACCACGGCGCAGGTCTCGCCGGAGATCTCCTCCTCCAGCGTCGCCAGGTCGTTGTAGGGCAGGTGCTTGATCGCCCCCGGCAGCGGCTCGAAGCCCTGCGTGTACTTGGCCTGGCCACCCACGCTGACGGTGAACAGGGTACGGCCGTGGAAGGCGTTGTAGAACGAGATGATCTGGTTCTGACGGCCGTTGGAGCGCGTGTTGCCGTAGCGCCGCGCCAGCTTGAACGCGGCCTCGTTGGCCTCGGCGCCACTGTTGCAGAAGAACACCCGGTCGGCGAAGGTGGCGTCGACCAGCTTGCGCGCCAGCCGCAGGGCCGGCTCGTTGGTCATGACGTTGGACAGGTGCCAGAGCTTGCCCGCCTGGGTGGTCAGGGCCTCGACCAGCTTGGGATGGCAGTGGCCGAGCAGGGTCACCGCGATGCCGTTGGCGAAGTCGATGTACTCGCGTCCCTGCTGGTCCCACAGGCGCGAGCCGGCACCGCGCACCGGCACCATCTCGGCCGGCGCATAGTTCGGCACCATCACTTCATTGAATGTCGCCCGCGTCACGTCCTGCATAGCCTCACCCGGCGGCGGTCCGCCTCCAGCGAAAAAGGCCCAGCTACGGCCTGGGCCTTGGTGTGGCGGTGATTATACGCCGGTCCGAATTCAGGCCGCCTTGTCGAGCGCCCCGCCCAGCAGCCGCTCGCGCGCCGCCCGGTACTCCTGGCCCAGCCGCGCCACCACCTCGGCGGCGGGCAGCACGTCGTGGATCTGCCCGGTGCCCTGGCCGGCGCCCCAGATGTCGCGCCAGGCCTTGGCGCCCTCGGCGCCCTCCGGGCCGCTGGCGAAGTTCATCGCGCTCTTGTCGCCCTCCGGCAGCTTGTCGGGATCGAAGCCGGCGGCGACGATGCTGCCGCGCAGGTAGTTGCCGTGCACGCCGCTGAACAGGCTGCTGTAGACGATGTCCTCCGCCGTGCTGTCGACCAGCATCTGCTTGTATTCCGGCGGGGCGCCGGCCTCGCGGGTGGCGATGAAGCGGGTGCCGATGTAAGCGAGGTCGGCACCGATGGCCTGCGCCGCCAGCACCGAGTCGCCGCGCGCGATGGCGCCGGACAGGATGATGGTGCCGTCGTAGAAGGCCCGCACCTCCGGCACCAGCGCGAACGGCGACAGCCGACCGGCGTGTCCGCCGGCGCCGCTGCACACCAGGATCAGGCCGTCGACACCGGCCTTGAGCGCGCGCTTGGCGTGGGCGATGGTGGTGACATCGTGGAACACCAGGCCGCCGTAGCTGTGCGCCGCCTCCACCACCTGGTCCGGCGCGCGCAGCGAGGTGATCATGATCGGCACCTTGTACTTCACGCACAGCTCGACGTCGCGCTGCAGGCGGCTGTTGGAGGAGTGCACGATCTGGTTCACCGCGAACGGCGCCACCTTGCGGCCCGGATTGGCCTGCTTGCAGGCCTCCAGCTCCGCGCTGATGCGCTGCAGCCACTGCTCCAGCGCCGGCTCGGCGCGTGCGTTCAGCGCAGGGAACGAGCCGACCACGCCGGCCTTGCACTGCTCGATCACCAGTTCGGGATTGGACACGATGAACATCGGCGCGCCGATGACGGGCAGCGCCAGGTTGTCGCTCAGCAGCGGTGGCAGGGACATGAAGAACTCCTTAACAAGGGGAAAAGTCTGCGGGCTTTGTCGAGAACATGAGAGCGGGAGCAGTCCGCAAATGAACGCAAATAGACGCAAATTTAAGAAGCAAGCGGTTTTTATTTGCGTCTATTTGCGTTCATTTGCGGACCACCTCAAAGCTTGGAAAAATCCGGCGCGCGCTTCTCGAAAAAAGCGCTGGCCGCCTCGCGGAACTCGGCGCTGCGCAGGCGCTTGGAGAACAGCCCCGCCTCCTCGGCGATGCGCTCGGACAGGGTGCCCTGCGGATTGCGCAGGAGCTGCTTGGTCAGCAGCAGCGCCTCCGGCGCCTTGGCGGCCAGCTTGCGCGCCAGCTCGCGCGCCGTGTCGCGCAGGGCCGCTTCCGGCACCACGCGGTTGACCAGCCCCAGCCGCTGCGCCGTGGCGGCGTCGAACGGCTCGCCCAGCAGGGTGATCTCGGCCGCCAGCTGGTGCCCCATCAGGCGCGGCAACAGCAGCGTGCTGCCGAACTCCGGCACCAGGCCGAGATTGATGAAGGGCAGGGAAAATCGCGCCGTGTCCGCCGCCACCACCAGGTCACAGTGCAGCAACAGGGTCGAACCCACGCCCACGGCCGGCCCCTGCACCGCCGCCACCACCACCTTGCGCAGGGTGGACAGGATCTGCATGAAGCGCCATACCGGCCCGGCCTGCGCGCCGCCGCTCAGGTCCGGCGGGTTCTGCATGAAGTCCTGCAGGTCGTTGCCGGCGCTGAACGCCGCCCCTTCGCCGGAAATGAGAACCACCCGCAGCGCCGGCTCGCGGTCCGCCCGCTGCAGGGCTTCCACCACCGCCGCGTACATGTCGTCGGTCAGCGCGTTCTTCTTGTCGGCGCGATTGAAGCGGATTTCGAGCACGCCATCGGCGGCGCTGACCAGGACCTTGTCGGACATGAGGAAGAACGGAGTCGGATGGACGAATCTTGGATTGCTAGCTTAGCCGCGGCGCGGAAAAAATGTCGCTTACCCGATCCGGCAGATCCCTTGCCGCCGTGGGGCAACGTGCCGCCGCTCCATCCCGCGGCATGCCCGAGGGACTCCCTTGGGAGGGCGATTTGCTGCAGGATATGAGCGGAAGTATCAACCCCGGGCATTTCGCATGCACATCGCCGCTCCAGAATCGCGACCGGAGCCGCCGGCAGCGGCGGGCATCGCACCCGCCGCCGTCCCCTCGCGTCCGCTGGTGGTGGATCTGGACGGCTCGCTGATCCGTACCGACCTGCTGCACGAAACCGCCAACGCGCTCCTGGTTGCACGCCCCTTCGCCTTCCTGCGCGCGCTGCTGCGAGCCGGGGGCAGCCGCGCCCGGCTGAAAGCGGAACTCGGCCGTGCCGCCACCCTCGACCCCGCCGCGCTGCCCTACAACCAGGAACTGTTGAGCTGGCTGATCGAGCAGCGCCGCGCCGGGCGCCGCCTGGTGCTGGCCACCGCCTCCGACCGGGTGCCGGCCGAGCAGATCGCGGCGCACCTGGGCCTGTTCGAGCAGGTGCTTGCCTCGGACGGCGTGGAGAACCTGAGGGGCCGCGCCAAGCGCGACGCGCTGGTGGCACGCTACGGCGAGCGGGGCTTCGACTACGTCGGCGACAGCGTGCACGACCTGGAGGTGTGGGCTTCCGCCCACACCGCCCACCCGGCCAACGCTTCCGCCGCGGTGCTGCGGGCCATGCCGCAAGGGACCGCACTGGGCCGTGCGTTCCCGGTGGACAGGCAATCCCCCCTTGTCGTCTGGGCACAGGCCCTGCGCTTGTACCAATGGGCCAAGAACCTGCTGCTGCTGGTGCCGCTGGCCGCCGCGCACCGGCTGCTGGTGCCGGGGGCTGCGCTGGCAGCCCTGATCGGCTTTCTCTGCTTCGGCCTGTGCGCCTCCAGCGTCTACCTGCTCAACGACCTGGTCGACGTGCAGGACGACCGTCGCCACCGCTCCAAGTGCCGGCGCCCGTTCGCCAGCGGCCGCCTGACGCTGGTGCGGGGCTGGCTGGTCATGCCTTTGCCGCTGTCGCTCGGGCTGGCCGCGGCTTTCACCCTGCTGCCGTGGCAATTCGGGATCATGCTGCTGGTCTACTACTGCATGACGCTGGCGTACTCGCTGCGGCTCAAGCGGATGATGATGGTGGACGTGATCACGCTGGCCCTGCTCTACACCGTCCGCGTCGTCGCCGGCGGGCTGGCGACGGCCACGCCGGTGTCGTTCTGGCTGCTGACCTTCGCCTTGTTCATCTTCACCAGCCTGGCCCTGATCAAGCGTTACACTGAACTGAAGGAAGCCCGCAGCCAGGGCCGCAAGGAGACCCTCGCCGGCCGCGGCTACGATCCCTCGGACCTGGAGATGGTCGCTTCGCTCGGCGCCGCCGCCGGCTACCTGTCGGTGATGGTACTGGCCCTGTATATCCAGGATCCTGCTTCCGGGCAGCTCTACCGCCATCCCGCCTGGCTCTGGCCGGCCTGTCCGCTGCTGCTGTACTGGGTGAGCCGCGCCTGGATGCTGGCCTACCGCGGCCGCATGACCGACGATCCCATCCTCTACGCGCTGCGTGACCGCGCCAGCCTGCTGACCGGCGCACTGTTCCTGGTCGTCTTCGCCCTTGCGCGCTGAGACCGCTCCGCCGCTGGCCCCGCTGCGGCTGGCCGCCTGGTATGCCGCCTTCGCGGCCCTGGCCACCGCGGTCAACATCGGCAGCCAGGCCGCGGCCAAGGCCTGCTACGGTGGTCCTTATGCGGTGCCGCTGTCGATGGCGGCGGGCACCGGTTGCGGCCTGCTGGTGAAATACTGGCTGGACAAGCGCTATATCTTCCGCGTGCGCACCCGCAACCTGGCTCACGACGGACGGCTGTTCGTGTTGTACACCGTGATGGGCCTGGCGACCACCGCGCTGTTCTGGGGCGTCGAGTACGCCTTCCAGTGGATCTGGCATGCCGACCTCATGCGCTACCTGGGCGGCACCATCGGGCTCGCCGCAGGTTACTTCGCCAAGTACAAGCTGGACCGCCGGTTCGTGTTCCAGGCGACGGGGGCCGCCGCGTGAGGCTGGGCGGCTGGGGCCGCTATCCGTTGCTGGACGCCGAGGTTGAGGCGCCGCGCGGCGCGCAGGAGGCCGCCGCGCAGCTGCACCGCCTGGCCGCCAGCGGCAGGAACACCATCGCCCGCGGCATGGGGCGCAGCTACGGCGACAGCGCGCTGCAGGACCACGTCCTGTCCACGCGCCACCTCGATCATTTTCTCGACTTCGACCGCAGCAACGGCCACATCACCGTGCAGGCCGGCGTGACGCTGGCGGAGATCATCGCCCTGACGCTGCCGCAGGGCTGGTTCCCGGCCGTGACGCCGGGCACCCAATACGTCAGCGTCGGCGGCGCGATCGCCGCCGACGTGCACGGCAAGAACCACCACGTCGACGGCAGCTTCGGCCGGCACCTGCTGTGGCTGCGCCTGCTCACCGCCGGCGGGGACATAGTTCGCTGCGGCCCGGAGGAAAACGCCGGGCTGTTCGCCGCCACCTGCGGCGGCATGGGCCTGACCGGCGTGGTGCTGGAGGCCTGCCTGCGGCTGCGGCCGGTGCGCTCGAACCAGATCGAGCATGTGACGCACCGCGCGCGCAACCTCGACCAGGTGCTGGAGCTGTTCAGCGAGCACTCAGCCGCGACCTATTCCGTCGCCTGGATCGACTGCCTGGCGCGCGGCCCCCGCCTCGGCCGTTCGCTGCTGATGGTGGGCGAGCACGCCGCGGAAGGAGCGCTGACGGCGGAGCCCTCCGGCGGCCCCGCCGTGCCCGACCTGGTCCCGTCCGCGCTGCTCAGCCGCTGGAGCATCGGCGCGATGAATGCGCTCTACTACAGCCGCGGCAGCGCGCGGCCCAGGAAGGAGCGCATCGGCTACCGTCCCTACTTCTATCCGCTCGACGCCCTGCGCGACTGGAACCGGCTCTACGGTCGGAACGGCTTCCTGCAATACCAGTTGGTGGTGCCCGTCGGCGCCGACGGCCGCGACGCGCTCCACCGCGTGCTGCGGACGATCGCCGACAGCGGCAGGGGGTCGTTCCTCGCCGTGCTCAAGCAGTTCGGCCCCGCCAACGGCAACCTGCTGAGCTTCCCGATGGAGGGCTACACGCTCGCCCTCGACTTCAAGGTCGAGCCCGCCGTGTTCGAGCTGCTCGACCGGCTGGACGACATCGTGGGCGGCGCCGGCGGCCGCGTCTACCTGTGCAAGGACGCCCGGCTCAAGGCCGCCGCCGCGCGGCGCATGTACCCGCGCTGGGATGCGTTCCAGGCGGTCCGCGCCCGCGTCGACCCGCAACGACTGTTCGCCTCGCGCCAGTCGGCGCGCCTGGAATTGTGATGAAGAAAATCCTGATCGTCGGCGCCACCTCCGCCATCGCGGAAGCCGTGGCACGCCGCTTCGCCGCGCGCGGCGAGCGCCTTTACCTGATCGGCCGCGACGCGGCCCGGCTCGAAACCATGGCCGCCGACCTCAAGGTACGCGGCGCGGCCGACGCGCGCCACGGCTGCCTCGACCTGAACGAATATGGCCTTCACGCGATGGCTGTACAGCAGGCCCTCACCGCACTCGGCGGACTCGACGCGGCGCTCATCGCCCACGGCACGCTGGGCGACCAGAAGGCCTGTGAGGCGGATTTCACGCTCGCCTTGCGCGAACTCGAAACCAATGCCCTCAGCACCATCTCGCTGCTCACCCACCTGGCCAACGAGTTCGAACACCGCGGCGGCGGACTGATCGCCGTGATCGGCTCGGTGGCGGGCGACCGCGGCCGCGGCTCGAACTACGTGTACGGCACCGCCAAGGCCGCGGTGGAAACTTTCACCGAGGGCCTGCGCTGCCGCCTGTTCAAGTCCGGCGTGGGGGTGCTGCTGGTCAAGCCGGGCTTCGTCGACACGCCGATGACGCAGCGGTTCAAAAAGGGGCCGCTGTGGGCCAGCCCGGATCGCGTGGCCGGCTCCATCGTGCGCGCGATGGACCGGCGCGCCGACGTGATCTACACACCGTGGTTCTGGCGCCTGATCATGGGCATCATCAAGGCCATCCCGCGGCCGCTGTTCAAGCGCTTGAAACTTTAGGACGTCAAGGCGCGACTTCGACGCGCAGTTCCCGGCTGTCCGCCCGCCCATGATCGTCCACCACCCGTAATTGGTAGCGGCCGCTGCCGGGCGGCACCCAGGGCAGACTCTGGGCGGGGCCGGCGCTGGCGACAAAGCTGCCGCCGACGAACCAGTAGAGGCTGCGCACGTCCGCCTCGGCGATGGCGCTGAGTTGCACCGCTTCGTGGCCCAGCCGCGCGGTCCGCAGGGTGTAGGTGGCGCCGGACAGCGGCGAGGTAATCGCCGGCGGCGTGCCGGCGACGGCAGCCGGCGCGCAATCGCCGGGCGGCGGGGGCCGGCGGCGCGGCATGCCCGCCTGGGCGAACAAACGCTGCAGGTCGGACGGCCAGAATTCGTAGACCTCGCTACGCAGGTCCTGCGCCGGGTCGCCGGCGCAGGCCTGGCGGCCGGTGCGCAGATTCACCAGCACGCGGCGGTGGACGTTGCTGAGCCGGATCGGCGACTTGCCGGGAATGAACCAGGTGGGACTGGTCTGCGGGCAGTCGGCATTGGGCAGGTCGCCGGAGGCGCTGCACACCTGCACCCGCACCAGGCCGGACGGCACGCGCCAGGGCGGCTCGCGCAGGTTCGGCCGCTGCGCCTGCACCGCGTCCACGATCTCGAAGAACAGCGGCGCGGCGGCCTGCGCTCCGACGAAGGCGGGGTTGCCGCTACCGTCGAAATTGCCGATCCACACCACCAGCGCGTAGGGCCCGAACAGGCCGGCGGTCCAGGCGTCGCGGAAGCCCCAGGAGGTGCCGGTCTTCCAGGCCACCGACAGGCGCGCCACCGGCTGTGCCGCCACCGCGTCCGGCCGCGGGTTGTCCTGCAGGATGTCGCGCACCATGAAGCTGGCTTCCTCCGACAGCAGGCGCAGCCCCGGCTGCTGCGGCTCGTCGACGCGGTAGCGCAGCGGCCGCAGCAGGCCGCGGTTGGCGAGCATGGCGTACAGCCGCGCCATCTCCTCCATGGTCACCTCGCCGCCACCCAGGGTCAGCGCCAGCCCGTAGTGCTCGCGGCTGGCCATGCGCGAGATGCCGGCCAGCTTGAGGAAGTCATAGAAGTCCGGTTGCGCCAGCCGCGCCGCCAGCGCCACCGCCGGGATGTTGCGCGAACGGATCAAGGCATCGTGCACGGTGATCGGGCCCGCGAAGCTGCCGTCGAAGTTCTCCGGCGCGAACGGGCCGAACGCCACCGGCGCGTCCTTCAGCACCGACTGCGGGTGGACCAGGCCCTGGTCCATGGCCAGGGCATACAGAAAGGGCTTGAGCGCCGAGCCGGGCGAGCGCTTGGCGAACACGCCGTCGACCTGGCCCTCGATGTTGCCGTCGAAGAAATCGGCGGAACCCACCAACGCCTTCACAGCCAGGTCGCGCGTATCGACCAGCAGCGCAGAGGCGTTGACGATGCCGATGCGCGATTCGCGCCGCACGTAGCTGCGGATGCGCTCTTCCAGCAGGCGCTGCAGGGCGGAGTCAAGGGTGGTGCGGATCGCCGGCTCGTGGCCGGGGACCTCCAGCAGAGCGTCGCACAGGTGGGGCGCGGCGAACGGCAGTTGCTCCAGGCTGCGGAAGCGCAGCGGCGGCTGCATCAACTCCGCCACCTCGCGCGCCTGCGGATGCGCTTCCTGCCAGTCCCCGAACAGGCGCAGCCGCGCCGTGCGCAGGCCGGCCGGCTCCTGCCCCTCCGGCGCGCGCGCCGCCGGCGACTGCGGGATCAGCACCAGCGCCAGCGCCTCGGGCAAGGTGAGGTGGTCCGGGGTCTTGCCGAAGTACACCAGGCTGGCCGCGCCCACACCCTGGATGTTCTGCCCGTAGGGCAGCAGGTTGATCTCCGCCTCCAGGATGTCGTGCTTGGAGTAGCGCAGCTCCAGCCACAGTGCCGCCGCGATCTGCCGCAGCTTGCCCGCCGGAGTGCGAGTGTTGAGGCCGTACAGCAGCCGAGCCAGCTGCATGGTGACGGTCGATCCACCCTGGCGAGCGCCGCCGCCGTAGGTGGCCGCAGCCGCCCGCAGCAGCGCCGCCGGGTTCACTCCCGGATGCCAGCGGAAATGGCGGTCCTCGTGCAGCAGCAGTGCCGCTGTGAAGTCCGGCGCTACCTGCGAGAGCGGCGTCCACAGGCGGTACTGCTGGTCCGCCGCCAGGGTCAGGCGCAGCAGGCGGCCATCGGCGTCGAACACCGCGCTGGAGCTGGCGATCTGTTCGCGCAGGCTGGGGTGCGGCGCCAGCCGCAGGCCGGCGAACAGCACGCACAGGCCGCAGCAGGCGACCAGCCAGTGGCGCCGCATCGCCCAGGCTCCTACGGCTCCACCACCGTGATGCTGCCGGCGGCCGACTGCGCCTGGATGTTGCGGTCGTACATCCCTTCACCGTAGGCCGGCGGCACGGTGAAGGTGCCGACGTTGGTGGCCTTGATGCGGTAGGTCAGCTCGCGGATGTCGGTGGTGATGCCGCCGTAGGCCACCACCCGGTCCTCGCGCAGGTCGGCGTACTCGGGGAAGTCCTGCGGGTGGGACCACAGGAACCAGCAGCCGCAGTCCGCCGGTGCCCCTTCGCCTTCGCCCTCCCCTTCACCTTCCCCTTGGGCCCCGCCTGGCGCTGCGGCACCCTCGGCCGGCGAGGCATCCGCCGCCGCACCCTCCGGCGACGCGCTCTGCACCTGTTGCTCGGGTTCCGGCTTGCGCGGCAGCACGATCTCGAAGCCGCCCGGCAGCAGGTCCACCAGCACGCCGTCGCTGAAAGGCTTGTCGCCGGTGGCGCGGAACCTGACGTGCGCCACGATCTCCTGCCCCAGCTTCACCGTACCGATGGGCTTGCCGTCGGCATCGGTGTACTCGCGCACGATCTCCAGGCCCTTGCTCAGGGCTTTCTGCGGCGGCTGGCGGTCGAAGCCGGACTCGTCCACCGCGTAGTAGGCGCGCGCGTCGCTGTCGTTGCCGAAGCGCAGCTTGACCGCGTCGGCGCCGAAGGGCGCCTTCGGCAGCACACCGTCCGGCAGGGCCAGCGGCCGCGCGGTGCCGTCCTTGAGCAGCTCGGCGATGCTCAGCTTGCCGGCTGCCGCCGCGCCGACGGTGGTGGCGTACTGATCCAGCGCCAGGATGGTCTCCGCCGCGGCCAGGGACTGGTACTCACCGCGGCCGATGCGCTGCACCAGCGTATCGAGGAAGTCCGCCGGCAGGGCCTTGGCGCGGTCCGGGAAGTGGCGCGCCAGCAGGTACAGCAGCTCGGCGTCCACCGCCATCGGCGCGTGGTACACGTCGTAGGACTGGCTCACGCCGAGCTTGACCTTGCCGATGGTCTTGTCGGCCAGCCGCTTCTGCTTCATCAGCTGGTAGGCAGAGGCGAGATAGGCGGCCGTGACGTCCTGCTGCCAGTTCTTGTAGCGCTCGTCGAGCCGCCCCTGCAGCGCCGCGGCCTCGTTGGCCATGACGTTGCCCTGCCGCGTCAGCAGGTAGATGGCGTAGGCCCCGTCGCGCTCCTGGTCGAGGTTGTCGCCGTCGCGCCCCGCCAGCTCACGCAGGTAGTCGTTGCCGTGGTTGACCAGGTCCTGCGGCACGCTCTGGCCGCGCTCGGCCGCCTCCAGCAACACCTGCTGGGCGTAGAGCGAGACGAACTCCACCACCTCGGAGCCGGTGCCCGGCCAGTAGCGGTAGGACCCTTCCGAGGTCTGCCGCGCGCGCAGCTCCGCGATGAGGCCGGGCAAATCGGAGCCCTGCTGCGCCTTGACGTAGCCGAACTCCGGCCGCGCGCCCAGCACGATGGCCGGCATCGCCATGCTGGCGAGCTGCTCGGTGCAGTCGTAGGGATAGTTGCCGAGATGGCTCGCCAGGCCGTGGGCCAAGCCCAGCGGCAGCACCGAGATGCCGGCCTCGGCCTTGCGGTACTGCGGGTAGAGCTGACGCGTCAGTGGCACGTCCTGGCTGCCGTGGCCGAGGGTGCCGGCGCTGAGGCGGGTCTGGTAGGGCGTCGCCGGGCGCACCGACAGCGTCGCCGCCAGCTGCGCCGTTTTGTCCTGCAGCGCCGCCTGGAAGCGCAGTGTCGCGGAACCCGGCTGGTCGAGCGCCTTGACCCGGAAGTGGGCCACCGATTCGTGCATCTCGGTGATCTTCAGCGTCTGCTTCGCCTCGCCGACGACCTGCAGCTGCGACGAAGGCTCCACGCTCACCGTCACCGGCGCCTCGGCGCCGCTGCCTTTGACGTTGTTGGCGACGCCGACGCTGACGTCGAACTCGTCGCCGGGGCTGACCATGACCGGCGCGTTGGGCGACAGCACGAAGTCGCCGCGCACGGTGGTCTTGTGCTCGGCCACGCCCAGCGCGTCCTCCGCCACCGCCACCGCCATCACCCGCAGGGCGCCGTTGAAGTAGTCCGGCACGTCGTAGTCGAGCTCGCGCTCGGTGGTGTCGGCGTCGACGATGCCGGACCAATAGGCTACCGGCTTGTCGGTCCTGCGCTTGAACGGGTTGAGATGCCGCCCCAGCGCGCCCTCGGCGTCGCCGCCCGGTGCCGCCAGGCTCGCGTCGTGCATGAACTCCGGCAGGATCTGGTCGAGGATCTGCAGCGTGTCCACGTCGAGCGAGCGCTTCTGGAAGAAGTACGCCAGCGGGCCGGGGGTCTTGTAGCGCGCCACCTGCAGGATGCCCTCGTCCACCGCGAATACGACGATACGGGCCGGCCGGTCGGTCTTGTAGTGGATCGCCAGGCGCTGGCCCGGCTTGACCAGCTCCGGCTCGTCCAGCGTGACGTGGGCGGTGCGCCGGTCCAGCGCCACCGAGAACGGCTGCACGCCGTAGGACAGGGGGCTGGCGTAGATCTCGTCCGAGCCGGGATCGCGCACGAAGGTGACGGCGACGTAGGCGTTGCCGTCGATGCCCTCGGGCAGCTTGATGTGCTGCACCGAGCTGGTGGTGTCGGCCTTGAACCACTGGTAGGCGTAGACCTTGTCGCGCTCGATGGTGATCAGGCCGGCGCCGGTGTACGGCGCCTGCACCTGGATGGCGATGTCGTCGCCGGCGGCGTAGTCCTTGCGGTCCAGGGTGAGCTGCAGCTCGGCGTTCTTGTCGAGCCGCGCCGCCAGGTTGGCGGCGCCGGCCACGCTGTAGTCGATGCGGGCGTACTGCTGGCCGGCGGCGTCCTGCAGCACGTAGCTGAAACTGCCGGGGGTGGTGGTATTCAGGGCCAGTTTGGCGCCCGCGGCCGGCACCGTGTACGGATCCTCCGCCAGGGTGACTTCCTTGAGCTTGGACACGTACTTGTAGGTGCCGTTGTCGAGCTTGGTCAGGATCGACACGTAACGGCGCTCGATGCGCAGCAGCTTGAGGTCCCTCACCTCGGTCTTCTTCGCCTGCGGGTTGATCGCCACCAGCTCGATGCCGCGCTGGGCATCGCGCGCCACGTAGTCGAGGTCGCCGTCGGCCTTCCAGCCGACCAGGTAGGGCAGGTTGGAAACAAGCTGCGCGGCTTCCGCGGCGACGCCGCGGCCGCCGTCGGCCTCGTAACCTTCCGCCACCAGGTGCAGGCGGTAGGTGGCGCGAGTGAAACGCTGCAGGTTGAGATCGAACACGGCGGCGCCGTGCTCGTCGGTCTTGGCTTCCTTGAGCTGGTCGCTGAAGCCTTCCTTGGCCGCCTGGGGGTCGTGGAATTGGTAACCGGGATAGGCCGTGAAGGCGGGGAAGCTCGGCGACAGCGTCATCATGGCGGTGACGCGGCGATTCTCGGCGGCGGTGCCGAACAGGTTCTGCAATTCGACGCCGGCCTTGAGCTGGTCCGGCGACACCCAGCCTTCGGCGTTCTCGGCCGACAGGTGGGCGGTCATGCGCAGGCGGTCGGGCTGGAACTCCTGCACCTTGACCGTGACCGTGCCGATCGGGTCCTCGCGCCCCTCGTTCTTGATGATCGCCAGCGTCACCGCGTAGTCACCGGTGGGCGAGCTGTCGCGGGTGCTGTAGCGGATCTCCTCGAAGCCGGCCGCCGACAGGCGGATGGCGTCGCGCCTGACCACGCTGCCGCGCGGATCGGTCACCTGCACCCGCAGCGGCACGCCGGCCAGGGACTTGCTCCAGTCCTGCGCCTTGACGATGGCGCCGACGCGGATCTCGTCGCCCGGGCGGTAGATGCCGCGGTCGGAGAACAGGTAGGCGCTGAGGCGGCCGTTGTCGGCGGAGTTGCGCACGCCGCCGATGTCGAAGCGCGACAGGTCCAGGCCGCGGTCGGCCCGGCCGATCGGCAGGAAGCTGCTGTCGCCGTTGCGGCGCGCCAGGTACAGCACCGGTTCGCGTTCGCGCTTGAAGCTCTTGAGGTCGGCGAAGCGGGCATGGCCGTCGGCGTCGGTGGTCTGGGTCTGCACCGCCTCGCCGTTGCGCGCCAGCACCGACAGGGTGACCCCGGCCAACGGTTCGCCGCCGTGGATCGACTGCACGAACACGTCCTGCGAGCCGTCCACCGAGCGCTTCACCAGCAGGCCGAGGTCGGTCACCACCACCAGCCGGCTGTCGCTGGTCTGGCCCCAGGCCGGCGCGGCATCGCCGCCGCCCTCTGCCCCGCCCTCGGGCGGGGTCTCGGACGGTTGGGCGGGCTCGGCCGGTTCAGCATCGGCGCCGAGCACCTTCTTGGTCTCCGGATCGTAGGCCTGCACTTTGAGCAGGAATACGCCACGGCGGTCGGCGCCGTCCTTGTCCAGGTACTCGCCCAGGTCGAGGGGTTCGTAGTGGGCGCTGCCCGGCTTGAGCTTGGGCAGGCGCACGACGCGTACGAAACGCTCGGTGATGTCGCTTTCGTTGAAGGTCCAGCCGGCCTTGAACTGCGGGTTGCGGAACTCGCCGCCGGTCTGGGTCACCAGGTGCTGCAGCTGGTCCGGCAGCAGACGCGCGATCTCCACCCGCAGGCCGGGTACGTCGCGGGTGAATACGGACAGCTTCTTCGCCCCCGACATCGCCAGCAGGGCGCCGTCGTGGGCGATGCGCAGCTCGCGCGGAAACTCCGGCACGCGCAGCGTGCGGGTATCCTGCTTGCCGAGCAGGTAGCCGCCGAACGAGCGCAGTCCCTTGTCGACCTGGACGTAGACATAACGGCCGGGGTCGGCCTGGTAGCCGAAGCTGTGCAGCTCGACGTGCTCCTGCTCGTTGGGGGTATAGCCCAGAGCCAGCGGCTCGGCCGCCTTCAGCAACTCCGGCGTGATGTTCTGGCCCTGCCAGCCGTAGGGCTCGGGGTTCTGCCGGTGGTCGTGCTCCCACTGTTTCTGCCTGGCCGGGTCCGGGCTCTTCTCCGGCAGCAGCCAGGCGTGCACCTTGGGCACCATCTCCTTTTCGGTCACCGAGTAGCTGGTGTTGAGCACCAGGATCTGGCGCGGCTCGTCGTGCTGGTCGCGGGCGATGTCCAGCTTCATGTCCGCGACTTCCAGCGCGAACTGGCCCGGCACCATCACGCTGGAACTCAGCGCCTGCGTGGTCTTGTTGCCGCCCCGCGCCGCGCGCAGCCCGGCGTCGACCTCCACCGCCAGGCGGCCCTGCTTGGCCGGCACACCGAGCTGCTCGGAGTGGATATGGGCATGCAGCTTGAATTTGTCGTACTGGATCGAGAAGGCGGGCTCGCTCACCGGTTCCTCCTCGGTGTCGGTGAGCTTGTTGTAGAGCTTCAGCTTGACCCGGCTCTCGAAGTCGGCCGTATCCACCGGGTGTGAAAAATCTACCGACACCACCACCTTTTTATCGGCAACGTTGACAGGGTCCTGGTAGAACTCTGTGCCGGCCAGCTTGGCGGTGAACGGCACAGTGGAGAACTGCAGCCCATAGTCCTTGAGATGCACATGACCGGCGGCGAATCCACGCTTGGCGAAAGACACGGTGTAGCCCTGGCCGACCGGCCAATCGGCGGCAGGCTGAAGCTTCAAGGTCTTGTCGTCGTCCCAGGTCCAGGTGCCGGCAACGGCCGGAGCGATCTCGATGCCTCCCTGCTTCGGATCGACCGGCTTGCCCGCCGCCTGCAGCGGCGCCACCGACCCGGAGAAATGCACCAGCAGCGGCCGTGGCGCATTACCCGGCGGGTCGCAGTCGTAGCAGGTGGGTCCGGGTGCTTCGACCGTGAAGCTCAATTCCACCGGACGGGGTCGATGCCGGTACCAGTGCCAGCCCCAGATTCCGCCGGCGACCAGCGCCACCAGCACGGCGGTGGCAGTCGCGCCGCGCAAAGGATGCGAACGCAGCCATCCGGCGAGCCTGCGTAACCCGCCCAGCACTGCACTGCCGGTCAGTCTCAGCCATTCGGGGGGACTCCATTGAATGCGGCCCAGCAGCACCGTCAGCACCCGCCCGATGATTCCAAACAGGCCGGCAAGAATCCCTTTGAGCAACCCGATGAGTCGTTTCATGCGAACGCCCCTAGCTGCAGCAGCTGTTGTTTTTTCCAGTCTTTAACATTGTTGCAACAACCCGCGGCGAAACTATGACGGAATCGTGCACATTCGAAGGAAGCGAGTGCAGGTTTTGTGTGAGAAAAGCCGTGGTGGCAGCAACGACTCCGTCGCAGTGTCCGCCAACCCGGCCTCTCCTGCAGGGCGTCCTATCTACGTATTTGATTATATTTAAAATATTGTATTTTCCACACAACGGATGCAAGCTGTTCCAGCCCCCTCATTTGTGGTGCATATTTTGCGTCCGACAGATGCTAAGGTGAATTGGTGAGAACTGTGTCACGTTCTGCACGGATGGCATGGGCTATGCTACAAAAAGTCAGGACCTTGTCGGATCGAACGGCAACGTACGGGACTGAACTGGCTATATGCTTGTAGGAAGCTTTTACAAGCTTTATGCTGCAGTGCAGAAAGTGGAATAATCCGGGCGCACCACGACCTTAGGGATTCGAACTCACTGGCGTAACGGAACAGTTTGCAAGCTGCGGGACACGCGGCGAACAAGCAAATCATTTGGCGCGAAGGGACACAGGCATGGGCGACCGGGCGGGCGACTTACATTGGACGACTGCAGATACCGACAGTACGGTTGCACTGACGTCGGGCCGGGAAGGATTTCTGCAGGAAGCAGCCACGCCCGCAACCAGGCACGAGATCAGGTTCCGGCCTTATTACGTCGTCGCCAAACGCGTGGTTGATATTGCCGGGGCGCTGGTGCTGGGCTTGGTGTTCTCCCCGATCCTGCTGATCGTCACCTTTTCGCTGAACAACGACGGCGGTGACATCCTGTTCCGGCACACCCGTGTCGGCAAGGGCGGCAGAGCTTTCAAGGTCTACAAGTTCAGGACCATGGTCCCCAACGCGGACCAAGTGCTAAGGGAACTGATCGCCAACAACCCCCAGCTCCGCGAGGAGTGGCTACGCGATCACAAACTGAAAGACGATCCCCGCGTGACGCGCATCGGCCGGTTCCTGCGCAAGACCAGCCTTGACGAGCTGCCCCAGCTCTGGAACGTGCTGAAGGGCGAAATGAGCCTAGTCGGACCGCGGCCTGTGATCCGTGAGGAACTGCGCAAGTACGGCCGCGCCGCACGATACTACCTGGCGGTGAAGCCGGGGCTGACGGGCGTGTGGCAGGTGAGCGGCCGGAACGACACCGACTATCGCCGCCGTGTGGCGATGGACCGGCGCTACGCCGGTACCGCTTCGCTCGGCGTAGACATCGTCGTGCTGGCCAAGACGGTCGATGTCGTGCTGCGCCGCCGCGGCGCCTACTGAATTCGCTCCCCTCGTCTGGTTCAAGTTGTTTAAAAGCCGTTCCGCACGGCAGTGGCCGCCGGTGTGGCGGTCTGCGCGATCCCGTGCTGGTGGTTGTAAAATGGTGGTAACGCGGTGGGTCGATCCATCCCATACCCCTCCCCCCGCAATACTGCTAGGGTCTTGATCGATGCGCGTCATGGTGGTCGGCGGAGCGGGATACATCGGCTCCCACATGTGCAAGATGCTGGCCGAGCACGGTCACGACGTCGTCGTCTGCGACAACCTGTCGACCGGCCATGCCGAGGCGCTGCATTGGGGCCGCTTGGTCCACTGCAGGCTGTCCGACTCCGTCACGCTCGACCAGGTATTTTCGGCGGCGCGTTTCGATGCCGTCATGCATTTCGCCGCCGACTCCATCGTTTCGGACTCCGTCGCTGACCCGCTGCGCTACTATCGCAACAACGTCGCCGAGACTATCGCCCTGTTGGAAGTGATGCGTCGGCACGATGTGAACAACTTCATCTTCTCCTCCACCGCGGCCGTCTTCGGCGAGCCGACGCAGACACTCATTGACGAATCCCACCCGGTCCAGCCGATCAACCCATACGGCAAGAGCAAGGTGATGGTGGAGCAGATCCTCGGTGACGTGGTAGCGACCGGAGTCCTGCGCGCGGTTGCCCTACGTTATTTCAACGCCGCCGGCGCCGACCCCAGCGGGCTCATCGGCGAGTCGCACAATCCGGAAACACATCTGATCCCGCGGATCCTGCGCAAAGCGACCGGCGAAGCCCTGGACTTCGGAGTGTTTGGAGAGGACTATCCGACCGCCGACGGCACTTGTGTGCGGGATTTCGTCCACGTCAGCGATCTGTGCTCGGCGCACCTGCTCGCGCTGGAATTCCTGGGTCATAACGCCGGCTTCCACACGTTCAACCTGGGCAACGGCCAGGGCTATTCCGTGCGCCAAGTCCTGGATGCGACTCAGCAGGTGATCGGCCGCAAGATGACGGTTCCGGTCTACGCCAAACGCAAAGGAGACCCTGCCCGTTTGGTCGCCAGCAGCGAAAAAGCATACAACATAATGGGCTGGGCTCCGCTATACCCGGATATTCACGACATCATCGAAAGCGCCTGGAAGTGGCACCTTAGCCCGCGTTACTGACGCCCCCCCCCGCGGCCGCCACACACAGGGCTTCGCGCCGGCCCCATCATTTACCCGCTGCGCGTGACCAATACCCCTTGGTCATACTCAGTCGGCGGCAGGTCGCGACGGACAGGTGTTTGTGCAGCCGCCCAACCTTGTACCCCGAATACTTCGCCGCGGTCCGCACCAGACTGCCGGGCAGGAGATGCGGCGCATTGCGCATCAGGTAACGGATTTCGGAAAGCGCAAAACGGGCTCCCTCGCGATTGGGCGAGGGTAGCTGCACCAACTCGTCGGCCTGCGTATGCAGGACGCCAATGTCGAAGTAGCGCATGAATTCTTCGGCCACCGAATAATCGTGCGAGTGGCGGACCGTGGCATCCGCACAGTAGGCAACTTTGTATCCGGCACGGAGCATCCGCACCGCCACAACAGTGTCCTCACCGAAAATGTAGTTGTCCGGGAAACCGCCTACCGCTCTGAGCGCCGAGATCCGGTAGGCCGCAAACGAATTGGAGAGAAACGCCGCCTTGATCCCGAGTCGCGGGATGTCCTGTTGCGAGCGGACTTCGCTGTGCCCAGGATAGTTGTAGAGACGCGCATGCGCACCGATAGGTCCGGTATCCGCGTGCGGCAACTGCCTACCGTAAGCCGCACCGACGGAAGGATCCGACAGGCCTTCGAGCAGGCAGCTGATCGATGCGTCGGATTCAACGATCGCGTCGTGCGTAAGAAATATGACGATGTCCGTCCCTGGAGCCAGTTGGTCGGTCGCCCATTGGCGCGTCCGGCCGTGATTGAAGTCAGCGACGCGGATCGTCAGGACCTTGAACTTGCATTCCTGCGCAAAGGCCGCCGAGTCATCCGTCGATTCGGAGTCCACCACCACCACCGGTAACGCCATCGGGGTGAACTGCTTTAGCGCCTCTGCAGCCTGGTGCCATCTAGCTCCGCCGTTTCTGACCGGAACGACTACGGCTGCAACTGGATTCTGCATAGATGTCTATTGGATATGTGGACAATTCGGCCCAGCCATCTTCGGCCTCGCCGACGGCGGTTCTTGCTATCCTACAACGTCATAGCGATCTCGTCGCCCAGCGCGCATGTCGGTTCTACACCCCGCCACTCGCGGGCCGGGGGAGTTTCAGACGCGCAACCCTTCCCGACAGACGCAACGCCAGAGTCAGCCGGCGCCGCACAATGCTTGTGGAGAGGCGCTTGCGCGTTGCCGCCACGACTGTCGCCGTCGCGCCGTGACGGCGCCACAGGATCAGCGGCTCCGGCAGAAATTCCACCCGGAACAGAAGATTGGCGATAAGACCGATCCACACGTCGTGCATGTATACCTGCTGCGGGATCGGCAAAGCGGCGCGGGCCACTGCGGCTCTGAAGGCCATGCAGCACCCGACGTAGGAGTTCCTGAAGAAATTGCGGAAGACGCCGGGCTTCGATCCGCGCAACACGAAGAATGAAGGGAAAATGGGCCCCAACTTCTCGTCGACGACACAGGCGTCGCTCACCACCAGGTCCGCACGTTCCAACGCGGACAACATTTTCTCCACTTTGCCGGGCAGCCAGACGTCGTCCTGATCGGAGAGGAAGATGAACTCGCCCCGTGCATGCTGCAGGGCCAGCCCGAACGCCGCCGTCGGGCCGCCCCGCGACGGCGCGCGCACGATCTTGAGGATGCCAAAGTCAAGGGAGCGGACGATGTCGAGAGTCCGGTCCGATGACTGGTCGTCTACCAGGACGATTTCGTCGTCCGGACTCAGCTGGGATGCGATCGATTCGAGTTGCCGGGCAATATATTTCTCGCCGTTGTAAGTCGCGATGCAAACAGATACACGGATCGTCATACCGTGGTCAGCCCCTTCACGCCCCGCTTCTGCCGTTCCGCTGGTCGATGCCCTCACCCCTTCCTGCAACGAATAGCATCTTTTTCCGGGGGGTCTTGAAGAACAGGTGGGCGATTGCAGAAAACAGAATAATTTGAGATATCACAGGCAGATAGAGCCAGTAATTTACAAAAAAAGACATAAAGGCGCTGTAGAACAATACGGGATAGATAAGAACAAATAGCGGCCTATCCAAAGAGCGGGACTTGTAATAGCAATTAAATGTCAAGACAAACATTAGGGCGGTAAACCCTAGGACCCCCCAGAATCCGATGTCCAGGTACATCAGCGGAATGTAGGAAAAGACGGCACCTTCCTGCCACCTTTCGATCAGACCCGCGGCATCCAAGTCGTCGACGCGCAAAAAAGTCGGGATGAGTGAATTGACGAACGAAAGACCGAGATGTGGCGGTACATCTATAACTGAATCAATGCTATAGACATTTGCAACCGAATACATGTAGAGCCATACAAAGGCCCTGGGGTAGCTGCTCGCCGATTCGGCAACGCCTGTAGCCTCGTAGATATCCCCGGACCTCACCCCCCCGGCGACGGTAAAGGCCGCCAGGAACACGACGCCCACGATAAGCGCCCTGATTCTATTCGGTCTTTTTTGTTTAAACGTAAAATAGATCACGCCTAGTTCGGTTAACAGCAAAAGTATGTTTTCACGCGAAATTACAAATATATGCCAAAATATGAATAAAAACACATAATATAAGTACTTCCTGTTCCGGCTGAGCAGATACAAGGTCATGGCGATGCAGCACAGGCAATTCACCAGCGCGACCAGCAGGCCGTTCAGGCTCGGGACTCCGAACTCCTTATAGGTCGGTCCAACTCCGGTAACCAGTGCAACCAACGGCAACCCGCCCGAATAAACGATGTCAATGAGCGCGATGAAAGCCGCAACGAGCGTCAACATCGCCATCCGGGAGCCGGAGCTTGGCCGCGGAACGAATGCCGGCCGCGTCCCGCCATGCCGGTTGACTTTTGCCGGTTTGAGTGACCAGTTTATGAAAAAGGCGATGGCAATGTTTGAAGCAATCAACAGCAGCGTTTTGTAGCCTATATCGCGCTGTAGCACCAAGAGATTAAGTTGCGAAGCCCCTAAAATGAAGGTCCAGGGCAATGCGAAAGCTACGGCAGGATTCAACCAATCCCCGAACGCAACCAGAAGGATAAAAAATAGCAGCGAAAACTGCTGAATATATTCCATGGCACCGCGTAGGCTCCGCCCGACTTTTGCGCAGCAACGTAACAACTATAAGTATCCCACACCCGATAACAGCATGTTTAATGATATTGCCGTTTCAATGCATTACGTGGGATCAACGAGCACCGCGGCAGTTCCTGGGGCCGGCGTCGGCGTCGGAATCAGGCGGCGACGTCATGGATGCGCCGCGCCGGCGAGGAGGTATATAACCTCATCATGAAGAAGATTCTCGGCCTAATCCTTGCAATACTAGCCAGCTTCCAGAGCTCTAAAGCTGCGTTCGTCACCGAGGCGCAGGAAACCAGCGTTGCGCGGTTCCCGACAATGGCTGCCCTCGTAGCGCAGACTACGCTCGACACAGTGAATGAAGTCACCGTCGACGGCACGCAGGGTGGCCGATTCCGCAAAAACATAGCCGACACTACGAGTGGAGCGGTATTCACCGGCTCCATTGCAGGCACTACCCTCACGATAACGTCCATCTCCAGCGGTGTGCTGGCCATTGGTCAAGCCGTACATAACAATGGCGTTGCTCCGAACACATGGATAACGGCCGGCAGCGGTTCCAACTGGACCATAAATACCTCCCAAACCGTTTCCAGCGGGACGATGACCTCCGACAACGGCGGAACAATCTTCGTCGATCCTGCAGGTGAACGCTGGTACCGGATTTATCACGGCGCGGAGCATTCCATCTGGTTCGGCACCACAGGCAACGGAACCGCGGACGACACCGCGCCTCTGAACGCCTTTATCGCTGCCCTGAACAGCGGCAATTTCACTAGCGCCGTCATAGATCCGGGCACTTATCTTTGCAGGCCGCTCAACGCAATCACCGCAACGGGCGTCACGATTTCGGCTTACGGGGCGACGCTGCTCGCGAAAGCCAATAGCTGGCTCACGGCAGGAGACGGCTCGAATCAATTCACCCTGGGCACCAACACCGACTTGCTCGGGCTCACGCTCGACGGCAACGTTTCGGCGTTCACGCCGGCAACTGCAGTGGGGCGATTGCTGGTGTGGCAAAGCGGCGATGTGCTAAAGGACGTTACCGTGAAGGCCAGCCCTTATCAAGGCGCCCGCGCCACCAATGCCTCCGGATTTACGCTCTACAACGTCTTGTTCACCAGGAATTACAACGTCGGCTTCAGCTGCGTCGCTTGCACGCACTTCCAGATTTTCGGCGGGGGCGCCACCCTAAACGGCACCAGCGCTTACTTCAACAGGGTATTCGGTGGGGAAATACAATTTCGATCTCACGACGGCGTAATTGTCGGCGCCACCTTCGCACACAACAGTGCCGATGGGCTCTATCTCGGTCAGGGCACTTACGCAATCCGGGTTCAAAGCAGCGTTGCTTCGATGAATGGAGATGGCGGATTCACGAACAACGCCGACAATATCGATTCATCGATTCCTGGGAATGCGGAGTGCACCCGTGACATCGAATATATCGATGACGAGGCGTACGGCAACTACAGCTCCGGCCTGACCACTACATGCACGGCGAACAATATCACTGTCCTCGGCGGGCGCTACTACAACAATAACCGACAGGCTGGCGATCTGGCCGGGGTACAGAGCCTGTACATGAACGGCATCTACATGGCTGGCGGCACCACGGGAATCCATATCGATACCAAGGTCTACGACGACCGGCAGCTTTGCCCGATCGCAGCAGTTTCCACATCCGGCAGCATGGCGGTCCTGACCGCGACGGGCTGGATGGCCGGACGCTCGACGGATTACCCGAGGGTGGGGATTTACGACTCGAATATGGTGTTTAGAGGGTATGGAAAAATCGCGGCAGAGTCTTCCGGATCAGTCACGATTCAGACGACCCCGTATAACGGAGTCACGCTCGGCTCAATTGCACCAAGCGACTACGTCACGCAGCGCGTACAGCACAACGGCGTCTTTGCCGACAACGGCGATCAGGGTGACGTACACGCCGACGGGCACGGGCATCTGTCGGGCCCTGCCGGTGCTGGATTCAGTGGCTACACCGTATTTTCAGCGTACACCAACAACGGTCAAAATATCCGATTGCCCAAAGCGCACAAGGACACCACCCAGTTGCTGGTCAACCCCAGCTTTGACTCCGATATTCTCAATTGGGCGTTCAGCACACCGAGCGGCGGCTCAGCTAATCACTACACCGGTTCGACCAAGCGCAGCCTCGGCGCCCTACAACTAGTCGGCGGAAATTCCGCAGCCTCATCCGGTGATTCGGCGGTGATTAAGAATGCCGAGTCCTATGCAGACTCGAAATTCGCACATGCCTCCTGTTGGGCATGGGCGGCAGCACCGGCGGCAGCGTCCATCGATTTTTTTTACGGCGCTAATCCATACACAACAACCGTGGCCCATCCAGGGGGAGGCATTTGGAAGCTGTTGGAAATCAGCTTGTTCGTGCCGCCCGGAAGCACTTACTTTTTTCTTCGCGTGAACGCTGCGCCAGGCCAAACCGCGTATTTCGACGATTGTGATCTACACGCGGAATATCTTGGCGAAGACAACAAGGGCGCCGCGCCACCTTGGACCAAACATCCGTCACCGGTATATGGATCACAGCGGTGACCTGAAATTTGACGAGAACCCGTTGCTCGATCAAACTTTCTTCGTTGAAATTTTTGGCCGCCTTACCCAGGCAGGACTGCAGAAAGCAATCCGGGGACAAATCCACTGCCTAGATCTTGGACGACCTCCGCGTCCCGTAGAACTCCAATGCAGGAACTATGAATTATCAAGCCGAAACCCTGAACATTCCTTGGGTCGAATCGCCTTTTTTCGAGGAAATTCTGGATCGCAGAAATCCGACTCCCGCCGAGCGGGAGATGGCGCTTAGCTATAACAAGAACGGCTACGTTATTTTCGACTTACTCGGCGCCGAGGAAATATCGATATGTGATTCCATCATCGAGCAGATCGGGCCCCTTTACGCAGGGGATCGCCGGGTTATGGACGCGTGGCGCAGAAATGATCTTGTAATGCGGCTAGCCTGCCAGCCAAAGGTGCTGAGCGTGCTCAAATTCCTGTACGGACGCGATGCCTTTCCCTTTCAAACCCTGAACTTCAATATCGGAACGGAGCAGAAAACCCACTCCGATACGATTCATTTCAACTCCATTCCTGCACGTTTCATGTGCGGGGTATGGGTGGCGCTTGAGGACGTGGGTACGGACAACGGCCCCCTGCACTACTACCAGGGCAGTCACAAGCTGCCGATTTATACGGCCGCTGAAATCGGCTTTTCAGGAGCGAGCATTTCACCAGACGTCAGCTATAAGAAGTACTACGAACCGTTCGTCGAAAAGCTGATGGTTGCGCACAGCTTACCGAAACGTCTGGGCCTTCTGAAGAAGGGCCAAGCGTTGATCTGGGCTGCCAATTTGTTTCATGGAGGAGAGCCCATATTGCGGCCAGGAGCGACGCGGCACAGCCAAGTGACGCATTATTATTTCAAGGACACGGTCAACTACACTCCTTTATCTTCCGACTCGGAAATCGGGAGGATCCTATATCGCGCTCCCGCCAATATCTTGAACAATGCGATTGAACCTGCTCGCTATCTCGACAGGCCATTTCGGCTGCCCCTCAATCGCCGTTTCAGGGCCTTTATTCGGGAACGCTTGAAATGGACCAAGGCGGGGAGCAAAACCGCCTGAATGTCGGACCATAGCACCGGCTTGCCGTCGCGTCAGAGGGAATGTACCAACAGGCTCCCTAAACTTTGGCGTTGTCGTGTAGCAAGCTGCAATGCAGCGGATATGCCCCGATGCATGCCCATCAATGCCTCCGGGCTATTGAGCAGTTTTACGATCGAATGCGCTGCGCTGTCGGCATTTCTTTCAATGCGGCAAGCGATTCCGTCCAAGTATTCGACGCCACGCAACGACTCGCCGGTAGCGGCAATCGGCATTCCGCAAGCCGAGGCCTCAAGCACCTTGATCTTGATGCCACTTCCCAGAACTACGGGACTGATAAAGAGGTCGGATGTAAGATGCAGCGCGAGGAGCACGTCGTGGGAGACAAAGCCCAGAAACTCTGTGTTGCCGCCCCCCCCCGCTGCAGCCACATCCTCCCTGTTGCAGCCGA
This sequence comes from Nevskia sp., assembly GCA_031291075.1. Classification (GTDB taxonomy): domain Bacteria; phylum Pseudomonadota; class Gammaproteobacteria; order Nevskiales; family Nevskiaceae; genus Nevskia. The sequence goes on along the minus strand of JARLJS010000049.1, from coordinate 88,093 downwards.
CCACCTTAAGGTGAACGCCCGGATCAAGCCGGTTGATCCGCGGCATCAGTTCGTTGACGAGCCATTCGATCGCATCCTTGTTCGGAAAATATTTAGCCGAACCAACAAAAAGGATATCCTTCGTCCCGCGGTAAGCCCATTGCCGTTGTTGCGGAACCGGGAGTTCGGGCCAGCAATAAAGCTTATCCGAAAACTTCTTGAAGACCCCGGACCGCATATCCTCCGAAGAGATGGCGACGATCCTCGTTGCGGCCTTCAACAAGCGGTTTTCATAGTGTCTGGTCTTTAAAAATTCTACCGCCGCGAACCAGCGACGAATCGACCACAGGGAGCTGCTTCGCCATTGATCCACGTGGATAGTCGCTTCCACGTTATGCGCCAGATATATGATCGGAACTTGGATATCCAGTTCATCGATCAATGCGTAGGCCTTCAATAGATCAACTACGATCAGATCATAGCCTCCCCCGCTCAGCAGGGACTTGATCTCCTCGATAGCCGGTTTGGACTTCATGACGGCGACAGATCTCGGCACCGGGCTGGACAACAACTGCGCTACCGCGGAAACAGCTCCACGCACGCCACTGCGAAATCTCGGCAATGCCCTGGGATAGACGCGGGAGGAGATGAAATCGAGATCGGCCGGCCAAGCTTCACCACTGCCCTCTTCGTCGATCGCCACGGCATCGATCGACAGTCCAGGGCTGCTCGCGAGCGCCGTGAGATGGTTGTAAACGGCTCTCTTTCCGCCGCTGCCCGACAACGCCGGAATCAAGGGACACAAATATAGGACTTTCATGGCCCTTCGCGTCTACCGTCCGGCCTGCCCGTCGCAATCCGCCAGCTTGCTCCGTGGATCATCGAACAAGCCTCGCCCTCAACTTTCGCGAAATCCGCTGAACGAAATTGTTGGCCCAATTCCGGTTACGCCTGCCGACCAGTGCCCTTGTGACTCGATCGGCATAGACAGCTGCTGCGGCAACGTCCGGTATTTCTGAAACGGAACTCTGCACGAAAAGATGAGGCAACAAAAACTCATCGACCTCCTTGCTCAACAGGGCACGAACGGGAGGCATTCGCGAGGCTTTTTTCAGCTGTTCGAAACTGACACCATTTCTTTTCGACATTTCTGAAACTGCCGTCTCGATTGCGGAGCGTGTGTTCGCATTGGCTTCACGTAACGCCGCCGTGCACATCTCCCGGATCGAAAACTCGATTCCTTCCGTCAATTGCGGATGGATTGATCTCAACTGCAGGAATGCTTCGGCAATCATCATCGCTTGTGCGGGGCAGTAGACCAGCGATTCGTGGAACTTGTGCGTGTTTTCCTGGAAAAACCTGCTGATTTCCGGCGAATTCGTGCTGGAAAGTTGAGACGCGCCGGTGCTTCTTCCGGATACGCCTGCCAAAATGAACGGCTTGTGAGAATAGACAAAGTCTTCCGTTGCCAGAGCACAAGCCAAGGCCGAATAGGCGTCCGGTGTCATGGAGTGGAAAAACCTGCCGTTGCAGCTCAGCTTTTCCACCAGCCTGGTAGATATCAGGCCGTAATATATTCCGGGTAGCTTATGGACATATGAATAGTTAAAACCCAGCGTGCGGCGGACTTCCTTGCGAGAATTCTTGACGGTAAAGCCGCTGCCCAAGCAGAGGTATAGCGTATTGCGAAGCGCGTCTATCGGCTGGTTATCCCAGTGATAGAAATTCAGCGGTCCGGCAATCGCCCTTGCAGCTGTTTCACCGACCAGGACGCCAAGATATTCAAGGGCATCAGGCATCAGTGCGTCGTCATCACCGATCGACAAGACGTATCCTGGAGCCGCGTGTGACAGCGCAAATTCGAAATTGTCGGCCATGCTCAACCTGCGTCCGGGGTTCACATAGCGGAGCCTTGGATCGTTGAAGCCATGAACCACATCCCGAGTGTGGTCACTGCTTGCGTTGTCGCTGACAATGAATTGGCAATCGTCGTAATTCTGAACAAGGCACGATCTGATTGCGGCTCCCAACAGCTCCGCGCGGTCCTTGGTCGGGATTAGAACTGAGATGAAGCTTTTTTCCATGGCTGGCTACGTCATCACTCTATTCTTGATGGGGTAATGCGTCCGCACCTGAGCAAAAACTCACAGGGTTCCAGCTTCGCCTAGTAACTGATCGCCTTCCAAACGGGCCGAAAGTAGCCGCCTAATCGGCGTCTGCCCAGCGGGGTGGTCAGCACGGCGGCGGAAACTGCAGTGATCGCGGCCAAGGCGATGGAAACAACGCTCCCCAGCGGTCTATCCACTGCCGGGGCTGGCGCCAGAACCCATACCAAGGCGGCGGCTACCAATGCCGCCAGAGCAGGGGCGACGATGTCCTGCCCGTACCAGCGCCACATCTCTGCAGGAAGCAACCTGCGATGCATGAGCGGTACCGCAAAAACGATATACCCGGCATTGATCGCGGCCCAGATGTAGGCGGCGGCGATGGCTCCGTAAGAGCGGACCCCGATGTAAATGACGGGCACCACGATAACAACGGAAACGGCATTCACAACCACCATGAAACGCGTCCAGCCATGTGCCAATTGCAAAGTATAGGGAGCGTGCATAAGACCATTCAGCATGGTGCCGACAGCCAACACGCTGACCAGGGGAGCGACGTGTGCCGCAGTCCCTGCATCCCGCGTCCACAGGAGCAGCGCATGTTCCGAAAACAGGGACAGCACGAGCGCGGCGGGAACCAGCATCAAGGTGAGCGTTTGAGAAAACTTGTGATACACCTCGGTCAGAACCTTGGTTTCACCGCGAGCAACCATCCCGGTGAACTGGGGATAGATCGCATTGTTGATCGGCCCGATTGCAAGACTCAGTGCGCCGGCCACGGTAGCGGCGAGCGTGTAGTAGCCGAATTCCGTCAGAGGCAGGATCTTGGACAGCACCAGCTTGTCCACCTGCATGAGCAAAATCGACAGCAGTGTAATTACGGCAATTCCGGCTGCAAACCGCCAAATCTGCCGCAGCGCCTGCCAGCGGAAGCTGGCACGTCGCGGGGGCTCCGGCAACAGACGCCGCAGTTGCATGGCCAGCACCAGTGCCTCAAGCGCAACCAATACGCTTTGAAAAACAAAGAAAGCCATGATGGTTGACGATACCCATGCCAGCACGGCCACAACGCCCAGACCACGCAGTGTGGAAAAAAAAGCAGTACAGCCATTCAGCCACACCTGCCGCTGCAGGCCTGTGAGGGCGCTGCGATAGAGCCCGGCAACCCAGCGCACGGCGATTGCGCCGCCGGTAACGGCCAAGGCATTCGCCACCGTAGCGGTCGACAGTTTCTCCGCTCGAACCCAATCGGTAGCCAGCCACGGCGCAGCAAAAAACAAACCCAATGCAACCACGGCGGCAAGCCCGAAATAGACCCGCTCGACCGAGCACATCAGGTCGCGGATGCTTTGCGGAGTATGCGCCCCGGCCTGAAACCGGGCCATTTCGCGGCTGATGGTGGGAGTAAGCCCCAAATCCAGGAGAGCGAGCCACGACTGCAGCAGGGTAAACACGCCGATCAGGCCGTAAGCCTCGATCCCCAGATAGCGAATATAGAGCGGCACAAAAGCCAGCCCCATCAGCGCACTCCAGGCTCCACCGAGATAGTTGGCGACGATGTTGCGTTTGACGCTGCTCAAATGCCTACTCCGCCGGGTAACCGATCACAGCCGGAAAAAATCGGCCAGGATGTTTGTCTTCAGCGGCTTGAATGTCAGCGCGCCGGCTTCTCCGCGGAAAGCGATGCAGTTTCCGGGCGTCTCGCAGTTGATCACCCCGACCCCCTGGGAAATCACCGTGTTCTTCCTCACCGTGGCGCGCCCGACGACCGCGGTATTCGGGTACATGATCACCCCCTCCTCGATCACCGGCGCTACTCCGAAGTTCTTGCCGACGGTGGAGTTCTGGAATAGCAGGAAATAGTTCGAATACGTGGCCTTGGCCAGCACAATGCCGACGGAATGCCCGATCAGAAAAATATCCGGCATGGCGATCTCGTAAAAACAATCGATTCCGTTCAGCAGCTTGTTAAGCAGGAACAGCTTGGTACAGACCTCGGTATCGCCGGTGTTGCGCCAGATGGTGTTCGACAGGAAATACAGATAGGTGCAGTACTGGGACGATTGCAGATAGTTGAACTCGTCCGGCTTCCAGATCCGCACGGCGTTGATGCAGCGCTGCAGGCGGACCAGGGCCTCGTCCAAGTGGTCCGCAATACGGGCGCGCACGCTACCCCGGCCGTCCGGAAAATTATGAGCGACCTGGGCGGCCGTGTAGTCGATCAGGCCGGAACGGGAGAGATTGAACAGGTGCATGTGGTTCAGCCGTGGCGGGGGGGGATCTGCCGATCCTAGACCACCGATATCCAATTGACACCGGTTTCACCGCACATGCTCTTGATTTCATCTAGGTAGACCGGGTTCATGACGAACACATCCCTGCCTCCAAGCTGATCCAGCACGCTCTCCGGTGCGACGATCGAAGCGGCGGAAAGTCCCGCGTATTTTCCCTGCTTTGCCGGATTGATATCGATCAGCGCCGCCACGTCGAGCCCCTTGCGGGCGAGAATATTGGCGAAAGTGATGCCTTTGGCGCCCGCGCCCCAGATGAAAAAGCCGTTGCCCGGATCCTTTCTTCTGGCAACCAGTTCGCTCAGATAGTCTTCAAGCTTCAGCTTCTCGAATTCCCTGCCACTATAAGCCGACGGCGGTCCGAAGCCGGCGAGTTCGGCAACGATGTACAGGTATTGACCGCCGAAGAGCCTCCCGGACTGGATCACCCTGGAAAACACGTGACGCAGGACATCCAGGGTGAAGTAGTTCACGTGTTCGTAAAAAACATCGTAGAAGGCATTATTTTCGACGATCCAGTCGAAGCATGGCACTTCGATATATATCCTGGTGCCGGCGCCGCACTTTGCGGCAAGCTGCTGCAGGAAGGACCACGGCGACGCGATGTGTTCCAGCACGTGGCGCAGCACGACGTAATCCGGCGCCTCGGCAACCGCTTCCGCTCCGAAATACTGTTTGACGACGCGCGCGCTGGCCCCTTCGTACGCCGGGTCATAACCCATGACATCGGCCCCCGCTTCGGCCAGCATCTCCAGGAAATAACCTTTGCCGCAACCGATCTCTATGCCTTTCTGTCCGGCTTTGATGTTCGCCAGCACGATACCGCGAACCTCCTCCAGGTGTCGCTTGAAGGAAGGGGAGCAGGCCTGTTCGTTCTGGTAGTGCTCGTCGTACTGCAGCAATGCCTCATCGAACCGGGCGTTGTACACCAGACCCGAACGCGGGCACTGAACCAGTTCGACATCGCCGATCGGCGCAAGCCTTGCCGCGGCCGGCGTCGGATATGCCTTGTTCTGGAAAACCGGCAGTCCGGCTTGCCTATAGATCGGTTCCTTAGAAGACATTGCAGTGCTCGTTGTACTTGCGGCCATCCCCCCAGAATGCCATCGGCTCATAATCGGGGTAGGGATAGTATCCGCGATTGAGCTCCATTCCGACATTCCGTGCAGCGAGATGGTGCTCCACCAAGCTTCGTACCGAAACCGGCTGGCCGCTGCAGATATTGACGGAGCCTGTACACTGCGGGTGCTCCAGCAGCGTGGCGACCCGCGCGGCCAGCTCCTCCACGGGCAGGTAGTCGCGTAACTGCTCACCTCCCGACATGTTGAATGCCCGGTCGCCGCGAGCGATGGCTTGATCCAGCTGCGACAACAGGCTCTTGGGGTTTTGTCCGGCCCCGTACATGTAGAAGAACCGCGCCCACTGGAGCGTTAGCTTGTACTCCCCGGCCAGGGCCTGCAGGAACTTCCGCAAGCTGTCCTTGGCCAGCGCATAAGGATTGGCCGGAAACGTCGGCAAATCCTCCGACAGGCAACCACTTTGCATTCCGTATTCGAAGCATGTGCCGGACACCAAGAGATGTCCAACCCCGCCACGCACCAGCGAACTCAGGAAACGATAGTCCGAAGGCAGGCTTTCCTCGAAGTGGAACAAGGCCTTGTAGTTCGGCAGCCCCGGCCAAGCCAGGTGGATCACGGCGTCGGGCTGGCCGAAGTGTTTGGCGGGTTGATCGATCGGTTGGTGGATGTCGCAAGCCAGGAAACGCACCTGCTCGTACCAGGGAAAGTCGCGAGCTCTCTCTGCATCGCGGGCGACCGCAACGACCTCGTGGCCGCGCTCGAGCAGGCACGGAACGACGTGCCGCCCAACGAACCCGGTCGCGCCGGTCACCAGCACCTTCATTGGAGTTCCCGCAACTGCGGCACTGCCACCACGAACCTGCCGCCCCATTCACGTACGTAGCTGTGCTGTGCGGTAACCTCGGCGGCGATGTTCCACGGCAGGATCAACACATAGTCCGGCCGCCGCTCACGCAGCACCGAAGGGGGCAGGATCGGAATGCGGCTGCCCGGCAGGTACTTGCCCTGCTTCGAGGGGGCGGCATCGCAGACATAGGGCAGAAGATCCTGCCGCACACCGCCATAGTTGAGCAGCGTGTTGCCCTTGGCGGCCGCACCGTAGGCGGCGACCGACCGCCCGCTGCACTTCTGGGCAATGAGAAACGCCACCAGATCGTTCTTGACCCGGTCAGCCCGCGGCTGGAATTCCGCATAGCAGCTGGAGTGCAGCAGGCCACGCCGTGTTTCCTCTTCGAGCAAGGCGTGGACCGAGGGCTTCGCGCTGCGGACATCATCGACGTGGCAGCCGTACACGCGCAGGCTGCCGCCGTGGGTGGGCAATTCCTCCACATCCCATACCCTCAGGCCGGCGCCGGCGAAGATCCGCGTCACCGCATGCAGGGAAAAATAAGAGAAATGCTCGTGATAGATGGTATCGAACTGGGTGTGCTCGATCAGCCGCATCAAGTGCGGGAACTCCAGCGTGATGGTGCCGGCCGGTTTCAGCGCCGCCTTGAGGCCGGCGGTGAAGTCGTTGATGTCCGGCACGTGGGCATAGACATTGTTGCCGATGATGAGGTCTGCCCTGCGCCCCTCGGCGGCCAAGCGCTCGCCCAGTGCAAGTCCGAAAAACTCGCGCAGCACCGGGATTCCAAGGCGTTCGGCGGCGGCGGCAGTGCTCGCCGTCGGCTCGATGCCCAGACACGGAATGCCGGCGTCGCGGAAGTTGCGCAACAGGTAACCGTCGTTGGACGCCACCTCGATCGCCAGACTGTCGCGGCCCAGACCGAGGCGCGCGCTGATCATGCCGGCGTAGCGGGCTGCGTGCTCGAGCCAACTCTGCGATACCGAGGAGAAGTAAGCATAGTCGTGGCTGAACAACTCCTCGGCGCGGGTGAAGTCCTCGGTCTGCACCAGCCAGCAGCCGGTGCACACGAGCACGCGCAACGGGAAGTAGGTTTCCGGCGCCGATAGCGCTTGCGCCGACAGGTAGGCATTGGAGGGCGGCGAGGTGCCCAGATCGACCAGGGGCAGGCTGACTTCGGCCTGGCAGTGGCGGCATTTCATATCGTTATTCCAGCGTAGTTCTGCGTCAACGGAGGGTGCCCGGCATCGCGCTCGGACAACTCTCCCAGCGGCAGCGGCCACATTATGCCGACGCGCGTATCGATGGGAGACACCCCACCCTCGGCGCCCGACGCGTAAGCCGCCGTGTGGAAATACAGCATCTCGCAATCGTCGCTCAGGGTTTGGAAACCGTGGGCGAAGCCCTCGGGAATGCATAGCATCCTGGCGTTGCCGCCGCTCAGGATCTCACCGTGCCAATGCAGGAATGTGGGCGAACCTGCACGCAAGTCCACCGCCACGTCGAACACCTCGCCGCGCAGGCAGCAGATGATCTTTGTCTCGGCGTGGGGCGGGAATTGGAAATGCATGCCGCGTACAGTCGCCTTGCGCACGGTCAACGTGCGGTTGATCTGCACAATGGGCTTGGCCACGCCGATTTCGCGGAAAGTGTCGGCGCAGAACATGCGTTCCAGGAAGCCCCGCTGATCCTTGATCGGCAGGCGTTCGATCACGTTCAGCCCGTCGAGCGGCGAATGAAACCGGAAACGTGCGCTCACCGAGCCCCTCCGGTGGTGTATGCCGAAATCTGGTCCAGACTGACGCGCCGCATGTCGGCACCGGCCGCGGCGGCCTGATACCAGGCAACGGTATGCTGCAGGGCCGTCTGCAGCCACCAGCGCGGCTCCCACTGCAAGCGGGTACGCGCCTTGGAGATGTCGAGCTTCAGGTAATGCGCCTCATGCGGCCGCAGCTTGTCGTCCAAACGCCAGCGGGCCCCTTCGCCCCACAGCTCGACCAGCCGCTCGAGCAGCCAGGACACCGGCCTGGCGTCGTCGTCGCGAGGACCGAAATTCCAGCCCTCGGCATAAGCCGGACCGTCCCCTGCCGCCAGGCGCTGCGCCAGCGTCAGGTATCCCGCCAGGGGCTCCAGCACGTGCTGCCAGGGCCGTACCGCATGTGGCGAACGCACACGCAGCTCGGTGCCCGCGGCAATGGCACGGATCAAGTCGGGCACCAGGCGGTCTGCCGCCCAGTCGCCACCGCCGATGACGTTGCCGGCACGCGCCGTCGCAAGCGACGTGCGGTGCTCGGCGAAGCGCTGCGGATTGAAGAAAGAGGAACGATAGGCGGCGGCGACCAGCTCCGTGCAGCCCTTGCTGTTGCTGTACGGGTCGTAGCCCCCCATCGGCTCATTTTCACGGTATCCCCACATCCATTCCTGGTTGTGATAGCACTTGTCACTGGTCACCACCACGACGGCGCGCACGCTGGGACAGGCACGAACCGCTTCGAGCAGATGCACCGTCCCCATGACGTTGGTGGCATAGGTGCCAACCGGATCGTCATATGAAGGATGCACCAGCGATTGCGCCGCCAGATGCAAGACGATTTCCGGCTCGGCCTGCTTCATGGCGCCGCTCAAAGCTGCCGCGTCGCGTATGTCGCCGTGCACGGTCCGCACCAATTCACCGATCCGGGCCAGCGCGAAGAAGCTGGGGTCGGTCGGCGGCGCCAACGAGTAACCGGTGAGGCGGGCGCCCAACTGGTAGAGCCACAGACTCAGCCAGCCGCCCTTGAAGCCCGTGTGCCCGGTCAGAAAGACCTTCTTTCCCCGCCAGAAATCGGCGCTTACCATCGCTTCCACGGCGCCTCGCCCGACTGCCACAATTCCTCCAGCTGATGCTTGTCGCGCAGCGTATCCATCGGCTGCCAGAACCCACGGTGCTTGTAGGCGAGTAGCTGATCCTGCTGCGCGATCGTCTCCAGGGGGTAGCGCTCCCACGAGGTGGTATCGTCAGCGATGTAGTCGATAACCTTGGGCGAAAGGATGAAGAAGCCGCCGTTGATCCACCCACCGTCGCCCGTAGGCTTTTCCTGGAACGCGGTGACGCGACCATCGGACTGAAGTTCGAGGGCGCCGAAACGGCCCGGAGGCTGTACCGCTGTAAGGGTGGCAAGCTTGCCATGCGCCTTGTGAAAGGCGATCGCCTCCGCCAGGTTGATGTCGGATAGCCCGTCGCCGTAGGTGAAGCAGAAGCACTCTTCGTCCTTGACGTACTTCTGTACCCGCTTGAGCCTGCCCCCGGTCATGGTGTCGTCACCGGTGTCGATCAGCGTCACGCGCCAGGGCTGCGCATTGGCGTTGTGCACTTCCATCTTGTTCTTCGTCATGTCGAAGGTGACATCCGACATGTGCAGAAAGTAGTTGGCGAAATATTCCTTGATGATGTAGCCCTTGTAACCCAGGCAAATGATGAACTCGCGTATCCCGTACAGCGAGTACACCATCATGATGTGCCAGAGTATCGGCTTGCCCCCGATCTCCACCATGGGCTTGGGCCTCACCGAAGTTTCTTCGCTCAGGCGGGTACCGAGACCGCCCGCTAAAATTACTGCTTTCAAAGTGTTTCTCTCGGAACTGTGGATTGGCAGATTTAGGGGGTGCGAACCTGTTCACTTCCAGCCTGAAAGCCGCTGCCCGCGAGGGCCCGGCTTTCGAGGTAGTCGCCATAGGTTAGCCGGATACCTTCGGCCAGGTCGATGCTGGCTTTCCATCCCATCGAGGCAAGCCTGGAGACATCGAGCAACTTTCTCGGCGTGCCGTCGGGTTTGCTGGTATCGAACGAGATTCCGCCTTTCAGACCGACGGCATCCATCACCATGCGGGCCACCTCGGCGATAGTCACGTCCTCACCCGTCCCGACGTTGTACAAGCCTTCGGCTACCGCACGCTCCATCATGAAGACGCAGGCGTCAGCCATATCGTCCACATGGAGAAACTCCCGCCTCGGCGAACCCGAGCCCCATACTTCAAGCCGGCCGCTGCCAGCGAGTTTGGACTCATGGGCCTTGCGGATCAGTGCAGGCAGTACATGGCTGCTATTGAGGTCGTAGTTATCGTTCGGTCCGTAAAGGTTGGTCGGCATTACACAGGCATAGGCCGTGCCAAATTGCCGGTTGTATGCCTCGCACAGCTTGATCCCGGCGATCTTGGCGATTGCATAGGGCTCGTTGGTAGGCTCGAGCGGCCCGGTCAGCAGGTATTCCTCGCGAATCGGCTGAGCACAGTCACGGGGATAGATGCAACTCGAGCCGAGGAACAGCAGCCGCTCCACCCCGGCCAACCTGGCGCCGTTGATCACGTTCGTTTCAATGACCAGGTTCTGGTAAATGAAATCGCCACGCTGGGTGTTGTTGGCCTGAATGCCGCCCACCTTGGCCGCAGCGAGGAAGATGTAATCAGGACGTTCCTGCGCCAGGAACGCAGCAGTCTGGCGCTGGTCGGTCAGGTCCAGATCGCTTCGGTCACGTATCAACAGGTTGTGGTAGCCGGCGCGGCGCAGGCACCGCACTATGGCCGAACCGACCATGCCGCGATGGCCGGCCACATAGATTCTCGAGCTTCGTTCAATCGGACGCATGGGGAACCGCACATCATTCGTGGTGGTTGAACACCCGGTAACCGCTGCTCTTCACCAGATGGTCGCGCTTGGCCTGATTGAGGTCTTCACGCATCATCTCGGTCACCAGTTCCTGGAAACTGGTGCGGGGAACCCATCCCAGCAGATTCCGCGCCTTGGAGGGGTCGCCGAGTAGTGTTTCCACCTCCGCCGGGCGGAAATAGCGCGGATCGACGCGCACCACCACCTGTCCCGCCGCCAGCTTGCCCTGACCGGGCTGCTCCACGATCCCCTGCTCGGCGACACCACGGCCCTCCCAGCGCAGACGCACGCCCAAGTCGGCCGCCGCGGCATCGATGAAGTCACGCACGCTATGTTGCACACCGGTGGCGATGACGAAGTCCTCGGCCCGCTCCTGCTGCAGCATCAGCCATTGCATCTCGACGTAGTCGCGGGCGTGTCCCCAGTCGCGCCGGGCATCCAGATTGCCCAGGTAGAGGCAATCCTGAAGCCCCAGGTAGATGCGCGCCAAGGCGCGCGTGATCTTCCTGGTCACGAAGGTTTCGCCACGCAGCGGCGACTCGTGGTTGAACAGAATCCCGTTGCAGGCATACATGCCGTACGACTCGCGGTAGTTGACCGTGATCCAGTAGGCATAAAGCTTGGCTACGCCATAGGGCGAACGCGGATAAAACGGCGTGGTTTCCTTCTGCGGGGTTTCCTGCACCAGCCCGTAGAGTTCGGAAGTGGATGCCTGGTAGAAGCGCGTCTCCTTCTCCAACCCGGCGATACGGATCGCCTCGAGCAGCCGCAGGGTGCCCAGGGCATCCGCATTGGCGGTGTACTCGGGCTCTTCGAAAGAAACGGCGACATGGCTCTGCGCAGCGAGGTTATAGATTTCCTGCGGCCGCACCTGCTGCACGATGCGGATCAATGCGGAAGAGTCCGTCAGGTCGCCGTAATGCAGGATGAAGTTCCGGCGCTCCTGGTGCGGATCCTGGTAAAGGTGATCGATGCGATCGGTATTGAACAGCGAGGCGCGGCGCTTGATGCCGTGCACCTCGTAGCCCTTCTTCAGCAGGAACTCCGAAAGATAGGCGCCGTCCTGGCCGGTGACACCGGTAATCAAAGCCCTTTTTGTCACTGCAGGCCCGTCAGGTTGTTGATGTTGGAAGGTGGCACCGGTAATCAAAGCCTTTTTTGTCACTGCAGACCCGTCAGGTTATTGATACTGGAAATCGCCATGAATATCGACACGGCCACCAGAGCCACTGCTCCGCCGATGAGGACGATCGCCACCGGCTCGATCAACGTCAGCACCCCTTTGATGTTGCGTCGCACCAATTCATCGTAGATCGAGGATACGCTGCGCATCATTTCAGGAAGGTTTCCCGCCCGCTCCCCCACGCGGACCAGGGTGAGGGCGGTACTGGGAAGAAAACGGAACTCCTCCAGTGACTTCGCCAGCGCTTTGCCACCGCGCACCTCCCGCTCCACCTGGTCCAGCTGCAGCCGTATTTGTGGGCTGAACAAGGCCTTGCGCGCCAACTCCAGACTCTGCAGCAGCGGCACACGATTTTCCAGCAGACGGGCGAGCACGGCCGCCCAACGCGCCGTCTCGACCTCCACGAACCAGCGGTTGACGAACGGCAAGCCCACCGCCCACACGGAAACGAGTTCGCGAATCCGGGGTTGACGGTACGCGTACATGGCGGCTGAAATCCCGCTGGCGAAGACCAGCCCCGTCAGCAGCAAATGCGAGCGGAACCACATGCCGCCGGCAATGACGACATATGACAAAAATGGAATTTTATCGTATTTACCGTGAAAGATCGCAGCGAACTTCGGCACCACGACGATCAGCACGAAAAAAATAGCCAGCAGGCCGAAGCTGATCAGGAAGCAAGGGTACAACAGGGCATTGCGCAGCTCGGCGCGGACCCGGGCCGAATGTTCCATCTCGGCGGCGGCATCCGCCAGGGCCTCGGCCAGCCGCCCCGACAACTGCCCCGACTCGATGATGGTATGGATGTACCCGGGAAAAACCGCGAAACAGCGGGCGAACACGGTCGAAAACCTCTCGCCGCGCCGCAGGCCCGCATTGAGCTCGAGGTAAGCCGCCGCCAGCGTGGCGTTTTCCGTTGCTTCCGCCAGGGTGGATACCGCTTCGGCGATCGGCACGCCGCCTGCGATCAGGGCGTGAAGCTCCTTCAGGGCGTAGATGTAGTCCAGCCGCCCGGCGCGACGCTTCGAAATCTTTGCTCCCGTGGCAGCCACTGCGGCCTGCAGCGAGGTGGGCCGCACCCGGCGCGCCAGCAGCATGCGATAGGCCGCCCGTTCCGATGAAGCCTCCACCTGCCCGGCCACCGGCCGGCCGTCGTCCTGCAGGGCTTGATAGTGAAACAGCGTCATGGCCGGGCCATTCTAAGACAAAAGCGACGGGCAAAAAAATTCGGGGGGCCTAAGCCCCCCGAACTACTACAAACCTCTTGTCAAGCCGCGATACTGCGCCTCGGCCGACTTGTTACCCTATCGCTGCTACTTACGGCGAGGAACGAAACTGCACCGCTTCGTTCACCTGGCGGTCCAGGTTGACGATGCTGCCGTCGCCCGGGTTGTAGTTGATTTCCGACAGGTCCACGCCCGCCGGCGCGAAGCAGTAAGCACTCGACGGCAGGCCAGCCAGCGCGGTGGGATCCGAAGCGCCGCCGATGCCCGCATCCGCGAAGATCGTGCTCCACAGAATCTGATCGTTCGCGTTGGCCGGCAGATCGACGTTGTTTTCGTTGTACACCACCGCAAATCCGAAGAACCCGTCGTTGCCCTGCACACGGCACACAACGTTGGCGGGATTCGTCGAGTTGTTGGCAATGGACAGGAGCGGGATCAGGCCGCCGCCGGTCGCCACGTAGTTGAAGTACGTGATGTTGGCGTTGTAGTTGTACGGGATCAGAGCCGTGGACTCACCCTGCGCGACGCTGATGGTCGACGGCGCACCGGTCGTCGTCGTGATCGTTTCGCTCCAGGAACTCACCCCACCAACCACGTCGTTGGCCCGGTTCGCCACGTCGGCACCGGCATCCGACACGTGGCAGGTCTCGAAGTCAACGTAGGTCTTGGTGTTGTACGTGGACACTGCGGGCAGCGTCGCCGTGTAGGTGAAGGTGTTGCCGCCTGCTGAGAAGGTTCCCGAAGCATCGGGGGCGCTCACACTGCTGGTGTCCGTGCAAGCCGGACCAGCCACTCCGCCGCTGGATTCCGACCCGAGTGTGCTCAGGTAGCTGAAGCCGATGCCGGTGGTGGGCGTGAACTGAGAACTCGGCGAAACGCCGGTGATCACGACGGTACCGGTGTTGTTGCTGCTGCTCGGGTACGGAACAAACACGTTGACGCCGAAGTTGTCGACGAAGTTGTTGTTGACGACCTCGGTCCGGCCGATGTCGACGAACTCCTGGGAGCTGCCCGAGTTGCCGACGCCGACGCCGAAATGCGTCAGAGAGAACGGAATCGCGGCGGGCTCCTGCCAGGCGTTGCCATTGCTGACGAACGACCAGATGTCGATATCGGCGCTGGTGGCGCCGCCGGCATCCGACCCGAGGGTCGAGAACACCAGGTCGTTGCCGGACTGCGCGAACGTCGAGCATTCAAGGTTGGCAACGGTCGGCGCCGGCTGAACCAGGCTCGGATTGAAGCCGGCCGAGGTGAGGATCTGCTCGCACAGCGGGATGTTGTTGAGGGTGCCCGCCGCGGTGCCGCTGCTGTTCCCGCCGTTCGGCGGATTCATGACGGAGTTGGCGCCGTTCACCTGGAAACCACCCAGGGTCAGCGTGCCGGTGGCAGCGGAAGTTCCGGTGCCGGTGTTGACGGTAAAGTTGGCGTAGCAGCTTCCCTGCGCGTTAGCGCCGGAAGGGCCCTGGTTCGTGGCCTGGGTCTGCGTGGCGGAAAACACGATGCCGTCGCCCACGACGCTCGGAGCGTTCTGGAACACCATGCCCGTGGAGGTGGTGAACGTACCGTTGGAGGCAACGCTGCAGCCCGGCAGAGTGAGCCTGAAGGCCACGCTACCGCCGCTGGTCGGCGTTACGGGGCCGGCCGAGTACTGCATGCCCGAGTTGTAGAAGGCGCTGCCGGTGGGGTTGTAAGCCGGGTAAAACGCCTGGACGGCGTAGATGACCGGGGTGACGGTGTCGCCCCAGGTGACGGTGGGGCTCGCAAAAGCCTGCGCCGACGTTGCCACTGCCAGTGCCGTAAGCGCAAAACCGCCTACTCCCTTGACCAAAGAACGCTGTTTACTGTTAGACATTGTTGAATCTCCTGGACCGCAATTGATGTTGAGCAAACGGGTTGCTTCTTCGCTGGACAGGAACCCCTCGCCGAATAGCCGCCCTGAAGGTGGCCGAACGACTCAGAACGCAAAGCAATAATCGATAAGGTGCCCCTCCACCTGCTTGACGGACTAGAGCTCGAACCCCTATGCCCCAGAATGCGCAGCGCTTGAACTCACCGATTCCCGGAGCAACGTTCGCGTACGATCCAATCCCTAAGCGCGCCGGTAAAGCTACGCCAAGACCCCGGCTGGGTCAATAACCCCAAACGGGGGTAAATTGACCTGGGTCAATTTTCCGGAAGCTCTGATTCTCGTGTTTCCAGCCGCGAGGAGAGGGTGTGGACGGGGTGCGCACAGACCATGCGGAGAAGTATGCTAACCGGGATGGCCGGTTTGCCGTAGAAAATCGATGCCCGGCGTGGACAAACCGTCCCACCCATGCGCAAGACCGATCAGGCGGGCGGTCGCCTACCGGCGTTTGAGCCACCACGCGAGGATTCATGAGCGAACAGGCGGAACAGGCCTTTCAGATCGGGGCGCAGTTCGAACGGGCCGGCAACGCCGAGCAGGCAAGGGCCTACTACGCGGCGGCGCTCGCCTACGACGGCAGGCACGCCCCTGCCCACACCAATCTGGCCTCGCTGCTGATTCGCGCGGGCAAGCTGGAAGCAGCGCTGGCGCATCTGAGCATAGCCGCATCGGCCCTCCCCGGCAACGGCATGATACAGAGCAACCTGGGCGGGGTACTGCTTCTGCTGGGGCGCTACGAGGAAGCGCGCCCGTTACTCGCCAAGGCGCGGCAGCTGGCACCCGACTTTCGCGGCTCCTGGCATGTGTCCGGCATGCTGCACGCCGCGCTGGGCATGAACGTGGAGGCGCTGCGCTGCTATGACCGCGCCCTCAAGCTGGGACCTGGCGATCCGATCGTGGAAGGCGACCGCGGCAGGCTGTTGCTGTCCATCGGGGACTTGCCGGCCGGGTTTGCCGCCTGGGAGGCGCGCTGGCGGCGGGCTGGCGAAAAGCACCCGGTGTGGCAATCGGGCATCCCGCGCTGGCAGGGCGAGGACCTGCAGGGCAAGAGGGTGTTCGTCCATTTCGAGCAGGGCCTGGGGGACACGCTGCAGTTCTGCCGCTTCGTGCCGCAATTGCTGCAGCGCGGCGCGCGCGTGGTCCTGTCGGTGCAGCCCCCCCTGATCAGCCTGCTGCAGATGAGCCTGCCCGGGATCGAGGTGACGGGTCCGGTTGCCGCGGTGAAGGCCGATTTCCACTGCCCGCTGCTCTCGCTGCCGCTGCACCTGGGTGTACGGCTGCAGGACATCAAGCCCTTCCCGCTCACATTCGAGCGCGGCCCGCGCCAGGTCGCCGACGACGGCAGGCTCAAGGTCGGAATCGTCTGGGCCGGCTCGCCGGCATTCGATCTCGACACCCACCGCTCGATGGAGCTGCGGCAGATGCTGCCGCTGGCGGATTCCGAAATCGCGCTGTATTCGCTGCAGGTCGGCCCGCGGGCGGCGGATATCGAGGCCCTGGGGGTGTCGGCGCTCGTCCACGACCTGGCGCCCATGATGACCGATTTCATGGCGAGTGCCCGCCTGATCGACCAGCTCGATCTGGTGGTTTGCGTCGACACCGCCACGCTGCATCTGGCCGCCGGCATCGGCAAACCCGCGATCGCCTTGCTGCCGTTTTCGCGCTGCTGGCGCTGGCTGCGCAACCGCGACGACTCGCCCTGGTACCCCACGCTGCGCATCGTCCAACAGAAGACGCCCGGCGACTGGGCGGGAGCCGTGGCGCGCGCCAGGAAGCTGCTGTCGATGCCGCAGCTGCAAGCCAGGCGGGCCGCTTCGTAAGCGCCGGCGGCCGCGACGGTCGTCTTACTTTTCCAGCGCGACAGGAAACGCGGGCAACGCCTGCTGCGCCAGCACGGCGCGCGCGGCCGCGTCGAACGGGAGATCGACCGCATACTCGATCCGAAACGGAGCCGTGCCCGCACCGGTGACACGCACTGCGACGATGTGCATCAACGGATCGTTCGGGTACAACAGCTGCAGGCGCAAGCTTCTGGCGGGGAAAAAAGTGGTGGTCAAGGGATCGGTGGAGATACCGGTCCCGGCAGCCAGCTGCAGTTCGTCGGGGCTCAGGATCGGCCGCTTGGCGCGATAGTCGGCGATGCGCGCCGCCGCGTCCGCATCGACACCGACCAGGCTGCGCAGGACCGGGATCGGCGCGGTATTGACGTTGAGTCCTTGCGAATTGGCCACCGTGGTGAAATTCGGGAGGGCGTCGGGCCCGCCCCACAGCGCCGGATAGGCGTCCCAGGACTCAATGCGGGCCGCTTCCCAGGGTGTGCGCAACAGGTAGCGGCTGCCGACGGATGGCTCGTCGGCAGCCGGTGGCGCGACGATCCGCGCCCCGAATTGCGCCGATTTGGCGCCCTCGACGTATCTGGCCAGGCTGTCCGCCAGCGCGGCGGCGGCGTGCGGATCGAGGCCGTGTTGACCCAGCAAGCGGGCCAAGCGCGTACGGTCGCCGCCGTTGAGGTTGAGCAGGCCCATGTCGTCCTGCAGCCGCACCACACCCGCACCCAGCCGATAGGGCCTGCCATCGAGCGCAATGAAATCGCCGGAGGTCGACGGCCTGCTCACGATCGACTGCGGTGAACGCAACTGCTCCAGTTCCTTGCCGCCCATGTTCTCCAGTCCGCGCGAACTGAAGTAGTTGCTGCTCATCTGGTAGCCGATGAGGTCGACCGCGCTGATGGTGGCGGCGCGCACGCTAAGCCGGTCCTGCAGTGCCGCGGTACGCCCCAGCGCGCCCGACATCCAAGCCGAAGTGATGGCCGCCACCAGCGCCAGCAGCGCCACGAACCAGATCACCGCCACCAGCACGAAACCGTCCTGGCGGCGCGCCCCTCCCCGGCTAGCTGCTGCGGGCGAGAGGTGGATCACGGGCGTCACGGGGTGCAGCCAGAATCGGCCAGGCATCCGATCCTTTTACGAGGTCGAGGCGGATCACCGCGGGCAACTGCTCCGCGGTCCCCTGCGGCGGCGGCCAGCTCTCGTAGCATTGGAGGTCGGGCTGGCAATAGCGGAATCCGCCGCGATCCCCGGGCCAGGACGCAACCGCCAGCTGCGGTCCGTCGCCGGCCTGAAAGCGCAGCGAAGTCCTGTCTTCCGCCGGGTCGAAGCCAAGCTCCCACAGAATGCGCGTCGGCACGCCGGGCGTGCCGGTGGGCGTCGCCAGCGACAGGCCGCTCAGGCGCCGCCGCCCACCCGCGAATTTGTTCGGACCATTCTTGGAGTCTGCAATCAAACCATCGACCGAATCACGGAACCAGCTGGATACGAGATCCGGCGTTCCCACGCTGTCGGTGAACGTGACCAAGCGGATCCGTACGTCGAGTATGCGCTCGTAAGCGGACAGCAGGGTGCCGGTGATCAGGGCCATGACCACCAGCACCACCAGGATTTCGATCACGGTGAATCCTGCGGTCCGTCCGGGTGCGGCCCACCGGGCCGTCGGATCAGTCCTCAAGCTGCAGGCCAGTGACACGCATCACCTCGTCCACCGTGGTTGCGCCGGCGGCGGCCTTGATCAACCCGTCCTGGCGCAGCGAGCGCCAGCCCGCGCGGCGGGCGATCCCGGTCGCCTCGTGGGCGGACAGGCGGCGCAGGATCGCATCGCGCAGATCGTCGTTGAGGCCGATCCACTCGTAGATACCCACCCGCCCCTTGTAACCGGTCCCCTGGCAATCGGCGCAGCCCACCGCCGTGCGCCAGCGCGCCGCCGCGCCGGCAGGGGCCCCGGCGCTCTCCGCTTCCGCCAGCACCGCGGCGGGCGGCTCGGCCGGGCGTGCGCAGCGCTCGCACAGGCGGCGCACCAGGCGCTGGGCCAGCACGCCGCGCAGCGCAGAGGCCACCAGGAACGGCTCCAGCCCCATGTCGATCAGTCGGGTGAAGGACGAAATGGCGTCGTTGGTGTGCAGTGTGGCGAACACAAGGTGACCGGTGAGCGAAGCCTGCACCGCGATCTGCGCCGTCTCCAGGTCGCGGATTTCACCGATCATGATCACGTCCGGGTCCTGGCGCAGGATCGAGCGCAGGGCGCGCGCGAAGGTGTAGCCGATCTCCGCATGCACCTGGACCTGGTTGACCCCCTTGATGTGGTACTCGACCGGGTCTTCCACCGTGATGATCTTGGTGGTGCCGTCGTTGATCGTTTCCAGCGCGGCATAGAGCGTGGTGGATTTGCCCGAGCCGGTGGGCCCGGTGACGAGGATCACGCCGTTCGGCACCCGGATCGCCTCCGCGAACTGCTGTTGGTGATCCGCTTCCATGCCCAGCCGGCGCAGTTCGAACGCCTTGCGCTCCTTCGGCAGCAGGCGCAGCACCAGCGATTCGCCCCAGGTGCCCGGCAGAGCCGAGACGCGGATATCGACCTCCTGGCCGTTGATGCGCTGGGTGGTGCGGCCGTCCTGCGGCAGCCGGCGTTCGGCGATGTCCATGCCCGCCAGGATCTTGACCCGGGAGGCCACTGCGTCGAAACGATCGCGCGGCAGGGTCAGCCGCGTGTGCAGCACGCCGTCGATGCGATAGCGGATGCGGAACTGCAACTCGCCGGGCTCGATGTGGATGTCGGAAGCGCGTTCGTTGAACGATTGGGACAGGGTGTTGCCGACCAGTTCCACCACCGGGGCCTCTTCTGCCAACTCGCGCAGATGGTGCACTTCGTCGGAAACGCTGCGTTGGTCCTGCCGCAGCCTTTGCTCGATCAGGTCCAGGGTGCGATCCAGGTCCTGGTTCGAGACGAGCAGCCATTGCACCCTGCATGCGCCGGAGAAAGCCTTCTCCACCGCCTCGTTCAGGCTGGGCAGCACCGGGTCGCGCGCGACGCAGAATACCGAACCGTCCGGCTGGTCCTGCCACACCAGGGCTTCCTGGTCCAGCCACCAGTCCATCGGATAACCGGAGCGCTCGACGGCGGCCAGAAAAACTGCGGCGTCGGCGGGGATGTCGTCGGTCGCGAGCACCGGCAGGCCAAGCTGGCTTGCCAGGGCGGCCAGCACGTCCTTTTCGGCAACCGCGCCGATGCGAACCAGCACCGCGCCAAGCCGGCCGCCGAAGCGCGCCTGGAACGCCAGACCGCGTTCCAGATCGCTCTCGGCCAGGAAGCCACGCGACAGCAGCAGCTGACCGATGGGCCGCCGCGCATCGGTGCCGGACAGCGGCGGCGACTGCGATGCCGCAGAACGCTCGGGGGCGGATAGGAGTACGCTGTCGCTCATCGGTTGAAAAACTTAGGTTTCCGCCGGTGCACCACCACGCCTCTCGGACTGCTTTCGGGCGATAGCTTGCTTGACGATCTTTCTGGCGAGGTGCCACAATTTTCGACGTTTCACATCTTATCGCATTCCCATGAAACTTGGCTTGTCATCCGGTCGGCGCGGCGCCCTGTCCGGCGCGAGCCGCGGCTTCACGCTGCTGGAGCTGCTGATCGTACTGGTGATCATCGGCATGCTCGCGGCGCTGGTGGGACCTCAGTTGCTGGGCCGCCTGGATTCTTCGAAGGTCACCACCGCCGAGGTGCAGGTCCGCAACCTGCGCACCGCGCTCGATACACTGCGGCTGGACATCAACCGCTATCCGACGACGGAGGAGGGGCTGAGCCTGCTGGTAACCCCCCCCACCGACGCCGAGCTGAAGGCGCACTGGCATGGTCCCTACCTGGAGGATGCGTTGCCCAACGATCCGTGGGGCCACCCTTACATCTATGCCTTCTCCGGCACCGGCACACCGCCTTTTGCCTTGTACAGCTACGGGCCGGAGGGCAAGCCGGGCACGGACGGGCCCAATACGACGAGCATCGGGGTGCTCCCCCAAACCAAGCCGAATTGAACGGCCGGCCCGTCAGAATCGCGTCACGCAGCCGGGTGCGCCGGGGCTATACCCTGCTTGAGTTGCTGGTCGTGCTGGCGGTGCTCGCCGCGATCGTGGCCGTAGCCGTGCCCCGTTTCCTGCAGCTCTACGCACGAGTCAGCTTCGCGTTCCAGCGTGACGATGTGGAACGCCAGCTGCTCGAGCTGCCGCAGGAAGTGCGGCGCAGCGGGCGCGGTGGTATATTGTTCGATCCGTCTGCAGGCGTTCATCCCGGCGACACCGCGGCCGCCGCGGCGACCGTAGGGTCTGCAAGGGCGTTCGAGGAATGGCAACCGCTCCGGATGGAACTTCCCGGCAACTGGAGTCTGCGGGTGCCCAACCCGATCCTGTATCACTTCACCGGTGCATGCGAGGGCGGCGAAGTCATTCTCACCGTGGCAGGCCTGTCGAACCGCTATGTGCTGACGCCCCCCTTGTGCAGGCCGAGACTAGCCGATGCGTCGCAGAGCTGAGCGTCTGCACCGCGCAGCGGCGGGGTTCACCCTGATCGAGGCGATCGTGGCCCTGGTGATCCTGTCGACCGCGCTGATGGAGTTCTACAGCCTGCTCTCGACCCAGCTGCGCGGTGCCGCCAAGCTGCAGGCGGCCTCGATCGCGTACGATCACCGGATGAACGCGCTGGAGCTGGCGGACAGCCTGAACCCCATGCTGATGCCGCAGGGCACCCTGGACCTGGACAGCTATCGGATCCACTGGAACTCCCGACTGCTGGGAGACGTCCATCAGAGCAGCGGCTACCCGGTCGGCCAGGGGCTTTTCCAGGTGGCCTTGTACCGGGTCACCTGCACATTCCCGGACGATGCGCAGACGGACCCGATCGAGGTGACCAAGCTCGGCTACCGGCGTGACAGCCTGCCGCAGTCGTTTACCCCGGCAGGCCCGAAATGAGCGCATCCGGCACCGGCAGCATGGGGCGAGGGTTGGCAGCCCTGCGTGGGTTCGCCCCCGGACGTCCGCGTCTTCTCTATCTGCAGACCTCGCAGGGTGTGCAGGAGCCCGCGGCGGCGGGCAAGCGTGGCCGCTGCTGCTGGGTGGTCGCGCGCAGCCTGTGCCGCTTCTTTCAGGTGCCGCTGCTGCCGGAAGCGCCGATCAAGAAGCAGCTGGAGGCGCTCGCATTGCATATCCAGAGGGCGTCTCCATTCGAGGAAACGGGTTCGCACTATGACTTGGGCCCCAGGTTCATCGGCGTCTGGGTCTGGGACCAGGGCGCCGTACGGAGCGCCGCGCTCGGCAGCGGCATCGATCTCGGCCGCGTGCCGGTGCTCCCCGAAAGCGCACTGGTGCCGAAGGCCGATGACGGGGTGCGCCTGCTGCACACCCTGGAGGGGTTCGAGGGCCAGTACTGGAGCGAGGGCTGCCTTACCGCGAGCCGCTGGTGGCCGGATGCCCCGGATGAGCGCGGCTGGCTGTTGTTCCAGCGCGGCGCATCGGTACCGCCGCAGCGGACGCTCGACGGCACACCGGCGGCGGTCCGGCCGGACTGGCTGGAGCAGCCTTGGACCCGCATGCGTCCGGCGGGGTCGATGCAGTTGCCACAGATCCACAGCGCCCTGCTGGCGGCCGGGTTCGCCGCCGCTATCCTGATGATCTACGGATATTTCGGTGCCAAGTACCTGCGCGCGACCTACGACGTACACACCTTGAACCGCGACATCGCAGCACGCTCGGCCGAAATCGAACCGCTGCTGCAGGACCGCGCGGCGGCGCAGGAGCATCTGAGCAGCATCCGCATGCTGCAGGATCTGGACAAGTACCCCGGCCAGGTGTCGCTGATGGCGAGCGTCGCCGCCAAATTGCCGCACAACGAAACACACCTGAGCGACTGGAACTACGACGGCGGCCAGTTGCAATTCACCGTGACCGCGCGCCACCCGCTTGACTCGCTCTACTTTGTGAAAGCCATGGAGCAGGTTCCAGGCTTCAAAAAGGTCGCCGTCGAACGAGCCGGCAACGAAAACTCCCTGCTGATCCGCCTGTCGGTGTCGCCGAGATGAGCGCGCAGGCCTCGGGACCGGTACTGCTGCGCAGCGTGCTCGGACAGGCGCGCGGCCTGTGGGCCGAACTGCGCAACAACCGCCGCGCCGCCGCCGGCGTGCTGGTGATCGCCGCCCTGCTGGGACTTTACGGGGCGTTGCGGCTGGACCGCGCAGCAACCAGGCTGCACGGCGAATATCACCAGGACATGCAGCGCATGCAGCGCATCCTGGCGGTGCGTCGGGAAGGGGACTGGGGCAAGCGGCAACGGGCTGCGGCCGCCCTGCAGGCGGAGCTTGAGAATCGCCTGTGGGCCGCCGACAGCGAAGGCGTTGCTCTGGCCAACGTCCAGGACTGGGCTGCCGCGACCGGCCGCGATGCCGGGCTCGACAAGCCGCAGATCAAGATCGAGATCGCCCAGAGCAAAGGGTTGCCGGCGAATTACCGCCAGCTGAACGTGGGCATTTCCGCACATGCCACGGATCAGGCCCTGGTCGATTTCCTGGGGCGCATCGAGAAGGACCCGCATCTGATGGTGGTGCAACAACTGCACGTGCACCAGCAGCAAGGCAGCAGCCTGCAGATGAGTCTCGTGACCTACGCCAGGGTGGGTGGCCGCGACGCGGTGCCGCCGAAATGACGAAGATCCTGCTACCGGAACGACGCATGCTGGTGCGGGCCGGGGCCGCGACCGGCGCCTTGTTCGCTTGCGCCGTACTGCTCGGATGGCACGCCGGCCATGTCGTCGTCGCGCCCGGTGCGGCGGTCGAGCCTGAAGCGTGGCAGCTGCCGCAGATCAAGAAAAGCGACCCGGAAAAAGATCTTGCCGCCCTTGCGGCGCGGAAGCCGTGGAGCACTTCGGCTGCGCCCACGCCATCGAAGGCCGCCGCCGCCACCAACTGGCGCTTCGCCGGAGTCGTGCAGCGCGGCGACGAGCGCTATGCCCTCGTCGTGAGCGGAACGGATGCCGCGGCCAAGGTGAGCTACCTGCGCACCGGCGAGACGCTGCCCGACGGCAGCGTGCTGGTGGAAATCACCGCGGACAGCGCAACCTCGGCGAGCGATCCGGCCTCACCGGATCGCCACACCTATCGCCTGCACGGCGCAAAGCCTTAGGCCAAAGCTGCAGGGCGGCATGGCACTGCCCTACTACCAACTCAGCTGCGAGCTGGGCGTCGCCCACCGCCCCATCTGATCCTGGAATTGCTTGGTAATCGCGTCGGCGTCCATGTCGGTGGAAATGACATATGGCGTGATGAACACCAGCAGCTCGGTCCTGTTGGTAGCGACGTTCTGAGTACGGAACAGGTTGCCGAGCACCGGGATGTCCTTGAGGAAGGGCACGCCGGTGTTGCCGGAGGTCCGGTTTTCCGAGATCAGGCCGCCGATGACAACGGTCTGGCCATCGTGCACGCTCAACTCGGTCGTGATGTTGCGATTCTGGATCAGCGGGCTGGATATGCTGGAGGTGGTGTTCGGCAGCGCCTGGCTCACCTCCTGGTTGATGTTGAGATCGACGCGGTCGCCGGAGTGAACCACCGGGCTGACGGATAGCAGCACGCCGGTCTTTTGGTAGTCGATCGATTGCAGGATTCCAGTGTTGCCGCCTGTCGTGGCCTGGTTGGTGGTGGCCTGGCTGGTCACGATGGGGACCTCGGTGCCGACGTCGATGCTGGCCTTGCCGCCGCTTTGCGCGAGCACGCGCGGTGTCGACAACACCTTGACACGGCTGGTCTGAGCCATGGCATTGAGGGCAGCGCGCACCTGGCCGGCGCCATTCAGCAGCGCGTAATTGAAACCGCTGGTGCCGATGCTGAGTCCGCCCCCTCCGGCTTGGGGGATCGGAGCGGTGCCGACGCCGTACAGTCCGCCTGTAATCGCGGCCCACTCAATGCCCAGGTTGGCGGAATCGTTGAGCGTGAGTTCGACCACCGTGACTTCGATCAGGGCTTCGCGCGGAGGTTTGTCGAGTGTGTTCAGCAGGGGGCGGATGCGCTCGTACTCCTGCGCCGGTCCGATGATTATCAGTGCGTTGCGCTCGTAATCGACCACCAGGCGCGTCCCGCCTTCCAGTCCAGAAGCCGAGCTCGTGGATGACTGGCCAGCCGCCGGCTGAGCCTGGCCAGCAGACCCGATGCCTCCGATGCCTCCCGCCGTGCGCGTTTGGCCGGCCTGCTCCAACTGGGCTTCGGGCCGATTGCCGGATACGGCGCCGGTCCCGCCGAGCACGCTGTGCAGGATCTGGCCGAGGCTCGCCGCCGTCGTGTTCTGCACCTGGTAAACGAATATGCTGTCGAGGGGATTGACCTTTGCCGGCTGATCCAGATCCACGATCCACTGTTGCACGTGATCCAGGACCGTAGCGTCCGACGCGAACACGATGACGGAATTGTTGGCCTCGATCGGCACGATCGTGATCGACGCCGCGCGGTCCACCGTTGCGCTGGCGTCGTAACCTTCCGCCTTGAGAACCGTGACCAGCTTCGAGGCCAGGTTGACCGCGGTCCAGTAGATGGGCGTGACGCGCAGATTGCGCAGCCCGGCCATACGCGCCTGGTCGAGGATGCGAACCGCCTCCACGCCCGCGGCGACGTTCTCGGGCAGGCCAAGCAGCATGATCGCATTGGTGGCCGGCGATTGGAACAGCTTCAGCTTGGTGCCGTAGGCATCCGTCAGCCAGCCCAGCATATCGCCGGACGCGACCTGGTGCAGCTCGATCACCTGGAAAATCGGCCGCAAGGCCACGGGCAGCTCCGGCAAAGCCCGGCCGCTCACGATCTCCGGAACCTGCGCCAGCAAGGCATCGTCGGGAACGACATGCAGCACACTGCCGTCCCAGTTCACGCCGATGCCATAGCTCGCCAGCACCTTATGCGCCATATCGAACAGCTCGTCTGCCGGCAGCGGCTTGCCGGTGCGCAGGGTCACCAGTTCGCGCCGCGTCGCAACGGCGGGGTCCACCTGCACGGACAGCTTCAGCGCCTTCGAGTAGACCTCGTCGATGAACGCGCCCAGGGTCACCTGCTCCAGGCTCATCGATTCGGTCGGCGCCTTGGATGAGAACGGCGGCTGGGTGGAACCTTTGCCTGCGCTGCGCGTGCTGGCAGCCGGCGGCGGCAGCGGCCCGGGTTCCGACAGCCGCTCCGCCGTGGTCATCCTGAGCACTACCGGTTCCGCCTCTTTCGCCGGCCCGGGCTCCGTCGACGAAGCCTTCGGTTCGAAACTCCGGATGCTGGACTCGGCCTGAGCAGCCTGGTTCGCGCATGAAGCCAGCAACATCTCCAGCGTGAAGGCGGCTGCAAACCACAGGGACCAACGGAATTTCCGCATCGATAGTCGTCTCGCAGGAGAATCAAATCTTGGTTTCAAAAAAAACCGGCGGGCCGCTTGCCCGCATGCGAGCATACGCCTTTCCGGTCATGCCGCACGGGGCTTGGCTTCGCTCGCCCCGGGAATAAGCTGCAGCGTGAGGAGCTTATGATGCAGCAAGGCGCCTGCGACTCCGGCGACGCAGCCCGCCGCAAATCCAAGCAACAGCAGCATCAACCGCTTCGGCGACGACCGGTGCTCCGGCACCACCGCCGGGTCGACCACCTTGAAGGCATATTCCTCGTTGCCTTTGGCAACCATGGACTTTTCCAGCTCGCTTTGCACCAACGAGAAAATGGACTGCCGCATTTCGACGAGGCTGGTCTTCGGTACTTCCTGCTCCAGGTATGCCAGGTTGTCTTCGGATTCCTTGATCGCGCG
Organism: Nevskia sp.; assembly: GCA_031291075.1. Classification (GTDB taxonomy): domain Bacteria; phylum Pseudomonadota; class Gammaproteobacteria; order Nevskiales; family Nevskiaceae; genus Nevskia. Next base: position 61,205 of record JARLJS010000049.1, on the reverse strand, counting down.
TTCGCGCAACTGCCGATTGGTGCGTTTGACGACATCGTTGGCCCATTGCGCTGCAAGCTGCGGCGAGGTCCAGTTCACGGTGATCGTCACCAGCCCTTTCTTGTTGTCTTCGTTGACTTTGAGAATTTTCTTCATGAACAGCTCGTAGCCGTCCAGTAAAGTCGGCACCTTGGTGGGATCATTGATCGTCCACACCTGCCGGTCGGCATCCCAGTCCTGGTGGAACAGCACCGGCAACAGATTTTCTTCGCGAATCATCGATTCGATCAGAATGCGGGAAGTCAGTGTGGCGATCGCGACATCCTTGCCGCTGTCGTGATTGCCCGACAGTCCTGCCAACCCTACCAACCCCCCGAGCTGGGACGCGAGTGCGCCATTCCGGCCGGCATTTCCGCTACGGTCAACCGGGGCGACCAGTGTATTGGCCTGATAGTGTTTGGGACTCAGGAACGCAAACAACGCTGCAACAAGAGTGGCTACCGCTACGGTAGTCAGGATCCCCTTGCGGTAATCGAGCACCGTGCGCAGCATCTCGACGAAATCCACCCCCTCGTCCGCCATGTCGTCAACAGGCAAGCCCTCCTCGCCGCCCCAAGGAGCGGGGACTGGTGCGCCGGTTTGACCTGGTCTTCCCGTTTGATTGTTCATGCGTTCAAGAAACCTCGAACCCCAGGCGCCGTTCAGAATCCGCCGACCACTTTGAGACTGGCGGCCGCGATCGCAAGATTACCGACGATGCCCGCGAGACTCGTGAAGAGTGGAAGGGGCTGGATCGGCTGCAGGTCCACCGGTACGACGATGGTGTCTCCAGGCTTGATATTGCTGCTGGAAAGCCAGCCGACCGCACTGGCCGTCACTGCACCGTTCGCCCGGATCACATATACACGACCGGTGTCCGCCGACTGCGTGAAGCCGCCGCTCTGGTCGATGTACTCCTTGGCTGTGGTTCCAGGCTTGAAGCGGTGCGCGGTGGGATAGTTGACCTCGCCCATGATAGTAACGTCCTGGCGGACACGGGGCACCCGCAGCACGTCGCCGGTCCTGACCTGCACATCGGCGTCGGGATCGCCCTGCGTGATCTTGGGCAGGTCAATCACCATACGCCCGAGACCGTGCACGGTCGCCAGCTTGTCGGAGAGCGACGTCAGCAAGCTCAGCTGGCCGTTGTCCACGGTGCCCGAGCTTCCGGCGTTGGTTTTGACCAGCGTCAGGCGCGTAGCCTCGCGCTGCACGTCCTCCTGGATCTCGCGGAAACGCAGTTCCTCCTCCTGGCGCAGTTCCTCGCGAGTGAACACTGCGGCTCCCGGATCGGCGAGATCGGTGAATCCGCCCGCCCGCCGCACAATGTCGGACAGCCTCTCGCCATGCCGCGCGCGATAGGTGCCCGGAAATTTCACCTCGCCCATCAGCGTCACCGTCTCGGTGACCTCGTAGTTCGGCTGGCGCCGCACCACGACCGTATCGCGTGCCTGCAGCGCGAACATATCGGCGCTAGGCAGCGAAGCGGCGCTGGCCACCGGCTGCGCCGAACCTGAGCCCACGCTCTGGATGCGGAACTTGCCGTCGTCCTCCACCACGTGACGACTGACCTCCGGCGCCAGCGGCAGCTGCGACAGCGGCTGGCTGCGATCGTTGGCAGAGAGGTCGATTGCATAGGTGCGGATGGAAAACTTGCCGTTGGGCTCAACCGCCTGGCGGGTGACCTCGTAGTTGTACGGATAGGCCGGCTCTGCGAAACCGCCGGCGAGCCTGATCGCTTTGGTGACGGTCGCCCCCTCCACCAGAGGGTAGTCTCCGGGGAACTTCACTTCGCCGCCGACAGTGAAGATCTTGGCCGGCTGGTCCGGGGTGGCCTGGCGTTTCAGCTCGCGGATCACGTCTTCGAGAATGGCCTTACGATCGTCAGCCGCGCCGAATACGCGTAACGAGTCGCCCGGCGCCATCCTGAAATCGTGCAGGTCGCGTTCACCCGGCTCCAGCGACACCTCGTAGACGTATATGTTGTCGGTGCGGAAATCGCGACGCACCACCAGCGCCGCCTGCAGCCAAGCGTCCTTGTTGACGCTGATGGCGGCGTCGATGGCATCCTGCAGACTCATGTTCTGCACCAGCGGGTAAACGCCAGGCTCCTGCACCGCCCCTCTGACGGAGATCAGAGGGCTGGTGACCTCCGCGCGCGCCTGCGTAGACAAGAGTTTGACCACGTCGGCAAGCTGCTTCGCGCGATCGATGTCATATCCGAAAAAGCGCAGCTCATCGCCGGGCTGCAGCAGCAGATCCTCCGGACCGTAGCGGTGAGTGAAGACGTCGTCCGGCCTGAACTTGACGACCGTGATGCGCCTGTCCTCGCCGCCGGAACGGACCAGCAGTGCGAAATTGAGATCCGCCAGGGGTTGCAACGCGGCAGGCGACGAAACGACGTCGCTGATGTGCAGGTCCGGCTTCCACTGGAAGGACTGCTGGCGATTGGCGTAGCCCTTGACACTCACCAACTGGTCCAGGCGATTGATAACCGCCGTCACCGTGATGGAGTCGCCATTCTGCAGCGCGAGGTTCCCGCCTGGCTTTTCGGGGTCGGCGTCAAGCACGATATGCCGGTCGTTGGGGCCGATGCGCTCCACCTTGGTGAGTCTCAGGTAGGCCTCTGGCGTCACCCCGCCCGCGTAGGCCAGTACGTCACTCAGGCGTTCGCTTCCCTTTAGTTCGTAGATCGCCGGACGCAGCACGCTACCGGTAACCGTCACCGAGCGGCCTACCGGGGGGACGAATATGACGTCACCCGGCTGCAATTCGGCGTCTTTCGAGCTGTCGCCCTTGAGAAGCAGGTCGTACAGGTCCAGCTCCGCCGCGGAGATGCCATGGCGTTTCAGCTCGATATGACGGAACGAGCCGGTGTCGGCGATGCCGCCACTTACGAACAGGGCGTTGAGCATGCGGCTGAGCGAGCTGATGGTGTAGGCGCCCGGACGCTTCACGTCGCCCACCACGAACACCTGGATCGAGCGCAGTGTTCCCAGCGTGATGCTCGCCTCGGTACCGATCATCTGCTTGGCGATGCGATCCAGAATGGTCTTGCGCATGTCGTCGAACGTCAGGCCCGCCACCGGGATCGGCCCCAGGTTGGGGAACTGGATGGAGCCGTCGCGCTGTACCGGCAGCTCGAAGTGACTGTTCTGGTTGCCGAACAGCTGCACCGCGATGGTATCGCCAGGGCCGATGACGTAGTCCACCGGCACCGGGATGAATGAGGAAGGTGCGAAGGTAGACGGAGGATTGATGAACAGATCAAATCCGAACCGCCGTGGGCCGGAGGGTACGGCGAGTCCGTAGTCGCAGCGCTCGCCGGGAAGGCACGGCGCCGTGTGGGAGGGCTGCTCAGGTGTCTTTTCCGATTCACCCTTCGCCGGTCCCTCGGGCTGTTCGCCGAGAGCGTTCTTCACGGCCGCCTGCTGGTCCGGGCTTAGCTTGGACAGGTTATCGGGAGTCGCATAGGAACGAAGCACTTCCGGCGGAACGTTCTGCAGGCTGCCCGGCTGAAGGGAACGAATCTGCTCCGGCGTCATACCTTGCAGACGTGCCGCAGCGGACGCAGCACCGCTGGCAGGAACCTCCCCGGTTGCCGCGGGCGAAGCAGCGCCTGGCGTGGATGCCGCCGCCGCAGCCGAACCCGTCGGCCCTGCCGCGGGCGTCGACGGCGAGGCGCTGGATGCGGGCCCGTTGACAGGAGCGGAAGGAGCGGACGATTGGGCATACGACTGGCCCAGGAGTGCCGCCGCTGCGAGAAAAATAAAGGCGCCTAGCGTGCGCCGAACGGAACCGTTCATAGGTCAGAGCATCCAATGCCACATGGTCGAGCTATAGACGCGCATTTCTTGTCAAGAATATTACGACGACACTAGCCCGAATACATCATTTGTTGAAAACAATCGGTGGTTTTCAAACGACCGGCTATAAGCCGCGCTTTTCGCAATGTTATCTGATCGGAAGCAACGGTCACAACAAACCGCCGCCGCGCAGCCCCCCCACTCCAGCTCACAAGTGGCCGGTAGCGGATACAAAGGCACAACCGCTGAGACCGCGCGCGAATGCCCATGGCTTATTTCAGGAGCTCGTCCGCGCCCCTGACGAAATCCGACGGTTGCCCGTCGTGTACCGTAAAGTAGAGCTCGGGGCCATCATAGACCATTTGCCCGCCGTCGCGTGTCAGTGGCCTAAACGCGAATGCGGCTTCCCTGCGCGTCGACTGGGCGAAGAACAGATCCAGCGGCACCACAATATAGAGTCCCTTGTCGAACGACCCTTCGCCGAATTGGGCCGAGGAAACATTGGTCTTGGTGGCGAAGATACCGCAGCGGACACCGCTGTCGAACTCGCGCGAGACGTCGATGGTGGCGCCACGGTCGCGCGCCAGGTACTGCCCCGCGCTGACCTTGAACAGCAGATGGTGGAAATCGGGCTCCCAGTAGAAGCTCATGTGCCCGGTCGTCACCATGTACGGCAGGAAATCGAACATCTCGTCGTAGCCGCGCTGCCGCACGCGGTTCACATCCAGCGCCACCGCCCAGCTGCGGCCATAGGGACGATACAGGAACTCGGTCGCCAAGCCGCCGTACATTTCCTCGAAGATACCCGCGGAGAAGCGGCTATACCAATCCGGATAAGGCGACCAGTGGTAGTCGCTTTCGAGGTTGATGATGCCGTCCTTGCCCTGCTGCAGGTATTTCACGACATCGCTGCGCACATGCGGTAGCGTGCTGTTGGACTGCAATGTAATGTTGTTGAAATTGTTGACAATGTTAAACCCAGCGGCAGCGGTGAGCTGGAGCCGGTCGGACAGTGCGAGGGTGCCCGCCAGCTTCCAGTACAGCTGGCCGAAGTAGAAGCCTTGCGGGCCGCCGACACTCTGTCGCACCGCCGGCCCGGTATCCCAGGAGAACCTGGGCAGCCAGGTATCGTCGAGGTATTCGGCATGGTTGTAGCCCTTGCGCGGCCCCGACAGGCTGAGCGCCGACAGTGCGACGTCCGGCTCCGCCTCGCCGCGCGCCGCCAGTTCGAAATCGGCCCGCTGCACGCTGGCGCGATAGGTCTCCATGCCTTGTTCGACGTTGGCGATGACGAACCTGTTGATCGACTGCGGGGCGATCGTGGACAGCACGCGCGCAATGCGCCCGACCGCCTTCGCCGGATTGCGGAAGCGCTCCTGGTTCAGCCATACCCGCACCTCGCCGATGTCGTCCTCGATATCGACGCCAATGAGGGTAAAGCCCTGCTCTTTCATCACCTGGCGCAGCTTGAGCACGAAGGCGTCCTTCTGCGCGCGACTCACCTCACCGCTATCCGCCGCCGGCGCGCCTCCACCGGCGGCGCCGAGCGACGTGCTCAGCTGCAGTCTGAAGCCGTTGGCGACGGCGCTGCCGGCCTGCGCATCGCTGCTGGCGCCGCCGACGGTTGCTGCCGGCGCCGCGGCGTGCTGCTCCGGCGCCGCAGCGGCCGGGGGCAGCCGCAGCGGCACCGGGTCCGCGGTCTTGGCCACGCCGCGCAGGCTCTGGAAATCGGTGTAGATGGCCAAGCGCGCCTCCACCCGGTTGCCGCGCTCCCAGCCCACTCCCATGTCCAGGCCGTCCAGTCCGCGGTAGGCGAGGCCGACGTTGATGGGCGAATTCTGTTTCTGGTTGTCGCCCAGACCTTCGTGCTGGTAGTCGTTGCCGTCGTACTCCACCCGCAGGTCCAGCCCCTTGAGCGGGGTTTTCCACTCCACTCCACCGAACGGACCGATATTGTGGCCGGTGAAGTAGTTGCTGAACGAGACGCTGCCGGCGGCTTCCGGCGAGTTGTAGCGGTCCTTGTCGAAATGATGCGAGATCAGCGACAGGGGATTGCGGATTCCGCCGCGGCTGCCCAGGCGGCCCCAGGCCAGGCCGAAGGAGAAGTCGAGATCGTAATAATGGTAATTGCTGACGACGTACTCGGTGGAAAACAGCCCGGTCCCGCCGATGTCCTGGATGCCGAAGGCTACCGACGGTCGATATTGCCCCTCGTCGAGCAGCCGCAGCTTGAAATCCGCGCTCTTGTCCTTGTAGTGCTGGGTGCCGCTGAAGTTGGGGTCGGTGCTGTAGAAACGGTTGGTGACGTCGGTATAGCGGACCGTCGTTTCCAGATATGGCAGCAACTGCAGGAAGAAATGGATCTGGTTATAGGGACGGACCGTCGCAATGCCCAGGCCGAACTCGCCGTCCGGCCGCATCCGGGCCGTGGGTGTCTGCAGCAAGCCGACGCCGCCGAAGTCGTTGGTGCCGTAGAACAGGCCGTCGAACTCGGCCGCGCCGGCATCGCCAACGGCCGACAAAACCAGCAGGAGCGCGGCAGCGGCGCCGATCGGCAGTTGGACACACAGGCGCAAGTTCTTGATCCCTCGCTCTTCTTTCACGGGTCTGTGGGCAGACCCTGGCTCGTACGTCGAATGCGGCCACATGAGTTTGTTGAAGGGGATGGCCGCCCGGGTCGGCACGCTTGCTAAGCGCTAAAGTGACCGCCTGCCGCCAACCCCCGGCTCAAAACGGTCTGGCGGCCGGCTGCGGGGGCAAGTAAACGGCGTCCGCCCCCGGCCCGTCAAGCCTGGGCGGTATGCGCCGAGGCAAAAAGACGCGGGCACCGCGTCCCGGCCTGCAATTTGCGAAGTATTTCACCAAGCGGAGCCGTTCCAGTGTATTGGCACAGCGCTGCGGGCGGTGTTACCCTATCTGCCGTATCCAAGGGTTCTTGGATCCAGGCTCATGGTTTGACGATCACGAAATGGAGACGTCATGAAAACGGTTCTTACGATGGCCTTGGCGGCCTGCGCGGTGCTCAGCTCCCCGGCCATTCTCGCCGATGACAGTGGTGTGGCGGCTGGCTCCACCAGCACCGGCTCCGGCGTTGCGTCCGGCTCGGTGGCGACTGCGGTTGCCGTCGGTGTCGGCACCGCTGCGGTGATCGGTGCGATCGTGGCCGGCTCGACCAGCAACGGCGGCACGAGCACCACCTCGACCACGCAGACGCATTGATAGGCTGCGGGCTGCGGCAGCGCCGCAGCCTCAAAAAAGGCCGCTTTCAGCGGCCTTTTTTGTGCCCGTCCTCACCCCTCTCAAGCGGCGAGGGGCTTCAGCAATTCCAACTCGACCGGCGGCAGCTCCGGGCAATACTGCTGGGACGAACGCCAGACCCGCGCCGACTGGGCGTCGAACCAGAAATTGTTGCGCGTCTCCCACCGCCAGTCGCGCACGATGGCAATTTCCTCCACGCGGTGGACCGTCCGCTGCCGGCCCTGAATCGAAATGGTTTCGACGCCGCGCAGCTTGAAGTGCGATTCCACGGCCACCGCCCGCTCCTTGCCGACGTCGATTTCGCGGTAAACGCCGCGCGCGGGAAGGGTGCCGGTGCTGGCCAAGTGCGCCAGCGGGTCCTCCGCCGTAGCGGTGGTCCAGCGGGTATCGACGAGGTCGCGCTTCAAGCCGCGGGTGCGCAGCAGCCTCCCCCCCTCGGTCTCGAAAATGACGTGGTCGGCGGAAACCCATTGCAGCAGCGTACCGTCGACGGTGGCCAGCACCATCACCGCCCTCGGATTGTCACCCACGCGTACACCCAGCGTGGCATAAGGCAGGTCATGGATTTGCGCGGCGCTCAGCGGATAGTCGCTCGACGACCGGACATTGCCGGTCACCGTCTTGGTGAACAGGTTCAAGGTCGAGTCCGGATTGTTCGCGCAGCCGGATGCACCGACAGCCACCAGCCCGCCAAGCAGCTGCCTGCGGTTCAGCACCGTGGTTCCTCCGGGCCGGTCGCCCCACGCCTGGGACATGAGGGATTCGCCGTGAGCATTCGCGGAACGGACATGAGCGGGATCATCCCTTTATCATGTCATGAAAACCCCCGGCTGGCGGCAGGAGCACCCCGATCTCGACCGAGCACGCGACACCCACCCCCTCCCCGCTGACCTTGTTTCTCAGCTGCAGCCGCGGCCTGGAGCCCCTGCTCGTCCAGGAAGCTGCCGCGCTTGGCGCCACCGAAGTGCGTGAGCAGAACGGCGGCATCGCCTGCCGCGGCGACTGGTCCTGCGCCTATCGCATCTGCCTGTGGTCGCGCCTGGCCAGCCGCGTCCTGCTGCAGCTGGCAAGTGCCGAGACCACTACGGCCGAGCAGCTCTATGCGGCTTCGAAGGAGATCGACTGGCCAGGCTGGTTTTCCGCCAGCCGCAGCTTCGCCGTAGAGGTGGCGGGCCACTCCAGCGCGCTGACCCACACCCACTTCGCCGCGCTGAAGGTCAAGGACGCCATCGCCGATCGCTTCCGCGATGATCATGGGCGTCGGCCCGATGTCGATGCAGCGGAGCCGGATATTCCGGTGCATTTGCACCTAAATGATGCACTGTCGACCTTAAGCCTTGATTTATCAGGGGGCAGCCTGCACCGTCGTGGGTATCGCGCGCGCGGCGCTGCGGCGCCCCTGAAGGAAACGCTGGCCGCCGCGATCCTGCTGCGCTCCGGCTGGAGCACCATCGCCCAAGGCGGCGGCGCCCTGGTCGACCCTCTTTGCGGCTCGGGCACGCTGGTCATCGAGGCCGCCCTGATCGCCGGCGATGTCGCGCCGGGGCTGGCGCGGGAACGGTTCGGCTTCCAGGCGCTGCGAAACTACGAGGCCGCGGCCTGGAACACACTGGTGGAAGACGCGCGCCGGCGCCGGACCGCCGGCCTGGAAAAGCTGCCGCCGCTGTTGGGCCAGGACAACGATTCCGCCACCCTGCGGGCGGCGCGGCGCAACGCCGAGTTGGCCGGCCTGGGCGACCGGATCACCTGGTCCGTGGCGGACCTGTCCACCGCCCGCCCTCATGGCGAACAACCCGGGCTGGTGGTCACCAATCCGCCCTACGGCGAACGGCTGGGCAGCGAAGCGGAGCTGATCAAGCTCTACAGCCTGCTGGGCGTCACCCTCAAGCAGCACTTCGGCGGCTGGCGCGCGGCGGTATTCACCGGCCGCCCCGACCTGGGCCCGCGCCTGGGATTGCGGGCGGAAAAGCTCTATTCGTTCTACAACGGCGACCTGCCCTGCAAGCTGCTGCTGTTCGACATTCCGGCAACCGACGCTGCAGTCGCGAGCGCACCGGCCGGGGGCGATGACTTCGCCAACCGGCTGCGCAAGAACCGCAAGCATCTGGCCAAGTGGGCCAAGCGCAGCGGCGTCTCCTGCTACCGGATCTATGACGCCGATCTGCCTGACTATGCCGTGGCGGTGGACCTCTACCCGACGCCGTCCACCCACCTGCACGTACAGGAGTACGCCGCGCCCAAGACGGTCGACCCGTTCCGCGCCGAACGGCGCCTGCGTGAAGCGCTGGCGGTGATCCAGCAGGAATTCGAACTGCCCACCTCGGCCATCCACTTCAAGATCCGCAAGGCGCAGAAAGGCAGCGAACAGTACCAGCGGCAGGACGAGCGGGAGCATTTCCTACAGGTCGAGGAGCAGGGCTGCCGGCTGTGGGTCAACCTCGATGACTATCTCGACACCGGGCTGTTCCTCGACCACCGCCCGCTGCGGCGGCGCATCCAGGCGGAGGCCGCCGGCAAACGTTTCCTCAACCTGTTCTGCTACACCGGCACCGCCACGGCGCACGCCGCCAAGGGCGGCGCCAACGGCACCGTGTCGGTAGACCTGTCGGCGAACTACCTCGACTGGGCGCGACGCAACCTAGAGCTCAACGGCTACTCTGCGCAGATCGAGACCCGCCGCAGGCCCGAAGGTCCGCATCCGCCACGGCGCGGCGCTGCGCCCGCGCGTCACCTGCTCGTGCAGGCGGACTGCCTGAAGTGGCTGGCCGAGCAGGCGGCGAGCCCGGCCGCGCCGCGCTTCGACCTGATCCTGTGCGACCCGCCCACCTTTTCCAACTCCAAGCGCATGGAAGGTGTGCTCGACGTACAGCGTGACCACGTCGAGCTGATCCGCAACTGCGCCAGGCTGCTGACGCCGCGCGGCACGCTGTATTTCTCCACCAACCGGCGCCGCTTCAAGCTCGACCAGGACGCACTGGCCGACCTGCAAATCGCCGACATCACGCCGCAAACGCTCGACGAGGACTTCAAGCGGCCGCCGCCGCCGCACCGCTGCTGGATGATCAGCCTGCGCGGGCCCGGGCAATAGACGCGGCGGGCTACCTCAGGTCTTCGGCAAGGTCACCCCGCGCTGCCCCTGGTACTTGCCGCCGCGGTCGCGGTAGCTGGTCTCGCACACCTCGTCGGACTCCAGGAACAGCATCTGCGCCACGCCTTCGTTGGCGTAGATCTTCGCCGGCAGCGGCGTGGTGTTGGAGAACTCGAGCGTGACGTGACCCTCCCACTCCGGCTCCAGCGGCGTGACGTTGACGATGATGCCGCAGCGGGCGTAGGTGCTCTTGCCCAGGCAGATCACCAGCACGTCGCGCGGGACGCGGAAGTACTCCACCGTGCGGGCCAGGGCAAAGGAGTTGGGCGGGATCACGCAACACTCGCCCTTGAAGTCGACGAAACTCTTCGAGTCGAAGGCCTTGGGATCGACGATGGTGGAATTGATGTTGGTGAAGATCTTGAACTCGTCGGCGCAGCGCACGTCGTAACCGTAGCTCGACACGCCGTAGCTGACGATGCGGCCGCGGTCGTTGCTGCGCACCTGGCCCGGCTCGAACGGCTCGATCATGCCGTGCTGCTCCGCCATGCGGCGGATCCACTTGTCTGCCTTGATGCTCATCGGAACTCAACTTGTGAATCAAAAGGGACAGTCCGCAAATGAACGCAAATAAACGCAAATGGAAAAACTACACGAGGATTTTATTTGCGTTCATTGGCGTTCATTTGCGGACCGCTATGGCTTTGAGGCCGCCTCAATCTTCCACGATCTCGATGCTCGGGAAATCCACCGCGGCGGCCTCGCCGTAGGCAAGACGCGCGGCGGCGAGGCGGGCGATGTCGCGGTAGCGCCGCGCCAGCGCACCCTCCGACTCGGCGGCCACGGTGGGGTTGCCGCCGTCGGCCTGCTGGCGGATGCGGATGTCCAGCGGTAACTGGCCGAGCAGCTCGGAGCCGGCTTCGCGCGCCAGCCGCTCGCCGCCGCCGCTGCCGAAGATCGCCTCCTCGTGGCCGCAGTTGGAGCAGACGTGGGTGCTCATGTTCTCGACGATGCCGAGCACCGGGATGCCGACCTTGCGGAACATCTCCAGGCCCTTGCGCGCGTCCAGCAGGGCCACGTCCTGCGGCGTGGTCACCACCACGCTGCCGGCCACCGGCACCCGCTGCGACAGCGACAGCTGGATGTCGCCGGTGCCGGGTGGCATGTCCACCACCAGGTAGTCGAGATCGTCCCACACCGTCTCGGTGAGCAGTTGCCACAGCGCCTGCGTGGCCATCGGGCCGCGCCAGATGGTGGGCTGGGCGTCGCCCTCCAGCAGAAACCCGATCGACATGGCCTGCAGGCCATGGGCGCGGATCGGGTGCATGCGGCGGCCGTCCGGCGAGGTGGGACGCTCGCGGCTGCCCAGCATCAGCGGCTGGCTGGGACCGTAAAGGTCGGCGTCGAGAATGCCGACCCGTGCGCCCTCCACCTGCAGCGCCAGGGCCAGGTTGACCGCCACGGTGGACTTGCCGACGCCGCCCTTGCCGGAGGCGACGGCGACGATGTTCTTCACCCCCGGCAACGGCTGCAGGCCCTTCTGCACCGCATACGCCGCGACGTGCCAGCCGACGGCGATATCCAGCTCCAGCCCCGGCACGACCGCCGCCAGGTGCCGGCGCAGGCCGGCTTCCAGGGTTTCACGGTAACCGGCGGCGGGAAAGGCGAGGTCGACCTGGATGCGCGCGCGCCGCCCGCGCACTTCCACGCTGCGCACGACACCTGCGGTTTGCAGGTCGCAGCCCAGCATCGGCTCGACGTAACGGCCGAGCGCGGATTCGAGCAAAGCTTGTTCGGACATCGAAGGAAAAGGAGAATCGCGGGATCGTAAGGAGGAAGTTTAGCAGGATGGCGCCCGCTTCCCGGCGCCAGCGGGACGCTGTGCGATAATTCCAGGGATCACCCGCCGATACCCGCGCATGTCCGCCTCCGCGACCAGAAAGCTGTTTGTAACCAACGCATTGCCCTATGCCAACGGACCCCTGCACCTGGGCCACCTGGTGGGCTATATCCAGGGCGACATCTGGGTGCGCTTCCAGCGCATGTGCGGCCACGAGGTCACCTACGTCTGCGCCGACGACGCCCACGGCACTCCCATCATGCTGGCGGCCGAGAAGGCCGGCATGACGCCGGAGGAATTCATCGCGCCGGTGAAGACCGCGCACGCGCAGGACTTCGCCGACTTCCACGTCGCCTTCGATCACTACCACTCCACCCACTCGGAGGAGAACCGCGAGCTGTCGGAGCGCATCTACGCCGCGCTGGATCGCCACGGCTACATCGTGGCGCGCGAGATCGAGCAGGCCTACGACCCGGTCAAGCAGATGTTCCTGCCGGACCGCTACATCAAGGGCGCCTGTCCCAACTGCGGCACCGCCGACCAGTACGGCGACAACTGCGAGAACTGCGGCTGGACCTACTCGCCGCGCGACCTGAAAAGCCCGTACTCGGTGCTGTCCGGCGCGGCGCCGGAGTGGCGGCCGTCCGAGCATTACTTCTTCGCGCTGTCGAAGATGCAGGTCGAGATCCGCGCCTGGCTCGACGGCGCGCAGGTGCACGACAGCGTCAAGGCCAAGCTGCGCGAATGGCTGGACGCGGAGCTGAAGGACTGGGACATCTCGCGCGACGCGCCTTACTTCGGCTTCGGCATTCCCGGCAAGCCGGGCAAGTACTTCTACGTCTGGCTGGACGCGCCGATCGGCTACTTCGCCAGCCTGCTGGCCTACCTGGGCGGCGACCACGCGCGGCTGGACGCGGTGATCGGCGCCGGTTCGGGTTACGAGATGTGGCACTTCATCGGCAAGGACATCATCAATTTCCACGGCCTGTTCTGGCCGGCGATGCTGCGCGGCGCGGGCCTGCGCCAGCCCACCGGCCTGTCGGTCAACGGCTACCTCACCGTGGACGGCGCCAAAATGAGCAAGTCGCGCGGCACCTTCATCAAGGCGCGCACCTATCTCGACGTCGGCCTCAACCCGGAATACCTGCGCTACTACTTCGCCGCCAAGCTCGGCGCCGGCGTGGTGGACATCGACCTCAACCTGGAGGATTTCGTCGCGCGGGTGAACAGCGACCTGGTCGGCAAGTACGTCAACATCGCCAGCCGCTGCGCCGCCCTGCTGCACGGACACTTCGGCGGACGCCTGGCGGCCCAGTTCGACGACGAGGAGGGCCTGCGGCAGCGCTACCACGGCGGCGACACAGCCATCCGCTACGGCTACGAGAACCGCGAATACGGCTTGGCCGCACGCGAAATCATGACCCTGGCGGACGAAGCCAACGGCCGGCTGCAGAGCGACGCGCCGTGGAGCCTGGTCAAAGGTGGCGAGGCCGAGCGCGCCCGCGCTCACCGCATCTGCACCCGCGCCATCAACGAGTTCCGGCTGCTGACGCTGTATCTCAAGCCCGTCCTGCCGCGGCTGGCGCGGGAAGCGGAGGCCTTTCTCGGCATCGCCCCGCTGCAGTGGGCCGACGCCGGCAAGCTCCTGCTCGACCATCCGATCAAGCCGTACCACCCACTGGCAACCCGTATCGACCCTGCCCAGATCAAAGCCATGGTAGAAGCCTCCAAGGAAGACCTCGGCCCCTCCGCCAAGCCGGCGCAGCCCGCCGCGGCCGCAGCGGACGCCTCCCGCCTCCCCCCTCCCGCCGCCCCGATTTCCATCGACGACTTCGGCAAGATCGAATTGCGCATCGCGCGCATCGAGAACGCCGAACACGTGGAGGGCGCCGACAAGCTGCTCAAGCTGACCCTCGACTTGGGCGAGCTCGGCAAGCGCCAGGTGTTCGCCGGCATCAAGTCGCAGTACGCGCCGGAAACCCTGATCGGCCGCCTCACCGTGGTGGTGGCCAACCTGGCCCCGCGCAAGATGCGCTTCGGCCTGTCCGAAGGCATGGTACTCGCCGCCAGCCACGGCGACGGCCGGCCGTTCCTGCTCGCGCCGGACGCCGGCGCTGAGCCGGGGATGCGGGTGAAGTGACCACTTGTAGCGCGGTCATCCCGGCGCAAGCCGGGATCCAGGACTGACGCACCACAGGGTCGTCCGGATTCGAGTCGTGTCCACTCTCGCTGAACGCATCGACGACCTCCTGCCCCAGACGCAGTGCACGCGCTGCGGCTACCCCGGCTGCCGGCCCTACGCCGAAGCGGTGGCTGCTGGCGCCGCGGACATCAACCAATGCCCGCCCGGCGGCGCCGCGACGGTCGCCGCGCTGGCGGACCTGGTGGGGGTGCCACCCAAGCCGCTCAACCCGGCGTACGGCACGGAAGCGGAGAACCCCACCGTTGCGGTCATCGACGAGCAGCGCTGCATCGGCTGCTTCAAGTGCGTGCTGGCTTGCCCGGTGGACGCCATCATCGGCGCAGCCAAGCGCATGCACACGGTGATCGCGGCGGAATGCAGCGGCTGCGAGCTGTGCCTGCCGCCCTGCCCGGTCGACTGCATCGCGATGGTGCCCCGCCCCGCCAGCCTGCCGGCAACCGGCACGCAGCGCGAGCTGTGGCGCCGCCGCCACACCATGCGCCAGGCCCGTCGTAGCCGGGAAGAGCAGGCGCGCAAGGACGCGCGCCGCCAGCGCGCACCCTCGCTGCAGGAACAGGCCCGCGGCATCGACATCGGCGCCGCGGTGGCCCGTGCGCGGGCCCGGCGAACCGGCGGCGCCACGTGAAGCCGGCCGACGTCGCCGAACTGTATCGCCGTCTCGCCGCCGCCAACCCGGACCCGCGCAGCGAGCTGGTGTATGCCAGCCCGTTCGAACTGCTGGTCGCCGTGGTGCTGTCCGCCCAGGCCACCGACGTCGGCGTCAACCGCGCCACCGCGCGGCTCTATCCGGTGGCAAACACGCCCCAGGCGATGGTTGCGCTGGGCGAGGAGCGGCTGCGCGGGTTCATCAAGAGCATCGGCCTGTACCAGACCAAGGCGAAGAACGTAATCGCCCTGAGCCGCCAGCTGCTGGAGCAGCACGGCGGCGAGGTGCCGCGCTCGCGCGAGGCGCTGCAGGCCCTGCCGGGGGTCGGCCGCAAGACCGCCAACGTGGTGCTCAACGTGGCCTTCGGCGAGCCGACCATCGCGGTGGACACCCACATCTTCCGCATCGCCAACCGCACCGGCCTGGCGCCGGGCCGCACCCCCGACAAGATCTCCGACAAGCTTGAGAAGATCACGCCGCAGCCGTACCGCCTGCATGCCCACCACTGGCTGATCCTGCACGGGCGCTACGTGTGCAAGGCGCGCAAACCGGAATGCTGGCGTTGCGTCATCGCCGACCTGTGCCGCTACAAGGCCAAGACCCCGGTGGCCCGAGAACCGGCGCGCAAGCTGCGGGGCAAGCCGCCTGGCTAGGCCGGCCGGAAGTCCGTGCCGCGCGGATAGGCCTGCGTCGGGATCTTGGAGACGTCATAGCCGCTCTGCTCCCACCACTGCAGCCGCCTGGCGTGCATCTTGTCGCCCGGATTGACGGCGCACATGACGGAAGCGCGGTTGGTGGCGGCACCCTTGGCACCGCTCTTGAACAGGCCGTGCAGAAACTGGCGGTCCTCGCCATCGCCGGTGGGGAACATGGCGAAGCAGAACAGGTGCAGCAGCGGCGCCAGCGTGATCTTGTTCAGGGCCAGGGCGCTGCAGCACACGAAACCGCCAAAGCGCTCGTTGAAGAAGCCCTGGCCGGGGCCCACGCTTTCCCACCGGTCCTGCGCGATGACCTCGTTGTTGGCGGAGTTGACGTAGTTGCGGAACGCGTAGGCCCAGTCCGCCTTCTGGAGGGCGGCCAGGATGTCGGCGACGTGCCCGGGATCCCACCAATCCTCGTCGTCCAGGAAGGCCACGTATTTCGAGTTGGCCAGGAAGGTCAGGCTGGTCCTGAGCGATCCGCCGAAGGCGTTGGAGTAGACGCCCCCTTGGGCAGTGGCGTTGGAAAAGCCGAGATTGATGATATTGCACACAACGTGCGGCGGGCGGTTGGCGCGGATGAACTCGCGGATCAGCGTGTCGTCCATGCCCTTGTCCACGCCGATCAGGACCTGCAGCGGACCAGGATGGGTCTGCTTGAAGATCGAGTCGAGCGACCGTACCACCGTCGGCCGGCACACGGTCTGGATCACCACCGCCAAATCGAACGCCATCCCGATCTCCGAACTTTACATAGCGCAACACAAGGCCTTCATAGGCGTAATGCTATCGTGTCGGGTCACTCGAAAGAAATTGGGGATTTCTTCCGATGAAGCGCGCCGTGATGATCTTCAGCCATCCGAACCACGAACTGGCGATCCTGGGGACCGTACAGAGATTCCGGCCCCACATGATCTTCCTCACCGACGGCGGCGGAGCCGAACGTGTAGGCGACAGCCGCCACGGGCTTGAATCCATCGGCGCACTGGAACGGGCCTGCTTCCTCAACCACCCCGAGGACGATCTCTACCGGGCCCTGCTGGAACGACGCACCGATTTCTTCCGGGAACTGGCGCTGCAAGTGCGTTCCATCCTGGACCGCCTGGATTTCGACGCGGTGTACTGCGATGCCATCGAGTTCTACAACCCGCTCCACGACCTCGCCCTGCCGCTCACCCGCAAGGCGCTGGAACCCTGGCCTGGGCTGCCGGTGTTCGAGGTGCCGCTGATCTACCAGACGGCGGACGCGGCCGAGCGCTACGAAATCCAGCGGGCCCCGGCGGCGCTCCTGCCCAGGGGTAGCTGGGTCAACCTGGACGCGGCGGAATGGCGGGTCAAGGTCGAGGCGCAGCGGCACAGCTACGGCTCGCTGTCGTCCCAGCTCGGCGGGCTGATCTCGGGCTCGACCTACCTGCGCGCGCGGCGTGAACTTTTTCTGGCCGCGCGGGCGGATTTGCCGCTACCGGCGGCGGGCCAGGTGCTGCGCTACGACCGCCGGGGCGAGGAATTGCGGCGGGCGGCGGCGGTGGAGCAGGCCATCAGCTACAGCGGGCACTATGTCCCGATGTATCGCAGCCTCTGCGCGGCGCCGGCGTGAACCGGTTCAGCCGCCGTTGCCGGCGCGCCCGTATTGGTCGTTGAACCGCACGATGTCGTCCTCGCCCAGATAGCTGCCGGACTGCACCTCGATCAGCTCGAGCGGGATCGAGCCCGGGTTCTCCAGCCGGTGGCGGGACCCCAGGGGAATGTAGGTGGACTGGTTCTCGCTGAGCAGGAACTCGCGCTCGTCGCAGGTGACGCGCGCAGTGCCGGAGACCACGATCCAGTGCTCGGCGCGATGGTGATGCATCTGCAGGCTGAGTTTCTGCCGCGGCTTCACGATGATGTGCTTGACCTGGTAGCGGCCGCCGAGGGCGACGGTCTCATAGCTGCCCCAGGGGCGATGCACCACCGTGTGGCTCTCGATCTCGGTGCGGCGCAGGGCTTTCAGCCTGGCCACGATACGCTTGACGTCCTGTGCGCGTTCGCGCGCGGCGACCAGCACCGCGTCCTTGGTCTCCACCACCACCACGTCCTTGAGCCCGATGCCGGCGACCAGCCGGCCCTCGCTGTGCACCAGGGTATTGTCCGAGTCCTCCAACAGGACGTCGCCGTGGGTGTAGTTGCCGCGCTCGTCCCGCTGCAGGGTTTCCAGGAACGACCAGCTGCCGATGTCGTCCCAGCCTGCGTCCATCGGCACCAGCGCCGCCTTGTCGGTCTTCTCCATCACCGCGTAGTCGATCGACTCGGAACGCGCCAACTTGAAGGCGGCGGCATCCAGCCGGACGAAATCGAGATCGCGCTTGGCCGCCTCCACCGCCTGGGTGCAAGCGCGGTACATGTCGGGTTCGAAGCGCTGCAGCTCCGCCAGGAAGCCATCGGCCTTGAACAGGAACATGCCGCTGTTCCAGAGATACTCGCCGCTGGCGACGTAACTCTGCGCCCGGGCACTGTCGGGCTTTTCCACGAACGCGGCGACGCGGAACCCGCCGCCCGGCAGGGCCGGCCCGCGGTGGAGGTAGCCGTAGCCGGTCTCGGCGCGGGTGGGAGTGATGCCGAAGGTGGCGAGGCGCCCCTCGGCCGCGATGCGCACCGCAGCCTCCACCGCCGCCGCGAAAGCTGGAAAATCGGTGATCAGGTGGTCGGCGGCCATCACGAACACCATCGCGTCGTCGCCATGGCGCTGACGGGCGACCAGGCAGGCCGCAGCCACCGCCGGAGCGGTGTTGCGTCCCTCCGGCTCCAGCAGGATGTCGGCGTTGTCGATCCCCGCCAGGCGCAGCTGCTCGGCGGCGAGGAAGCGGTGCGCCTCGTTGCAGATCAGGATCGGTGCAGTGGTGCCGGGCAGGGCCTGGGCGCGCCGCGCGGTCTGCTGCAGCAGCGACCACTCGTCGGTCAGCTTGAGGAACTGCTTGGGATAGCCTTCGCGGGACAGCGGCCACAGGCGCGTGCCGGAACCCCCGGCAAGAAGGACGGGCACTACCGTTGGCGTCTTGTTCATCACTGGGAGTCGATCAGGGAGAGGAGTTCGTCGGTCTTCTGTTGCATCAGCGCCGCGTCACCGCGTGCTTCCACGTTCAAACGCAGCACCGGCTCGGTGTTGGAGCCGCGCAGGTTGAAGCGCCAGCCCGGGTACTCGACCGAGACGCCGTCGGTCTTGTCGACCCGCTCGGCACCAGCGGCGTAGCGTCGCTCGATTTCCGCCAGCACGGCGCGGATGTCGCGCACCTTGCGGTTGATTTCCCCCGATGCCGGGAAGCGGCGCTGGCGCTCGGCGACCAGCCCGGACAAGGTGCCGCCACGCTCGGACAGCAGCGTTGCGACCAGCAGCCAGGGAATGTTGCCGTTGTCGCAGTAGGCGAAGTCGCGGAAGTAATGATGCGCGCTCATCTCGCCGCCGTAGACGGCATTCTCTGCGCGCATGCGTTCCTTGATGAAGGCGTGGCCGGTCTTCGACTGGATCGGCACGCCCCCTGCCCCGCGCACTGTGTCGACCGTATTCCAGGTCAGGCGCGGATCGTGGATGATCTTGCCGCCGGGATCCCGCGCCAGCATCGCCTCCGCCAGCAGGCCGACGATGTAATAACCCTCGATGAAGCCGCCGGCCTCGTCGAACAGGAAGCAGCGATCGAAGTCGCCGTCCCAGGCGACGCCGAAATCGGCCCGGTGGGCGATCACCGCCTCGGCGGTTGCGCGGCGGTTCTCGGGCAGCAGCGGATTGGGGATGCCATTGGGGAAGCTGCCGTCGGGTTCATGCTGCACCTTGACGAACTCGAACGGCAGATGGGGTTCCAGCGCGTCGATCACCAGCCCGGCCGAGCCGTTGCCGGCATTGACCACGATCCGCAGCGGCTTTAGCGCGGCCGGGTCGACGTAGCCGAGCAGGTGCTCGACGTAGCGTTGGCGCAGTTGCAGCGGCGTGCGCGGCGCTTCGCCACCCGGAGCCACCGCGGTCGAGGCCGCCGTAGCCGCCTCCAGCTCGCGCAGGCCGGAATCGCCGGACACCGGCACGGCGCCGCCGCGGACCAGTTTCATGCCGTTGTAGTCGATCGGATTGTGGCTGGCGGTGACCATGATGCCGCCGTCGATCCCCGGCTGGAACGCCGCGAAGTAGACCTCTTCGGTGCCGCACAGGCCCAGGTCCAGCACCTCCACACCGCGCGCCGACAGACCGTGCGCCAGGGCATTGAGCAAGGCCGGGCTGGAATGCCGCACGTCGCGCCCGAGCGCCACGCGCGCCGGCCGGAAACGCTCGGCAAATGCGAGCCCAAGACGGTAGCAGATATCCGGATTCAACTCGTCCGGCACCCGTCCGCGAATATCGTAAGCCTTGAAGCAGGGAAGTCCGCTCATTGTTTCCCAGGTGTGCAACCCGGCGTCGCCGCCAGCATGACCGTGCGCAGCCGCCAAGATAAGATAGTGAGGACTTAGTTTGACAGACCTCCCCGATTGTTGCATCGCGGCAACGATCCGCGATGGGTATCGATATGCATGATGGTTCCGCCCCTCCCGCTGCCTGGCAGCGCGCGGCCGCAGTCACCAGCCCGGCCGAGCTGCTGAGCCTGCTCGGCCTGGACCCGCGGCTGCCGGCGCTCGACTTCGAGCGCCGGCGCGATTTTCCGCTGCGGGTGCCCCGCGGCTTCGTCGAGCGCATGCGCCGGGGCGACCCGCACGACCCTCTGTTCCTGCAGGTCTGGCCGGCCACCGCCGAGGCGGCGCAGGCGGCTGGCTACGCGGCCGACGCGGTGGGCGACCTTGCCAGGCTCAAACAGGGCGGGGTCATCCACAAGTACCGGGGCCGGGCCCTGCTCATCGCCACCGGCGCCTGCGCGGTGCACTGCCGCTATTGCTTCCGCCGGCACTTCCCCTATGGCGACACCCTCGCCTCCCGCGGCGGTTGGCGCGACGCGCTGGCGCAGCTGGAGGCGGATGCCAGCATCGAGGAGGTGATCCTGTCCGGCGGCGATCCGCTGTCGCTGGCCGACGACAAGCTGTCCGCCCTGGTAGCCGGACTGGAGCGGATCCCGCACGTCCGCCGGCTGCGCCTGCATACGCGCACCGCGGTGGTCCTGCCGGAGCGGGTGGACGAGGCCCTCACCACCTGGCTCACCCGCACCCGCCTGCAAAAGGTGGTGGTGCTGCACGTCAACCACGCCAACGAGATCGATCCTGCCGTGACCGACGCGATCGCCCGCCTGCGCGGCTGCGGCGCGACGCTGCTGAACCAGTCGGTTCTGCTGCGCCGGGTCAACGACTCCTGCGAAACCCTGGCGCTCCTGTCGGAGCGCCTTTTTGACTGCGGGGTTTTACCCTACTATCTACATCTGCTCGATCGTGTCCAAGGTGCGGAGCACTTCGAGGTGGACGAGACTACTGGAGTGAGACTGATGGCGGAGCTGGCAGCGCGGCTGCCCGGCTACCTGGTGCCGCGCCTGGCGCGCGAGCTGCCGGGTGCGCCGGCCAAGACTCTGCTGTCATGGTGACGACACAACCCGTGACGCAACTCCCCTCCGCCCTCCTGACCGAAGCCTCCGGCGTACTGCTGGTGGTCAGTTCCGCCGAGGAAGTGGCCAAGCGCATCGAGAGCCACTTGCGTAACGCCGGACACCCCCTGCGCGCGGCCTGGATCAACGACCTCGAGGACCTGGAGGACGTGCTGCAGCGCAATCCGCCGGACCTGGTCCTCTCCGACCAGAGCGCCAAGCAGGCGCCGCCGGACCGGGTGATCGAGCTGGCCGGCAACCTGCGTCCCGATATGCCGGTGGTCGTGATCGGCGGCCAGTACTCGGTGGAGAACGCCGTCGCCGCGCTGGCCGCCGGCGCCCAGGACTATGCCTCCTACGACGACCTGCGCCACCTGCGGCACCTCGAGCTGGTGGTGGTGCGGGAATTCCTCAAGCACCACAACCTGCGCGACCTGCGCCTGACCCAGCAGCGCCTGGCGGACTTCGAGTCGCGCCACCAGCAGCTCACCGAGGGCACCGCCGACGCCGTGGCGCACGTGCAGGAAGGCATCCTGGCCAACGCCAACCTCGCCTTCACCCACCTGCTCGGCTACGACAATCCGGGCGAGCTGGCCGGCCAGCCGATGATCGACCTGGTGGCCCCGGACCAGCAGGTGAAGATCAAGGAACGCCTGCGCGCGGTGCAGAAGGGCAAGCACAACGGCGAGCCGCTGGAGCTGGTGCTGGCCGGGCGCAAGGGCCAGGTCAGCGTCAAGGCCCAGCTCATCCTCGGCGCCCAGGACGGCGAGAGCGTGATCGAGCTCCTGATCCGCGCCGAGGGCGGCAAGGGCCGCCCGGCCACGGCGCAGAACTCGTTCCACGGCCGCGCCATCTTCAGCGACGCCATGGCGGAAACCCCGGCCGGGGACAGCAAGCTGATGCGCACGGCGATGCTGCTGCGCATCGACGCCTTTGACGGGCTGGAGCAACGCATCGGCCACGCCGACGCCCAGGAAGTCACCTCGCTGCTGGCGGAGATGGTGCACAGCCGGCTGGGTCCGCAGGACCAGACGTTCGTATTTTCCACCGACGAGCTGGCGCTGCTGGTGATACGCCCGAACTACAACGAGGCGGAGCAATTCGCCGAGTTCCTGCGCAAGGAGGTGTCCGGTCACATCTTCGCCGCGCGCGGCCACGAAGCCAACATCAGCCTCACCATCACGGTGTTCCCGCTCGGCGGGCAGGAAACGGTGGAACAGGTGGTGCGCCAGCTCGCCGACGAGGCGCGCAAGATCTCCGCCCGCGGCGGCAACCAGGTGGTGGCGCTGGGCGCCACCGCCAAGGCCAACCAGGCCGAGCGCGAGGAGGCGCGGCGCGCCGCGCAGGTGAAGAAGGCGATCGAGGAGAACCGGCTCAAGCTCGCCTACCAGTCCATCGCCAGCCTGGAAGGGGAGTCGCGCGGCCACTTCGACCTGCTGGTGCGCATGATCGACGAGAACGGCAAGGAGCTGCACGCCAGCGAGTTCCTGCCGGCGGCGCAACGCTTCAACCTGATGCGCACCATCGACCGCTGGGTGGTGACGCGGGCGCTGGCGATGATCGCCAAGCGCGCCTCGGCCAAGGACTCGTCGGTGCTGTTCGTGAAGCTGTCCGAGGACACCCTCAAGGACAACGAGGCTTTCGTCGCCTGGCTCAAGACGCAGCTGCAGCAGCAGTCGCTGAAGCTCGACGAGGTGGTGTTCGAGATCCAGGAAGCGGTGATCCAGAACCACGTACGCAAGGCCAAGGCGCTGACCCAGGCACTATCCGAAATGGGCGCCGGGCTGGCCCTGGACTATTACGGGCTGGGCGCCACCTCGGCGCAGCTGCTCGACCACATCCCGGCCAACTTCGTGAAGTTCCACCCCACCTTCACGCAAAAGTTCAACGACAAAGACCTGCAGAAGCGTTTCGGCGAACTGGTCGAGTCCGCCAAGCAGCACAAGCTCAAAACCATCGTGTCACACGTCGAGGACGCCCACGTCATGGCCCGCCTGTGGCAGATGGGCGTGAACTTTATCCAGGGCTACCACGTGCAGGAACCGGAAGTGGTCCTGCTGACCAGCGACGTGGCGTCCACGACCCGCGGCTAACCCGCGCCGGAACCCGAGCTGCACCCGACCGCGGATGAATTCGCGACCGGCCCTGCGATCAAGCATGGACCGGGGCGGCGGTCCGGCTCAGTGAGACTTCGATTCCGGATTGAAGATCAGCCGCGCAATGCGGCTGACGAACTCCGCCGGCCCGGACAGAAAGTGGGGCGCGACGTCCTGGGGCTTGGCCGGCACTTCGACGGCAGGCGACGGAACTGAAGCCTCGCGCCTCGGCGGGCGCGCGATCATGACGCTGTGTTGCTTGTGCTGGCTCATGGGCCACTCCTCCAAAGCGTCGCTCATTGCGACGCTACAGGCCAATGTCGGCTCGCAGGGCGCTTTTTGCCTTGACCTAGATCAATGCGCATCACGGCCGGAGCGGGCCGCAGGATCCGCGGCCCGGCCGCTGGTGAGTTCGGGCCAATTGCGCTTCTTTGCATCAATTTACGTATATTTACCTGGGTGCGGGCTACCGTTCCCGCGGCGCGCCAGCAAGAGCCGCCCTGGCCGGTCATACAACGGATGGAACCAACGATGGCGCCGCCCCGGCGGCCATCGGCTCTAGGAGCTCAAAGTGAAACAACTGCTGCCAATCCTGGTCGCACTGGCGCTGGCCGCCTGCGGTTCCACCAATTTCACCTCCGCCGGCTCGTCCGGCGTGAGCTCGTCCTCGGGGGGTTCGTCGGGCGGCAGCTCCTCGGGAGGCGGCAGCGCGCCAGGCGTGACCATCACCGCGGCTCCATCGACCGTTCAACCGGGCGGCGTCTTCGTGCTCGCCTGGTCCTCGTCCGATACGAACGCCACCTGCATCGCCTCTGGCGGCGACGGTTCCGACGGCTGGAGCGGCCAGCAGCAAACCAGTGGCGGCACGCCGCTGCTGGCCTCATCCACCCCGGGCAGCACCAGCTATATCCTGACCTGCAGCAACTCCGCCGGCTCCGGCGCCGCCACCGCGTCGGTCGTCGTGACCAGCACCATTGCCGCGGCGCCAACGGTAACGATCTTCGCCGCCCCCACCAGCGTGCAGGCCGGCGGCACCTTCCAGCTCGCCTGGGGCTCGTCCGATCCGAACGCCACCTGCACCGCTTCGGGGGGCGACGGTTCCGACGGCTGGAGCGGTAACGAGCCATCCATCGGTTCGATGCAGATCACCACCCCCGCTGGCGCAGCAACGTATAATTACCAGTTGAGCTGCACCGACTCGGGCGGCACCGGCACCAGCAGCACCGCGGTCGTCGTGACTGCGTCAGGGGGCTCCAGCAGTTCGTCGGGCGGCAGCTCCTCCAGCAGTAGTTCCTCCAGCAGCTCCTCCGGCAGTTCTTCCAGCAGCTCCTCCGGCAGCAGCTCGTCGAGCAGCTCTTCGGGCAGCTCGTCGAGCAGCGGCGCCTCCAGCGCGGCGGGCATCTACTTCGGCACGTTCACGGTGCCGCCGGGCAGCTCGTCCAGCTCTTCCGGTGGCTCGTCCGGTTCCTCCAGCGGCTCCGCATCGTCGGGCCAGTTGTTCGGCATGGTGCAGAACGACGGCACAGCCTTGTTCGTCGGCGTCAGCGGCAGGCCCACCCTGCTGATCGCGCCGGCGCCGATCCTGCCGCAGAATGGCGGCTTCTCAGTGTCCTACCTCGAGTACGCGCTGGGATCCGGCACCCTGGCCGACGGCGGGACCACCGAGACCGGGACCATCAGCGGCATCGTAAGCACCGGCCCGAGCCTGGGCGGCACCATCGTCGGCAGCGCCGCGGACGTGCTCGACTACAGCGCGAATAACCAGGCTGCCGACTGGAACATGACCTCGTCGCCGGCCACGGTGGCCGGAACCTACACGGGATCGTTCAACGCAGGTGGAACCGCCTACACGCCCACGCTGACCATCAGCTCCGGGGGCGGCATCTCCGGCTCGGACAGCTCCGGCTGCATCTACGCCGGCAGCGTCACCACGCCGGACCCGCAGCACAACGACTACGCCGTGACGCTGACCTCGTCCTGCCTGACCGGGCAGACCTTCACCGGCCTCGGCGCCTACTTCCCGGTCAACCTGCTGCTGCTCCGATTCAAGGCCAGCTTCAAGATCGCCCTGGACGACGGCTCGACCACCGGTATCTACCTGGCACTGACCAGGAGCTGAGCGGAGACTCCCGGTGCGGCCAAAGCGGCGCGCCGGGCCGGGAATCCGGCTGATCGCGAAATCTCAGCCCGTCGCCTGCTGCAGCCGCGCGATCCGCTCTTCCAGCGGCGGATGGGTGGCGAACAGGCTCTTCACGCCGCTGGCGATGCCGAAAGCGGTCAGGTTCTGCGGCAGCGAGGAAGGCTCATGCAGCGACTGCAGCCGCTGCAGCGCAGCGATCATCTTGCGCTTGCCCGCGAGGTGGGCGCCGCCGGCGTCGGCGTGGAACTCGCGCCAGCGCGAGAAGGCGCACACGATCATCGTTGCCAGGAAGCCGAGCACGATCTGCATCACCATCGAGGTGATGAAGTAGCCCATGCCGACGCCGCCCTCGTCACGGCCACGGTCTCCGCGCAGCGCGCCGTCGACGAAGTAGCCGATCACGCGCGACAGGAAGATGACGAAGGTGTTGACCACGCCCTGGATCAGGGTCAGGGTCACCATGTCGCCGTTGGCGACGTGGGTGATCTCGTGGCCGAGCACAGCCTCGATCTCGTCCTGGCTCATCGACTGCAGCAGGCCGCTGCTCACCGCCACCAGGGCGCTGTTGCGGCTCATGCCGGTGGCGAATGCGTTCGGCTCGGGCGCCTCGTACACCGCCACCTCCGGGATACCGATGCCGGCGGCACGCGCCTCGCGCTCCACGGTGGCGAGCAGCCAGGCCTCGGCGGCGTTGCGCGGCTGGGTGATGACCTGCGCGCCGGTGCTCATCTTCGCCATCCACTTCGACATCATCAGCGAGATGAAGGAGCCGCCCATGCCCAACACCGCGGAAAATGCCAGCAGCATCGGCAGATTGAGGCCACGTCGGGTCAGGTAGTGGTCCACGCCGAGCAGGCTACAGAC
This sequence comes from Nevskia sp., assembly GCA_031291075.1. Classification (GTDB taxonomy): domain Bacteria; phylum Pseudomonadota; class Gammaproteobacteria; order Nevskiales; family Nevskiaceae; genus Nevskia. Next base: position 35,026 of record JARLJS010000049.1, on the reverse strand, counting down.
CACCGACAGCACCACCATCACCGCGATATTGGTCAACAGGAACAGGAAGATACGTTTCATGGTCGGGGGATACCAGGGACGCTTAGGGGGACAATTCGGTCCGCTCATTTTGGGGGTTGCGACGCCAAACTCAAGCCCCGGGCTCGGGTTTGCCCTCGGCACGCACCGCGCGCAGACCTTCGACGCGCTGGTAGCCGCGCGGCAGGTGGTTGCCGCGGCTGGCGCGGCTGCCGGTGTAGTGCTCCAGGTCGGACGGCTTGATGGTGAGGCTGCGCTTGCCGCTGATCACTTCCAGCGGGGTCGCCACCGGCACCACCGTGGCGCCGACGATGCGGTCCTCGCCTTTCAGCGCGATCAGCTTGTTGCCCTTGCCCTTGGCCATCTCCGGCAGCTCGCTGACCGGGAACAACAGCAGGCGCCCCTCGGCAGTGGCGAGCGCGAGGCGATCGCCGGCGGGATCGCGCGTGGCGCAAGGCGTGAACGGTGGCTGCTCCACAGCGATCGCCGCCTTGCCGGCGCGGTTGCGGCCTTGCAGGTCGTCGAGCTTGACCACGAAGCCGTAGCCGTCGCCGCCGCCCAGTACATACCGGTCGCCCGCCTCGCCCAGCATCATGCCGACGATGCTGGCGCCGTCCTGCAGGTCCAGCTTGGTCGTCACTGGTTCGCCCTGGGAGCGCGCCGAGGGCAGCTCGCGCGGGTTCAGGGAGTAGGCGCGGCCGCGGCTGTCGAGCAGGATCAGCAGCTGGTTGCTGCGGCCCTCCACCGCGCACAGGAACTCGTCGCCGGCCTTGTAGCTCAGGCCGGCCGCGTCGATGCCGTGGCCCTTGGCGGAGCGGATCCAGCCGGCGCGCGACAGCACCACCGTGATCGGCTCGGATGGCAGGATTTCGGCCGCCTCCAGCGCCTGCGCCGCCGGCCGCGCCACCATCGGGCAGCGGCGGGCGTCGCCGTATTTCTTCGCGTCCTCGGCCAGCTCCTGGCCCACCAGCTTCTTCAGCTTGGTCTCCGAAGCCAGCAGTTCCTCCAGGCTCTTGCGCTCCGCGGCGAGCTCGGCCTGCTCGCCCTTGATCTTCATCTCCTCCAGCTTCTGCAGGTGGCGCAGACGCAGGTCGAGGATGGCGTCGGCCTGGATCTCCGTCAGTTCGAAGCGCTCCATCAACGCCGCCTTCGGCTCCTCCTCGAAGCGGATGATGCGGATCACCTCGTCGATGTTGAGAAAGGCGATCAGCAGGGCGTCGAGGATGTGCAGGCGCTCGTTGACCTTGGCCAGCCGGTACTCCAGGCGGCGCCGCACGGTGGCGGTGCGGTACTGCAGCCATTCGACCAGGATCTCGCGCAGGTTCTTGACCCTGGGCCGGCCGTCCAGGCCGATCATGTTGAGGTTGACGCGGTGGCTCTTCTCCAGGTCGGTGGTGGCGAACAGGTGCGCCATCAGCGCTTCCGCGTCGACCCGGTTGGAGCGCACGATCAGCACGATGCGGGTCGGGTTCTCGTGGTCGGATTCGTCGCGGATATCCGTCAGCAGCGGCAGCTTCTTCGAGGTGATCTGGTCCGCGATCGCCTTCTGCAGGTCGGTCGGCGACACCTGGTGGGGCACGTGGGTGACGACGATATTGCCGTCCTCGTCTCGCTCCCAGCGGGCGCGGGCACGGACCTGGCCGTAGCCGGTTTCGTAGATCTTCCGCAGCTCGGCCGGATCGCTGACGATTTCGCTGCCGGTGGGATAGTCAGGCCCCGGCACGTGCTGCATCAGCTCCTCCACGCTGGCCTTCGGGTTCTTCAGCAGGTGCAGGCAGGCCGCCATCAGCTCGCGCAGGTTGTGCGGCGGAATGTCGGTGGCCATGCCCACCGCGATGCCGGTGGTGCCGTTGACCAGGATATTGGGAGTGCGCGCCGGCAGCAGGCGCGGCTCCTCGCGGCTGCCGTCGAAGGTGGGCAGCCAGTCGGCCGTGCCCTGGCCCAGCTCGGACAGCAGCGCCTGGGCGTACGGTGTCAGCCGTGACTCCGTGTAGCGGTAGGCGGCGAAGGACTTGGGATCGTCGGGCGAACCCCAGTTGCCCTGGCCGTCGATCAGCGGGTAGCGGTAGGCGAAGGGCTGCGCCATCGTCACCATCGCCTCGTAGCAGGCGGTATCGCCGTGCGGATGGAACTTGCCGATGACGTCACCCACGGTCAGCGCCGACTTGCGGTGCTTGGCGGTGGCCAGGATGCCCAGCTCCGACATGGCGTAGACGATGCGCCGCTGCACCGGCTTGAGCCCATCCGCCACGTGCGGCAGGGCGCGGTCCAGCACCACGTACATGGAGTAGTCGAGGTAGGCCTTCTCCGCGAAGACACGCAGCGGCAGGCGTTCGGTTTCGGTGATTTCGTTGTCAGCCATCGGTCAGCAAGAGGTTTTTGAACGGCTTGGTGTTCTTCCAGCGGTAAGCGCGGAAGTCGCGTTCATCGGTGGACAGGATGCGGCCCTCGCCCAGCTCCTCGGCCAGCACCACCAGGGAAGCGTCGGCGAGGTCCATGGGCAGATCGGCGTATTTCTTCATCAACCGATGCATGCGAACGATGGAAACAGGAGGGACTTCCATGATCGAGCATGCCCCGGCCGCGGCGTGCTCCAGGAATTCGATGACTTTCGAAGAGCCGCTCCGATCGCCGATCAGATAGCAGACCTCGTTGATCACCGGCCAGGTACTCACCAGGGTTTCGGCCGCATACTTCTGCGCCGCGCGCACCGCTGCTTTGTGGTAACGATCACGCGAGGCCGAAAGAGCGTACCAGAAGCCGCTATCGGCGAGGATCACCCCTCATCCTCGAAGTGCTGGGGGTATTTTTTCTTGAGCGCTTCGACGACGTATTTCCTCTTGTTCGTCGAAAGGTCCTCCGGACCATCGACGCTGCCGATGAAGCCCGACTCCGTCATGATCTCGTAGGCGCTGCGGCGTGGCTTGACCTCTTCCTTGTGATAGCGGCGCACCGCTTCGCGCAGCACTTCCGACGCGGTCTTGCGCGTCACGGCCTGGAGCTCCTTGAGGCGCCTGACGTCTTCTCCGGTAAGACGGGCGTTGATACGGGCGGTGGCGGTCCTGGCAGTCACGTCATACATCGTATGACAGACGCGCCACTCCCGCAAGCACCGATCCCCTGCCGACGTGAGGAGGCCGGTGCCAATCCGGAGATTCCCGGTCACGCAACCACCCGCAGCGGATCAAACTGCCGCGGCGAGGATCCCGCCATCAGTTCCCCGCCGGCGGCAGGAAGCCGGTGTCCATCCAGTAGCGCCGCGGATCGGCCGGATCCACGCGCACCCCGACCTGGCGGCGGCCCTGCAGGTACTGGCTGGGGTCGTACCAGATGTCGGCGCTGACGAACCGGTAGACGCGGCCGCTCTTCGGATCCTGCCATTGGGCCGCCAGTGTATAGGGATTCCTCCCGCGCACGGTGGTCGAGGTGTCGCGCTGTACGCCGGTGAAATCGGCCTGCACCAGCGTGCCGTTCCGCCGCGCCCAGGCCCGGCGGCGCAGGCCCGCCAGGTCCACCCCGAACAAGGCCGCGCCGACGGCGCCGAACAGCGCGCCAAGGGCGCCGCTGACCAGCGTGATGAACCAGCGGTCGAGCCAGCTGTCGATCGCGGCCTGGTCGGGATCGGCCGTCAGGTAAAGCACCCGCACGGTCTCACCGCGCCGGTGATCGGGCGGATTCGAGCCCATCGTGCTGAGGAACTCGATGTCCTGGCCGGCGGTGGTACGGAACCGCACCAGGGGACGGTAGGTGCAGCTTTCGGCGCCGGGATGGACGGCGGTATCGTCGCGGCTGCAGGACAACTTCTCGTCGACCACCTCGCCCCGCGCCACGGCGGCACGACGGCCGAAATCGAGCTGGTGGCGGGCGATCAGGGCGGCCATCACCAGCATCGCCAAGCCGATACTGCCGAACAGCAAGCCCACCTTTCCCGTGATACCCAGTCCGGCCAGCATGGTCCACCCCCTCAAACCTCGGCTTTGTCCCCCTTCTCCTCCAGCCAGGCCTTGCGGTCGGCGGCGCGCTTCTTCGCCAGCATCATATCCATTACGACCTCGGCCGGGTCGCCCTCCAGCGTCAGCTGCACCAGCTTGCGCGTGTCGCGCGCCATGGTGGTCTCGCGCAGCTGGATCGGGTTCATCTCGCCCAGGCCCTTGAAGCGGGTGACGCTGATCTTGGCGCGGCTGCCCTCGGCGCTGAGCCGGTCCTTCACGCCGTCGAGCTCGGCCTGGTCCAGGGCGTAGAACACCTGCTTGCCGGCGTCGACGCGGAACAGCGGCGGCATCGCGATATAGACGTGTCCGGCCTCCACCAGCGGCCGGAAATGGCGCAGGAACAGGGCGCAGAACAGGGTGGCGATGTGCAGACCGTCGGAGTCGGCGTCGGCCAGCATGCAGATCTTGCCGTAGCGCAAGCCGCCCAGCTCGACACTGCCAGGGTCCACCCCGATCGCCACGCTGATGTCGTGGATCTCCTGCGAACCCAGGGTGGCGCCGGATTCGACCTCCCAGGTGTTGAGGATCTTGCCGCGCAGCGGCATCACCGCCTGGGTCTCGCGGTCGCGCGCCTGCTTGGCGGAGCCGCCGGCGGAGTCGCCCTCCACCAGGAACAGCTCGGTCAGCGCCGGGTCGCTGGAGACGCAGTCCGCCAGCTTGCCGGGCAGCGCCGGGCCGCTGGTGATCTTCTTGCGCACCACCTGCTTGGCCTGTCTCAGCCGGGAGTTGGCGTTGGCGATGACCAGGGCGGCGATCTTCTCGCCGGTCTCCGGGTGCTGGTTCAGCCACAGGCCGAAGCTGTCGTGCACCACGCCCTGCACGAAGGTGGCGGCCTCGCGCGAGGACAGGCGCTCCTTGGTCTGCCCGGCGAACTGCGGCTCCTTGATCTTGACCGAGAGCACGTAGCTGCAGCCCAGCCAGACGTCTTCCGGCGTGAGCTTGAGGCCGCGCGGCAGCAGGTTGCGGAACTCGCAAAACTCGCGCACCGCCTCGGTCAGGCCGGTGCGCAGGCCGTTGACATGGGTACCGCCCTGGGTGGTGGGAATGAGGTTGACGTACGACTCGGCGACGACCTCGTTGCCCTCCGCCAGCCACAGCAGCGCCCATTCCGCCTCCTCGCGCTCGGCGGCGAACTTGCCGACGAAGGGCTCGGGCGGCACCGTCTCGGCGCCCTGCAGGGCGTCCCGAAGATAATCGGTCAGGCCGTTTTCGTACTGCCAGACGGTCTGCTCGCCGTTGATCTGGTCGTCCAGGCTGACCCGCAGGTTGGGGCACAGCACCGCCTTGGCGCGCAGCACCTGCTTCAGCCGCGGCAGGGCGAACTTGGGCGAGTCGAAGTATTTCTCGTCCGGCCAGAAGCGCACGGTGGTGCCGGTGCGGGACTTGGGCACCGTGCCGATCTCTTTCAGCTTCGACGCCTTCTCGCCGCCGGCGAAGCTCATGGCGTGCTCGGTGCCGCCGCGGCAGACGCGCACCTCCAGCTTCTTCGAGAGGGCATTCACCACCGACACGCCGACGCCATGCAGGCCGCCGGAGAACTTGTAGGTGCTGTCGGAAAACTTGGCGCCGGAGTGCAGCCGGGTCAGGATCAGCTCGACGCCGGAAACCTTGTGCTCCGGGTGGATGTCCACCGGCATGCCGCGACCGTCGTCCACCACCTGGCAGGAGCCGTCGTCGAACAGGGTGACGTCGATCCGCGTGGCGTACCCCTGCAGGGCCTCGTCGACGCTGTTGTCGATGACTTCCTGCGCCAGGTGATTGGGCCGGCTGGTATCGGTGTACATACCCGGGCGCTTGCGCACCGGGTCCAGCCCGCTGAGGACTTCGATCTGTTCTGCGCCGTAGTTGCTCGCTGCCATCGACGATCCGGAATTGAAGACGGCCGCGACGTTAACGAAAGGGCCGCGGCGGCGCAAGGCCGGTCGGCGGCGGACGCGGCCGGCGGCGGCTCGAGGGCTTCAGGCGGAATCGGTCGCGGCAAGCCACGCGGCGCCGTAGATCAGGGCCAGCGCGGGCAGGAACACCAGGAAGCTGTGCAGCGGCAGCGTATGGCCGTTGAGCGCGGCCTGGAACGGCGCCGCCAGATGCGCGGCGGCCGGCGAAAAACAGGCCACCCCGGCGGCCGCCACCGCGCCCAGCGCGGGGCCGAGCCAGCTATAGCTGCGCCGGCGCCGCGGCGCCGGCAGCCGCCCCATCACCCGGGCGGTAAAACCGTCATCGGCGATGTAGCCGTCGCGCGCGGCGTCCTCGCGCAGCAGCCGGTCGAGGCGCAGGTCCCCGTCGCGATCGGATCCGGATGTCCCGGTACTCACATCGAACCTCCCACATCCCAGGCGGGCAACAGCGCCTGCAGCTTCTTCTTCGCCCGGAAAATGTACGACTTCACCGTGCCCACCGGGCAACCGAGCACGTAGGCAGCTTCTTCGTGGCTGCGGTCCAGATAGTAGCACTGCACGATCGCCGCCCGTTCCTCCACCGACAGCTTGGACAGCGCGCGCCGCACGTCGAGTTCCCGCACGCTGCCAGCTTCCACGCTTTCCGTCCGCTGCGCGTCAGCCACCTCCTCCGGCGGCAGGGCTTCATCCAGCGGCAGCTCTTCCTTGCGCGCACGGACATGCATGAGGAACACGTTGTAGGCGATGCGGTACAGCCAGGTGCCGAACGCCGCCTCGGCACGGAATTGGGCCAGCTTGCGGAACGCCTGCAGGAACGCCTCCTGCGCCAGGTCGTCGGCCAGGGCGTGGTCCTCCTTGCACAAGCGGCGCAGCAGGGCGCGCGTCGGCCCCTGGTGACGCCGCACCAGCTCGGCGAAGGCATGCCGGTCGTCGCCCGCGAGGACGCGCGCGACCAGCGCGGCATCCGGCGGGTCAGCCGTGGCCATGGTCCGGTTCTGAAGCGTGCGGGCGGGCCTATTGCTCCCCCTCCTTCTGTTTCCGCTCCAAGTGGGCGGCGATGATGAAGCCGAGGCCGATCATCGCCGGGATGAAGCCGATGCCGATGATGTCGCTGTCGCCGTCGAAGACGCCGAAGATGGCGATGCCGAGCCCGGCCATCATCCAGCGGATGCCGCGGCGCAGGTCGGTCTTTTCCGGCACGGCCCGTTCGCCGAACAGCTGCGGCGGGATCGGCTGGCCCTTTTCCGCCAGCTTCAGGATCAGGTCGTTGAGCAGCTTCTGACGATTGGTGCGGTGCCGCAACACGGCGATGGTGATCATGATCGGCAGGCCGCACAACAGCACCACCGCCACCAGCCCGATCAGTTCGCCCATATAGGCCACGCCGTTGGCGGAATCGTGGGCGATGCCCAGTTTTGCCAGGCTTTCCGCCGCCACGTCCACATCCAGGATCGGCAACATGTACACGGTTCCTCTCGATGATTGAAAAGTGCCGCCCGCCGCGCGGCGGGAGGGCACGGACATTTAGATGATTCCAGGGATGGATTTGGATTTCGCGCCGGCTTCCTCCCCGAAATTGGTAAACTACGCCATCCCGCGCTTTGATCTCCAGTGAGCAAGAAACCCGACCCGCCCGCAAAACCGGCCGCCGACCCCGCGGCCGGCGGCGACCCCGTATCCCGCTTCGAAGCCTCGCTCAAGGAGCTGGAGGAGATCGTCGCCCGCATGGAGCGCGGCGATCTGCCGCTGGAGCAGTCGCTGCAGCTGTTCGAGCGCGGCGTGGCGCTGACCCGCGAATGCCGCAGCTCGCTGGACGGCGCGGAGCTCCGCGTCAGGAACCTGCTCGAACCCGACCAAGGCGCATCGTTCGACGCCACCGAAGACGATATTTGATGAACCTGCACAGCTCGGAATTCGCCGGCCGCATGCCGGCCTACGTGGATCGCCTGCAACACGCGCTGGACCAGCGGCTGCCCGCCGCGGCGGAAGACCCCGCCCGCCTGCACCAGGCGATGCGTTACGCCTGCGATGGCGGCAAGCGCCTGCGCGCCCTGCTCGTCTACGCCGCCGGCGAGAGCCTGGGGGCCGCCGTCGGGAAGCTCGACGCCGCCGCTTGCGCGGTGGAGCTGATCCACGCCTACTCGCTGGTGCACGACGACCTGCCTGCGATGGACGACGACGATCTGCGCCGCGGCCGTCCCACCGTGCACAAGGCCTACGACGAGGCCACCGCCATCCTGGTCGGCGACGGTCTGCAGACGCTGGCGTTCGCCGTGCTGGCCGACGAACCCTCGCTCGACGTGGGCCAGCGCCTGCGCATGGTCTCGATCCTGGCGCGCGCCTCGGGCTCGCTGGGCATGGTGGGCGGCCAGGCGGTGGACATCGCCTCGGAGGGACGCCTGATCGCTCTGGAGGAACTGCAATCGCTGCATGCGCGGAAGACCGGCGCGCTGATCCTGGCCTCGCTGCAGCTCGCCGCCGTGGCGGCGAACGCCACGCCAGCCGCGCAGCAGGCGCTGGAAAGCTACGGCCGCGACATCGGCCTGGCGTTCCAGATCCAGGACGACGTGCTGGACGAGACCGCCAGCACCGAAGCCCTGGGCAAGACCGCCGGCAAGGACCTGCGGCAGCAGAAGTCCACCTACCCCGCCCTGCTGGGCCTGGACGGTGCCCGCCGGCGCGCGGCCGAGCTGTTCGAGCAGGCCCGCAGCGCCGTGGCCGCGCTGCCGGGCGGCGGCGCCCCGCTGCGCTGGCTCGCGGACTTCATCGAGGGACGCGGGCACTAATCGCGCACACGCCGGGCGCATAATGACCGCGCCATGAAGGAATCCTCCGGTTACGGCCTGCTCGGCCGCATCGACTCGCCGGCGCAGCTGCGCGCGCTGCCCCGCGCCGAGATGCCGCAACTGGCGGCGGAGATGCGCCGCTTCCTGATCGAGACCCTCGGCCGCGGCGGCGGCCATTTCGCCGCCAACCTCGGCACCGTCGAGCTGACCCTGGCGCTGCACCGCTGCCTGGACACGCCGCACGACCGGCTGCTGTGGGACGTGGGCCACCAGGCCTATCCGCACAAGATGTTGACCGGTCGCCGCGCGGCGCTGGAAACCATCCGCCGGCGCGGCGGGCTGGCGCCGTTCAACAGCCGCGCCGAAAGCGAATTCGACGTGTTCGGCGGCGGCCATGCCGGCACCGCGCTCTCCGCCGCCGCGGGCATCGCCGCCGGGCTGCGCCTGCAGGGGCGGCGGCAGCGGGTGGCGGCGGTGATCGGCGACGGCGGCCTCACCGCCGGCATGGCGTTCGAGGCGCTCAACCATATCGGCGCGCTCGGGCTCGACCTGCTGGTGGTGTGCAACGACAACGACATGTCGATCTCGGAGAACGTCGGCGCGCTGCGCCATCACGTCGCGCGCCTGCTCGCCGACCGCGGCATGCCCGCGCCCCACGGCGCGCGTCCGGCACCCGCGACCACGCCGCAGGCGCCGGCCGGGGCCTTGTTCGAGACGCTCGGCTTCGCCTACCACGGCCCGGTCGACGGGCACGACCTCGACGCCCTGACCGCGGCGCTCGATCGCATCAAGGACCTGCCCGGCCCGCAGTTCCTGCACGTGATCACCGTCAAGGGCAAGGGCTTCGAGCCGGCCGAGACCGACCCCATCACCTATCACGGCGTGACGCGCTTCGACCCGGTGACCGGCGCCATCGCCGGCACCGGCCAGGCAGCTGGCTACAGCCATGTGTTCGGCGACTGGCTATGCCAGGCCGCCGCCCAATGCGAGCAGCTGGTGGCGATCACGCCGGCGATGCGCGAAGGCTCCGGCCTGACCGAATTCGCCAGCCGCTTCCCGCGACGCTGCTTCGACGTCGGCATCGCCGAACAGCACGCCGTCACGCTGGCCGCCGGACTGGCCTGCGAGGGCCTGCGGCCGGTGGTGGCGATCTACTCCACCTTCCTGCAGCGCGGCTACGACCAGCTCATCCACGACGTGGCGCTGCAGAACCTGCCGGTGCTGTTCGCCATCGATCGCGCCGGCCTGGTGGGAGCCGACGGCGCCACCCACCAGGGTGCGTTCGACCTCTCCTACCTGCGCTGCATCCCCAACCTGGTGCTGATGGCGCCGAGCGACGAGAACGAGTGCCGCCGCATGCTCGCCACCGGCCTGGCGCACGGCGGACCCTGCGCGGTGCGCTATCCGCGCGGTGCGGGCCCCGGCGCGGCGATCGAGGCCCAGGCGCTGCCGCTGCCACTGGGCAAGGGCCGCCTCGTGCGCGAGGCGCTGGGCCGGCGCCGGCCGCGCGTGGCGATCCTGGCCTTCGGCGCCATGCTGCACCCGGCGCTGCGCGCGGCCGAGATCCTCGACGCGCGCGTCGCCGACATGCGTTTCGTCAAGCCGCTCGACCACCAACTGATCCAGGAGATGGCCGCCGGCTGCGACCTGCTGGTGACGGTGGAGGACAACGCCGTCGCCGGTGGCGCCGGCAGCGGCGTCAACGAACTCCTGGCGCCGCTGCCGGTCACGGCGCCGGTGCTGAACCTGGGCCTGCCCGACCATTTCGTCGAGCACGCCAGCCGCGCCGAGCAGCTGGCGGACTGCGGACTGGACGAGGCCGGCATCCTGCGAGCCATTCAGAAACGGCTGCGCGCCCACGAAGCGGAAGCGGCGCGCCCCACCGGCAGCACATCGCGGCAGACCTGACACGGCAGCTTGCAAGTCGGTGAAATGCCGAGCGGCAGTGAAGCGCCGATGGGTGGAGTCTAATCGGCGCGGCGACGCCACTAAACTATCGCCAAGCCGCCGGAACGCGGCATACGCCGAGATCAACAAGGGATCGACAGATGAAGAAGCTCATGTTTGCCGCGGGCGCGCTGCTGTGCGCCTCTCCCGCCTTCGCCGCCGGGACCACGCACCATCCGCTGCTGGCCGCCTTGCAGGCCGCGCACACTTCCTCGACCAAGGCCACGCTGCCGGCGCTGCCGGCGATCAGCGGCGGCTTCGCCATCACCACGCCCGGCTTCGGCACCGCCGCCGACCCGACCTTGAAACCCATCACGCTGCCGGGCCTGGGCACCATCAGCGCCACCTACGCCAACACCGGCAAAGGCGGCACGATGACGCTCGACGTCACCTTCGCCACCGCGGCCGCCTCGACCAATTCCGTCACGCTGCCGGCGCTGCCCAGCACGACATCGAGCACCACCACGCCGCTGAGCGTCCAGTTCAGCCTGGATTCGCCCGGCACCGGCCTGGGCTCGAGCCTGTCGCAGTCCAGCACGCTGAAGGGCGGCGGCCAGATCTCCACCACCTACGACAACGGCGGCAAGACCGGCAGCAGCACGCTGCAGATGCTGTACGTCAATCCCAATCTCTGAAGCGAAGTGCATGGTGTGATCAAGCGTTTCGTCAGGTCGATAGGGGTGGCCACCTAAGCAGGCCCCCAATGGACAGGACATTTTTCGAGCACCCCAACGAGCACTATGTCAACCGCCTGATGGCGGCCACCGACAGGCATACCATCGTCGCGACCGAGGATCTGTACAACGCGAAAGGGGTCAAGCTGTGGGCGCAGGGCAAGCCGATCAACGTGTCCTTGCGGGAGCGTTTGCTGGCCTCCAAACTGAACAAACCGATCGAGATGTGTGTGCAGGTGCAGGACGGCATCAAGCCGGCCGACATCCGCAGCGATGTGCAGAAGATCCTCGAAGAAACACCGGCTATCGCGGAGCTGGGCGGCGATTGCACGCCGCAGGCACTGAAGCTGATCGAAGGCTTGACGGTTTCCGGTCTGCCGCACCTGCAATTGAGCACTGCCCGCGCGGACGGCACCGGAAGCTATGTACATGCGGTGACCACGGCAGCAATCGCCGCGTTCATCGCGTTGAGGCTGGAATTGCACGAATCCGCGGTAGAGGCGGCGATCATGGCGGGGCTCGCCCATGACATCGGTGAGATGTACGTCGATCCCGAACTACTGCATGGCGGACGCGAACTGAACTTCAGTGAGTGGAAGCACATCGCGGTGCATCCCAAGATCGGCGCCGTGCTGCTGGCGGAATGCGGCAACTCGCCCCCCCGGGATGGCATGCGCGATCCAGCAACACCACGAGCGCCTTGACGGCAGCGGTTATCCGGCGGGTCTGGCCGGCGACCAGGTTTCGCGGCTGGGACGTGTCCTGATGGCGGCGGAAGTGATGTCGGCGATCCTGCCGAACCGCGAGAATACCGAGGCGCGCGCCTTGCTGTCGCTGCGTCTTGCGCCCGGACAATTCGACCGGCGCATCGTGCTGCTGCTGTCTTCGATCTACCACGAGCACGACACTGCGATACCGCAGGGCTTCGACCTCGCATCGCTCACCCAGACCGCGCACGCCATCGTCGACCGGCTGCAGCGAAGCGACGCGGCAGCTGCCCGGATCGCCGCCAAATCATCGACACGGGGAAGCTGGCGCCAGCTGGCCGAGGAGGCGCGTAAGATGTGCGCGATATCGGCCAAACTGATGCTGTCCACCGGCGTGCTATCGACCCTGGATGGTTCTCCACAGAACCTGCAGCAGAATCCGAGCATCGCAAACGAACTGCACGTCGTCGTCACTGAGCTGAAATGGCGCATGCGCGCACTGTCGCGCCACGTCGCGCTCCGCGTCAGCCAATCGAAGGGCGCGTCGATCGCGTTCGAGGAACTGGTGGAGAGCCTCTACGTGGCCGAAGCACCCGCCTGTAAAGCCGCCTGCCCCGGCACTTCCTGCGACAGCGAAGCTGTCGAAGCAATGGCGGCGTAAGAAGGCGAAAGACGCGCAGCGGGATTCAACTGCCAGGCTTGCTTCCTGCAAACCACTGCAGGCGCTCGCGCAGGCGCACCACTTCACCCACGATCACCAGGCTGGCGCCCTGCACGCCGGCCGCCTCCACCCGTTGCGGCAGGTCCGCGAGTGTACCGACGACGACCCGCTGACGTGGCGACGTGCCCTCCTCCACCAAAGCGGCCGGCCAGTCCGGCGGCAGGCCGTGGGCAATGAACTGCGCACAGAGCTGCGGCAGCGTGTGCAGGCCCATATAGATCACCACGGTCTGGCCACGCCGAGCCAGCTGGTCCCAGTGCAGGTCCAGGCTGCCGTCGCTGCGCGCGTGGCCGGTGACGAAGACGCAGGCCTGGGCGCAATCGCGATGGGTCAGCGGGATGCCGGCATAGGCGGCGCAGCCGCTGGCCGCGGTGATGCCCGGCACCACCTGGAACGGAATGCCGGCGGCGGCCAGCGTCTCGATCTCCTCGCCGCCGCGGCCGAACACGAACGGATCGCCGCCCTTCAGCCGCAGCACGCGCTTGCCCTCGCGCGCCAGCCGCACCAGCTCGGCGTTGATCTCGTCCTGCGGCACGGTATGCCGATTGCGGCTCTTGCCCACGAAGATGCGCTCTGCGTCGCGCCGCACCAGGTCCAGGATCGCCTCGGGCAGCAGGCGGTCATACAGCACCACGTCCGCCTGCTGCATCAGGCGCAGGGCGCGGAAGGTGAGCAGGTCGGGGTCGCCGGGTCCGGCGCCGACCAGGTAGACCTCGCCGCGTGCCGGCGCGTCTGCCAGCAGGTGATCCAGCTCCCGCTCGGCCAGCGCCTCCTCGCCGCGCAGCACGGCCTCCGCCCCGGGGCTGTCCAGGAAATGCTCCCAGATGGCGCGGCGCTGCGGGCTGTGCGCCGCTGCCGCCAGCCGCGGCCGCTGCCGGTGCATGAAGGCGGCCAGCCTTCCGTAACCCGCCGGCAGCCAAGCCTCGATGCGCTCGCGCAGGCGCCGCGCCAGCACCGGCGCCGCGCCACCGGTGGAGATCGCCACCAGCAGTGGCGCGCGGTCGACGATGGATGGGGTGACGAAGCTCGACTGCACCGCGTCGTCGACCACGTTGACCGGCAGCCCCGCCGCCTGCGCCGCCTGCGCCACCGCGCGGTTGACGGCCGGGTCATCGGTGGCCGCGATGGCCAGGCGGCAACCCTGCAGCAGCTCCGGCGCGAACTCCGTTGCGACGTGGCGGACGCGCCCGGCGCCAGCCAGCTCCTGCAATTCCTCGTTGAGCTCCCGCGCCGCCAGCTCGACCGCAGCCGCCGCCCGCAGCAGCAGCCGCACCTTGCGCGCCGCCACCTCGCCGCCGCCCACGACCAGCACACGGCTGCCGCTCAGGCGCAGGAAGATCGGGAAGTAAGGGATGGGGACCGCGTCGGAACCTGGAGCGCTCATCCGCATCATTGTGAGACCTGCGCGCGGGGCACGCAAAAACCGCCGCTGCCACGCACGCAAACGGAGCAGCCGTTCCTTCCATCGCATCCGCACCCCCTTTGAGCGAGCGTCAGCCCACGGAAGCGTACCGTTGCGCTATTACATCGAGTCGGGACGGGATAGCCGGGACAGTGGTCGAGCCGGCACCCCCTGGGGGTTCGGATGCGTCACCAATGGAAATGGAAGTCCCTGTCCGCCGCCGCGCTGGCGCTGGGTCTGGCGGCGGCGGATGCCGCGCCGGCACCGCCGCTGGTCATCGAAGCGGTTGACGAAGCCAGTCTCGTCACGCTGCCGGGCAATACCCGCTCCGAGGCCATCGCCGAGAACGACCGCGGCGCGGTGGGCGACGAGTTGATGCTGGAGCACATGCAGCTGGTGCTGCAGCGCACGCCGGCACAGGAACAGTCGCTGGAGCAGCTGATCGACCAGCTCCACAATCCCGCTTCGCCGAACTACCACCACTGGCTGACCGCCAGCGCCTTCGTGCAGCAGTTTGGCGCCGTGCCGCGGGACATCCTGGCGGTGAGCGAGTGGCTCGCCGCGCACGGCTTCCGCGTCGAGCAGGTCTACCCCGGCTCGCTGACGATCGACTTCTCCGGCACTGCCGGACAGGTGCGCGAGGCCTTCCACACCGAGATCCACCGCCTCTCGGTGGAAGGCATCCCCCACATCGCCAACATGAGCGACCCGCGCATCCCGGCGGCTCTGGCCGGAGCCATCGTCGGCGTTGTGTCGCTGCACGACTTCCGGCCGCGCAGCATGCGCCGCGAGCACGTCGAGTACACCTTCGCCTCGGGCGGCAGCACCTACGAAGCGGTGGTGCCGGCTGACCTGGCGACGATCTACAACCTCAACCCGCTGTTCGCCAGCGGCCTCTCGGGCCAGGGCCAGACCATCGTGGTGATCGAGGACACCAACGTCTACAACCCGGCCGACTGGGCCACCTTCCGCAGCACCTTCGGCCTGTCGGGCTACAGCCTGGGCTCGTTCGTGCAGGTGCACCCCGCACCCAAGAACGGCACCAGCAACTGCAGTAACCCCGGCGTCCGCGCCGGCAACGACGGCGAAGCCATCCTCGACGCCGAATGGGCCAGCGCCGCCGCGCCGAACGCCACCATCGAACTTGCCTCCTGCGCCGACACCAGCACCACCTTCGGCGGGCTGATCGCCCTGCAGAACCTGATCAACGCCAGCAACGCCCCGCCCGCGGTGGTGAGCATCAGCTACGGCGAGTGCGAGGCCGAAAACGGCGCCGCGGCCAACGCCGCCTACATCGCCACCTACCAGCAGGCGGTCGCCGAAGGCGTGTCCATATTCGTATCCTCGGGCGACGAAGGCGCCGCAAGCTGCGACGCCAACATGACCCGCGCCAGCCACGGCGTCGGCGTCAGCGGTTTCGCCTCGACGCCGTACAACGTCGCCGTGGGCGGCACTGATTTCGGCGACAGCTACGCCAAGACCAGCGCCAGCTACTGGAACCCGGCCAACAGCGCGGGCTACGGCTCGGCCAGGTCCTACGTGCCGGAAATCCCCTGGAACGACTCCTGTGCCGGCGGCCTGCTGAGCAGCTACGCCGGTTACAACGCGCCCTACGGCTCGGGCGGCTTCTGCAACAGCTCGATCGGCAGCCGCTACTACCTGACCACGGCCGCCGGCAGCGGCGGCCCCAGCGGCTGCGCCAGCGGCCGGCCGTCGGTGACGGGCGTGGTCGGCGGCAGCTGCCGGGGCACACCCAAGCCGTCCTGGCAGTCCGGCGTGATCGGCATACCCGCCGACGGCGTGCGCGACATCCCGGACGTCTCGCTGTTCGCCGCCAACGGCGTGTGGGGTCATTACTACGTGTACTGCTGGTCCAACACCGCGGCCGGCGGCGCGCTCTGCAGCGGCGCACCCAGCCGCTGGTCGGGCGCCGGCGGCACCTCGTTCTCCGCGCCGATCATGGCGGCGATCCAGGCGCTGGCAAACCAGAAGAAGGGCGCGCGCCAGGGCAACCCGAACTACACCTACTACAACCTGGCCGCCAAGGAATACGGCAGCGCCGGCAACGGCGGCTGCAACTCCAGCAACGGCAACGCCGCCACGGGTTCCTGCGTGTTCTACGACGTGACCCAGGGCGACATCGACGTCAACTGCAGGACGCCCTACGGCTGCTACGACCCCTCCGGCAGCAACGGCGTGCTGTCCACGTCCACCTCGTCGTACGCAAGGGCGTTCGGCACCGGCACCGGCTGGGACTTCGCCACCGGCATCGGCACGGTCAACGCCTACAACCTGGTGACCAGCTGGCCGTAGGGACCCTCTGCTATATCCCTGGCGCTTACTTCGCCTGCGCCTGTGCCTCCACCACCACCGCCCGCGGCGCATGCGCCGCCGGCACGGCCTTGGCCAGGGTCATGGCCCCCACCACCAGCAACAGGCAGGCCACCGCGCGCTTGAGGGCGCGGCCGTCGAGACGGAAGCCAACCCGGCTGCCGAGCCAGATCCCGGGCAGCGCGCCAAGCAGGAGCCAGCCCAGCAGGTGGTAGTCGACGCTGCCGAGCCGGGCATGGCCGAGTCCGGCGATGGCGGTGATCAGCACCGCGTGCGCCAGGTCGCTGCCCACGATCTTCACCGGCGGATGCTTGGGGTAGAGCAGCAGGAGCAGCATCATGCCGATGGCGCCGGCGCCCACCGAGGAGATCGTCACCACGCAGCCGATCAGCAGGCCGGCCAGGACGGTCAGCGCGCGCTGCAGCCCCACGCCGATGGCCGGGTGCTCGCTCTCCTGCGCCAGCCGCGCGGCCGGACGCAGGCGCGAAGCGATGGCGCCCTGGAACAGGGTGAAGGTGGCGGTGACGATGATGGCGACGGACAAGGTCAGCTTGATCAGGTGATCGAGCGCCGCGGCATCGCCGATCCGATGCAGGAGCAACAGAGTGAGCAGGGAAGCTGGCACCGAACCCAGCGCCTGCCAGCCGACGATGCTCCAGTCCACCGAGCCGTTGTTGCGGTAGAGCAGCACGCCGAAGGACTTGCTGAGAGAGGCATAAAGCAGGTCGGTGCCCACCGCCAGCGACGGCGCCACCCCATAGAACAGGATCAGCACCGGCGTCATCAGCGAGCCGCCGCCGACCCCGGTGGCACCGACCGCGGCGCCGACCAGCAGCCCGGCGAGGGAGAAACCCAGACCGTCGAGAGGACCGTTCATATAACTCGTGGGATTAAGTGGAGACCAATAACATCCATTATTGTGCTAAAAATGTAATGCTTGTGTATCATTTACAGAATCAAATCGAATAAAGGAGAGCTTCGATGAAGCTGCGCCAGCTCCACTACATCCACGAGGTCGCCAACCGCGGTCTCAACGTCACCGCGGCGGCGGAGGCCTTGTTCACCTCCCAACCCGGCGTCAGCAAGCAGATCCGGCTGCTGGAGGAGGAACTCGGCGTCGATATCTTCCAGCGCAACGGCAAGCAGCTCTCCGAGATCACGCCGGCCGGCCAGCGGATCCTGGAGTACACCCGCCGGCTGCTGCGCGAAGCCGAAAACGTGCGCAACGTCGCCGAGGAGTTCCGCGACACCAACAAGGGCGACCTCAGCCTGGCCACCACCCACACCCAGGCCCGCTACGCCCTGCCGCCGGTGATCCACAAATTCCGCCAGGCCTATCCGCTGGTGCGCCTGCACCTGTACCAGGGGACACCGCCGCAGATCGCCAAGCAGGCCGCCGAGGGCACCGTCGATTTCGCCATCGCCACCGAGGCGATGGAGCACTTCGAGCAGTTGGTGATGCTGCCCTGCTACCACTGGAACCGCAGCGTGCTGGTGCCGCCCAAGCACCCGCTGGCGCAGAAGATCCAGGGCAAGGCCAAGCTGACCCTGGCGGACATCGCCGACCACCCGATCATCACCTATACCTTCGGCTTCACCGGGCGCTCCAAGCTGGACCAGGCCTTCCATGCCCATGGCCTGAAGCCCGACGTGGTGCTGACCGCGGCGGACGCCGACGTGATCAAGACCTACGTGCGGCTCGGCCTGGGCGTCGGCATCGTCGCCACCATGGCCTACGATCCCAAGCAGGACGCCGACCTGGTGCGGCTGCCGGCCGACCACCTGTTCGAGCCCAGCACCACCCATATCGGCTTCCGCTACGGCATGTTCCTGCGCGGCTACATGTACGACTTCATGGCCCAGTTCGCGCCGCATCTGACCCGCGACCTCATCGACGAGGTGGCGGGGATCCAGGACCACGCTGCGCGCGCCCAGCGGGTGCACGATCTGATCGCGAAGTTGCATATGGTCTAGCCGGCGACGCGGGATGTATTGGCGGACCATTGTCGGCCAAAGAGGACGGAAGGCCTTGGATCAATTAGTTATTAGCTTATGCCCAGGCCCGGCCTGTACAGTGCCAGCCCTGAACTTTCCGCTATAAGCACCGGAACCCGCCCGTGTACCGTTACGACGAACTGGACCAACGCCTGGTGGATGAACGCGTCGCGCAGTTCCGCGACCAGACCCGGCGTTTCCTCGCCGGCAAGCTGTCGGAAGAGGAGTTCCGCAGCCTGCGCCTGCGCAACGGCCTGTACATCCAGCGCTTCGCCCCGATGCTGCGCCTGGCGGTGCCTTACGGCATGCTGTCCTCGGCACGGCTGCGCAAGCTGGCGCATATCGCGCGCGCCTATGACAAGGGCTATTGCCACGTCACCACCCGCCAGAACATCCAGTTCAACTGGCCGAAGCTGGAGCAGGTGCCGGACATCCTGGCCGAGCTGGCGACGGTGCAGATGCACGCCATCCAGACCAGCGGCAACTGCATCCGCAACACCACCACCGACCACCTGGCCGGGGTGGCGGCGGACGAGCTGGTCGATCCGCGCCCCTACTGCGAGATCACCCGCCAGTGGTCGACATTCCACCCGGAATTCAACTGGCTGCCGCGCAAGTTCAAGATCGCCTTTTCGTCCTCGACACTCGACCGCGCCGCCATCGCGGTCCACGACATCGGCGTACATATCGTCCGCAACGAGGCGGGTGAGCTGGGCTACAGCATCTTCGTCGGCGGCGGCCTCGGCCGCATGCCGATGCTGGCGCACAAGATCCGCGAGTTCCTGCCCGAGCTGGACCTGTTCTCCTACCTGGAGTCGATCCTGCGCGTCTACAACCGCCTGGGACGGCGCGACAACATCCACCGCGCCCGCATCAAGGTGCTGGTGAAGTCGCTCGGCCCGGCCAAGTTCACCGAGCTGGTCGAGGCCGAGTGGGCGCAACTCAAGGACTCCTACCTCAAGCTGCAGCCGCAGGACCTGGAGCGGATCAAGTCGCGCTTCGACCAGCATCCCTACGATTCCGCCAGCGCCGACGACGGCAGCTACGAGGCTCATGTGGCGGCCGACGGCCGCTTCGCGAGCTGGGCCAAGCGCAACCTGCGCGCCCACCGCCAGCCCGGCTATGCCGCCGTGTTCGTCTCGCTGAAGGCGCCCGGCGTGGCGCCCGGCGACATCACCCACCAGCAGCTCGACGCGCTGGCCGACCTGGCCGACCGCTACAGCTTCGGCGAGGTGCGCACCACCCACGACCAGAACCTGGTGCTGGCGGAGGTGCCGAAGAAGGATGTCTACGCCGTGTGGCAGCGCCTGGCGGAGCTGGGCCTGGCCACCCCCAACATCGGCCTGCTTACCGACCTGATCTGCTGTCCCGGCCTGGATTTCTGCTCGCTGGCCAACGCCGGCTCGATCGGCGTGGCGCAGGACATCTTCGACCGCTTCGAGGACCTCGACTACCAGCACGACATCGGCGAGCTGAAGATCAAGATGTCCGGCTGCATGAACGGTTGCGGCCATCACAGCGTCGGCCACATCGGCATCCTCGGCGTCGACAAGCACGGCGAGGAGTGGTACCAGGTGACGCTCGGCGGCTCGGCCGAAAACGATGCCACCCTGGGCGACCGCACCGGCCCCTCGATCGCGCGCGCCGGCATCGCCGACGCGGTGGAGAAGCTGATCCAGGTGTACCTGGAGCAGCGCCAGGACGCCGAGGAGACCTTCCTCGCCACTTACCGTCGCGTCGGCATGGCGCCGTTCAAGCAGCGGCTCTACGGCGGCGCCGAGGCCGAGGTGGAGAGCGAGGTGGCGGCGTGAGCGGCTTCATCCGCGACGGCCGCCTGGCCGAGAACGACTGGCTCAGCCTGGCGGACGAGGCAGCCTTGCCCGCCGTCGGCAGGGTGATCGTCAGCCTCAAGCGCTTCCGCGCCGAGCGCGCCGCGCTGGACGCGTCCGGGCTGGCCGTAGGCGTGCGCATCCCCAACACCGACGACATCACCGCGCTCGCCCCCGAGCTGAACGGACTGCCGCTGGTGGCGGTGGAGATCCCCAAGTTCGCCGACGGCCGCGCCTATTCCCAGGCGCGCGTGCTGCGCGAGCGTTTCGGCTTCTGCGGCGAGATCCGCGCCCAGGGCGATGTGCTGCACGACCAGTTGTTCCACATGCAGCGTTGCGGCATCAATGCCTTCGAGCTGCGCGCCGACCAGGACCCGCAGGAGTGCCTGCACGCCTTCTCCGACTACAGCCTGGCCTACCAGCGCGGCGCCGACGGCGTCGAAACGGTGTGGCAGAAGCGGCGCAACCTGGCGGCCTGACCGATCCGGCCGTGGCGGACGGCGCCACGGCGATTCGCCGTACAATGGCTGGTGGATGACACCGCCATGAGCCTACTGCCCCGCCCCCCTGACGCCGTACTGCCGCTGGCCGACCTGCTCGGCGGGCCGCTGCGCGACCGCCACGGCCGGATCAAGCGCAAGCTGCGGGTGTCGCTGACCGACCGCTGCAACTTCCGTTGTCCGTATTGCATGCCGGACAGCCCGGACTTCATGGAGCGCGCCGACCGCCTGAGCCGGGCCGGGCTGCAGCGGCTGCTGCGGCTGTTCGTGGCGGAACTCGGCGTGACCCACTTGCGCCTCACCGGCGGCGAGCCCCTGCTGCGGCGCGACCTGGAAGCCGTGGTGGCGGAATGCGGCAGCCTGCGCGCCCTCGGACTGGAGCGCATCTCGCTCACCACCAACGCCGCGCTGCTGGCACGCCGCGCCGCCGCACTCAAGGCCGCGGGCCTGGACGACCTCAACATCAGCCTGGACGCACTCACGCCCGACACCTTCGCCAGGCTGTCCGGCAACCGCGAGGTACAGCCGGTACTGGACGGCATCGCCGCGGCGCGGGCCGCCGGGCTGCCGCTCAAGCTCAACGCGGTGATCGTACGCGGCGTCAACGAGGACGAGATCCTGCCGCTGACCCGCTGGGCCATGGCGCAGCAGCTGCCGCTGCGCTTCATCGAGTTCATGCCGCTGGACGGCCGCCACGAATGGTCGCAGCAGCGCGTGGTGACCCAGGCCGAGATCCTGCAGCACCTGCGGGGCGAATTCGAAATCGATCCCCAGCCGCGCGGCAGCGACCCCGCCGCCTACTTCCGTCTCCGTGGCGGCACCGGCGCAGCGAAGATCGGCGTCATCGCCACCGTCTCCAACCCGTTCTGCTCAAGCTGCGACCGCCTGCGGCTGACCGCCGACGGCAAGCTCTACCCCTGCCTGTTCTCGCCCAAGGGCGTGTCGCTGCGCGAGCCGCTGCAGGCCGGCGCCAGCGAGGCGGAACTCACCGCGCTGATCCGCGACACGGTGTGGCACAAGGATGCCGGCTACGTGGCGCACCCCGGCTATGCCGAGCGGCGGATTGCGATGAACAGCCTCGGGGGATGAACCGCCGCCTTGGGGGAAGTTGCGGCCGCCGGGCCTTCGACGGCACGGCGCTTTGAAATATCAGCCAACGAAATCAACAGGATGAGAATCGTCATCGAATGCTGCGGCGCCTCCCAGCGCTGGTGCGGCGCCGAATCGGTCAGCCTCGACCTGGGTGAGACGGCCACCGTCTCGAGCGCCCTCGACCGCATGGCCGAGCGCTACCCGGAGCTGGCCGCCCGCCGCGAAACCCTGGCGGTGGCGATCGGCGACCAGATCGTCCATGCCGGCCGCGCGCTTGCGGAGGGCGAGCGCCTGGCGCTGATCCCGCCGGTCAGCGGCGGCTGATGATATGAGCACCTCACGCCTGCGCCAGGGCCCGCTCAACCTGTCCGAGTGGGTGGCCGCGCCGATGCCGCCTCACTGCGGCGGCCTGGCCTTCTTCGCCGGCACCGTGCGCAACGTGCACGAAGGCCGCGCCGTCAGCGGCATCAAGTACCATGCGCACGTGGCGCTGGCCGAGCGCCGGCTGGCCGAGATCGAGGCGGAAGCCGCCGCGCGCTTCGGCGCCGAGGTCAGCGTGGCGCACGCCGTCGGAGATCTTGCGGTGGGCGACGCCAGTGTGGTGGTGGTGGCGCGCGCCGGCCATCGCGCCGAGGCGTTCGCCGCCTGCCGCTGGGCCATCGACACGCTGAAGCAGACCGTGCCGATCTGGAAAGAGGAGCGCTACGCCGACGGCGAGACGCGGTTCCAGGAAGGGACGCCGATCAAGGACATCAAGAACACATGAGAGACGTCAGCGAAAAAGCCATAACCCTGCGGGTGGCCGTGGCCCAGGCCATCGTCGAGATGCCCCCGGCGGTGCTGGAGCGCCTGCGTGCGCGCACCCTCGACAAGGGCGACGCGCTGGAGATCGCCCGCGCCGCCGCCATCCTTGGCGCCAAGCGCACCTGGGAACTGCTGCCGCTGTGCCATCCGCTGCCGATCGAGCGCCACGACCTGCACTACGACTTCGGCAGCAACCGGGTGACCGTCACGGTCGAGGTGGCCACCCACGCCCGCACCGGGGTGGAGATGGAAGCCCTGACCGCCGCCAGCATCTGCGCGCTGACCCTGTACGACATGCTCAAGCCGCACGCCGGTACCGACCTGGCGATCCGCGAAGTGCTGCTGCTGAAGAAGACCGGCGGCAAGTCGGATTTCCAGCGCGCCGCGACCGCCTGACCGGTCCCGGCGATGCGCCTCGCGGGGCTGGCTTCTGTCACCGGCGGCGACCTCTCCCGCGACCTGATCGCCGGCGCGGTGACGGCCGTGCTGCTGGTGCCGCAGGCGCTGGCCTACGCCCTGCTGGCCGGCCTGCCGCCGGAAGCCGGACTGTACGCGGCGATGTTGCCGGCCCTGTTCTATGCCTGCACCGGCACCAGCCCCGCCCTGTCGGTGGGACCGGTGGCGGTGGTCTCGCTGATGACCGCCACCAGCCTCGCGCCCCTGGCCGCCCAGGGTAGCGCGGCCTACTGGCAGGATGCGCTGATCCTGGCCCTGCTGGCGGGCGTCATGCTGTCGGGGCTCGGCCTTCTGCGACTGGGCCTGCTGACGGGTTTTCTCAGCTACCCGGTGATGTCCGGCTTCGCCATGGGCGCGGCGGTATTGATCGTCCTCAGCCAGCTGCCGCAGATCCTGGGCCTGCGCCTGAACGCGGCGGGCGACGCCGCCAGCCAGACCCTGCACCTGCTGCAGGCGCTGCCGCAGACCTCGATCACGCCACTCGCGGTCGGTGCCCTCTCCATCGCCGCGCTATTGCTGGCGCGCAACGCGCTGCCGCGCTGGCTCACCGCGGCCGGGTTACCGGAGCCGGTCACCGCCACCGCTTGCCGCACCATGCCGCTGCTGTTGGTGCTCGCCACCTCGCTCGGGGCGGCGCACCTGCCGCTGCACGGCAGCCTGCAGCTGGTCGGACGCCTGGCGACAGGGCTGCCCCGGCTCGCCCCGCCGCCCCTCGACTGGAACCGCTGGCGCGCCCTGCTGGGCCCGGCCGCGCTGATCGGCCTGGTGGGCTACCTGGAAGGCATTTCCATCGCCCAGGTGCTGGCCCGCCGCCACCGCCACGAAGTGAAGGCCAACCGCGAGCTGGCCGCGATCGGCCTGGCCAACCTGGCCGCCGCCTTCACCCAGGGCATGCCGGTGGCCGGCAGCCTCAGCCGCTCGGTGGTCAACGACGCCGCCGGCGCCCGCAGCCGCCTCGCCGGCGTGGTGGCCGCCGTCCTGGTGATCGCCTCCTCGGTGGTGCTGGCGCCCTTGCTGGAAACCCTGCCGCGCGCCGTGCTGGCCGCCATCATCGTGGTCGCCGTGCTGCGCCTGCTCGACTGGCGCAGCCTGCTGCGGGTATGGCGCTACGACCGCGCCGATGGCCTGGCCTGGGCCGTCACCACCGCCGGCGTGCTGGCGGTGGGCGCGGAGATCGGCTTCGTCGCCGGGCTGGCCATGTCCCTGCTGCTGTACATCTGGCGCACCGCCAACCCGCACATCGTCGAGGTCGGCCACGTGCCGAACTCCAACCTGTGGGTGGAAACCGACCGCCACCATGACCTCGAACTGTGGCCACAGCTGCTGCTGGTGCGCATCGACGAGAGCCTGTTCTTCGGCAACGCCGCCGCGGTGCAGACCTTCGTCATGGACAAGCTGGGCAAGCGCCCCGAGGTCAGCGACGTGATCCTGATCTGCAGCGCCGTCAACGCGGTCGACGCCAGCGCCCTGCAGATGCTGGAGGACCTGTGCGAATCCCTCGGCCAGGGCGGCGTCACCGTGCACCTGGCCGAGGTGAAGGGCCCGCTGCGCGACCGCCTGGAGCACACGCGGCTGTTCGAGCTGCTGGGGCGGCAGCGGCTGCATGCTTCGGTGGCGACGGCGATCAGTGCGCTGGCTTCGCCGCCGATTTAGCGATCTCGCATTGCACGTGTCCCCCGAATCGAAGCCACGCCCCTTCACAAGAAATGCCGGGGTGACGTCTAATCCCGACGAGAGGACATCTGAACCTGCGGGTTTCGGGCGCAAAACTAGGGGGCTATCGATGAGACGCATCGCCATGGGATTTGTGTGGTTCCTGGTTCTGTGGATAGGAATCGGCGCGCTTGGAGGAGGCGTCGCCGGGACGTTCGCGGAACAGGAAGTTGCGGCGCGCGGCAAAGAAACCCGAACGTTCGCCCAGGGCTACGGAACCGGGTATGCCGCCGGACAGCAGTTCGGTCGAAAATATGGCGGTTTCATCATGCTCGGCGCCCTGTTCATTGCCGTGATCGGAACCATAGCGGGAGTTCTGCCGGGCACCAAGCCCAAGAGCAAGCCACCGGGCGGCGAATAGCCGGAGGGCCCGGCGGTGAACTCATGAATCCCTCACTCGGCGGCCGATTAACGAAGCGCAATCCGCTTTCCGCGAAAGGCGGGTTGCGCTCCTGCGGAGCTGGTAACCCACCCAACCGTTCTGACTTGGGAAGCCCCCAGCCCGGTCAAGCGTCCTTGCGCGGCTTGTGCCTGGCCTTGCCATGCTTCGACACCGGCGCGCTGTACGGATTGCCCGCCTGGTCCTTGCGGCTGATGCGTAGCTGGCGGCCGACGACCCAGACCTTCTGCAGGTCCTTGAAGATCTTCTTGGGCATGCCGGCGGGCAGGTCGATGAAGCTGTGGTCGTCGCGGATGTCGATGCGGCCGATGTAGGCGCTGTCGATGCCGGCCTCGTTGGCGATAGCGCCGACGATGTTACCGGGTTTCACGCCGTGGACTTCGCCGACCTCGATGCGGAAGGTCTCCTTCTCCACCTCTTCCTCGGCGGTGCGGCGTTCGGCACGCGGTTCGTCGTGCCGGCGCTTCGGGGCGGGCGGCGGCGCGGCTTCGGCCTGGACGCGCTCCGGCCCGGCCAGCATGGCCTGGACCAGCTTCGACGGGCCGCTCACCGGCACGCCGCCGCCGGCGTTCGTCTGCAGCAGCAGCGGCCGCTCACCCTGCACCAGACGCGCCAACGCCGCGGCGATCTCGATGGCGGGCACGCCGTGCTCCTGCTCATACTGCTCGATCAGGCGGCGGAACGGGGCCGCGTCGCCGGCCGCCAGCGCTTCGCCGATCTTCTGCTTGAAGCGGGCGATGCGCTGGTCGTTGACGGCGTCGACACTGGGCAGCTCCATCGGCGTGATCGGCTGGCGGGTGGCGCGCTCGATGGCGCGCAGCAGGTGGCGCTCACGCGGCGCGATGAACAGGATCGCCTCGCCGCTGCGTCCGGCGCGGCCGGTGCGGCCGATGCGGTGGACGTAGGACTCGGTGTCGGTGGGAATGTCGTAGTTGAGGACGTGGCTGATGCGTTCCACGTCGAGGCCGCGCGCGGCGATGTCGGTGGCTACCACGATGTCGAGCTGGCCATCCTTGAGACGTGCCACGGTGCGCTCGCGCTGCTTCTGCTCCATGTCGCCGTTGAGCGCCGCCACCGAGTAGCCGCGCGCCTCCAGCCGCTCCGCCAGCTCCACCGTGCCGGCCTTGGTGCGGGCGAAGATGATCATGCCGTCGAACGGCTCGGCCTCGAGGATGCGGGTCAGCGCGTCCAGCTTGTTGGTGCCGCTCACCAGCCAGTAGCGCTGGCGGATGTTGGCGGCGGTGCTGGTCTTGCTCTTGATGGTGACTTCGGCCGGATCCTTGAGGTAAGTCTGCGCGATGCGGCGGATCGCCGCCGGCATGGTGGCGGAGAACAGCGCCACCTGGCGCCCGGGCGGGGTCTGCTGCAGGATCGTTTCGACGTCGTCGATGAAGCCCATGCGCAGCATCTCGTCGGCCTCGTCCAGCACCAGGCAGTCGAGACGGTCGAGCTTGAGCGTGCCGCGCTGCATGTGGTCGATGGTACGGCCGGGCGTACCCACCACCACGTGCACGCCCCGCTTGAGCGCGGACAGCTGCGGGCCGTAGGACTGGCCGCCGTAGATGGGCAGCACGTGGAACCCGGGCAGGTGCTTGGCGTAGCGCTGGAACGCCTCCGCCACCTGGATCGCCAGCTCGCGCGTCGGCGCCAGCACCAGGGCCTGCGGGGTTTTCCGCAAGGTATCGATTTTCGACAGGATCGGCAGGGCGAAGGCGGCGGTCTTGCCGGTGCCGGTCTGCGCCTGGCCCAGCACGTCGCGGCCGTCGAGCATCAGCGGGATGATCCTGGCCTGGATCGGCGAAGGCGCTTCATAGCCCACTTCCGCCAGCGCCTGCAGCACCGGCTGGCTCAGCGACAGTTCCTGAAAAGTGGCAACGGCGGCGGTATCGTCGGACATGCGGGCATCTCAGGCAGGAATTGGTTGCTCTGAACGCCAACAAACAGCGGCGACGAGGTTTCTTTCGCTATTTTACGCCTTTATCCCGCCGCCGACGGCGGCGGGCTATTTCGCAATGCGCTCGAGCCCGCCGAGGTACGGCTGCAGCGCCGCCGGAACGGCGATCGCACCGCCCTCGTCCTGGTAGTTTTCCAGGATCGCCACCAGGGTGCGCCCCACCGCCAGGCCGGAGCCGTTGAGCGTGTGCAGCAGCTCCGGCTTTTTCGTTTCCGGGTGACGGTAACGCGCCAGCATGCGCCGCGCCTGGAAGTCCTCGAAGTTGGAGCAGGAGCTGATCTCGCGGTAGCGGTCCTGCGAGGGCAGCCACACCTCGATGTCGTAGGTCTTGGCCGAGGAAAAACCCATGTCGCCGGTGCACAGCGTGATGACGCGGTAGGGCAGCTCCAGCTTCTGCAGGATCGCCTCGGCGTGGGCGGTGAGCTCCTCGTGGGCCTGGTGGGACCGCTCCGGCAGGGTGGCCTGGACCAGCTCCACCTTCTCGAACTGGTGCTGGCGGATCATGCCCTTGGTGTCCTTGCCGGCGGCGCCGGCCTCGGCGCGGAAGCAGGGCGTGTGCGCCACCCACTTGAGCGGCAGCGCCTCGGCCGCCTGGATCTCCTCGCGCAGCAGGTTGGTTACCGGCACCTCGGCGGTGGGGATCAGGCGCCAGTCCTGCTCGGTCTTCAACGCGAACAGATCCTCGCCGAACTTGGGGAGCTGGCCGGTGCCGCGCAGGCTGGCGGCGTTGACGATATAGGGGACGTACAGCTCCTGGTAACCGTGCTCCCGGGTGTGCACGTCGAGCATGAACTGGATCAACGCACGCTGCAGCCGGGCGAGCTGGCCGCGCAGCACCACGAAGCGTGCACCGGTGAGCTTGGCCGCGGCGGCGAAGTCCATCAGCCCCAGGGCTTCGCCCAGGTCGGCGTGGTCCTTGGCGCCCGCGGCGGACCGCGGCGTGCCCCAGCGGCGCTGCTCGACGTTGTCGTGCTCGTCCTTGCCGTCCGGCACGCTGGCGTGCGGCACGTTCGGCAGCCCCAGCGCGAAGTCCTCGAACTCGGTCTGCAGGGCGTTCAGCGCCTGCTCGTTGGCCGCGACCTGCGCCTTGATGCGGTCCATGTCCGCCAGGATCGGCGACACGTCCTCGCCCCTGCCCTTGGCCTGGCCGATGCGCTTGGAACCAGCGTTGCGCTCCGCCTGCAGCTTCTCGGTCTCGGTCTGCAGCGTCTTGCGGCGCGCCTCCAGCTCCTGGAAGCGGGACAGGTCGAAAACGAAGCCGCGCCGCGCGAGCTGGGCCGCCACGGTTTCCGGCTGGGCGCGCAGGAGTTTGGGGTCGAGCATGGTCAGGGTCGCTTGGTCGGGACGTGCATTGTAGCGAGCTGCCGGAGCGCGGTCGCGATCGGCAGGCTCAGACGACGCACCTCGCCGGGCAGCAGGGAAAATCCATAACGTTCATAAAAGCGCTGCGCGGCGTCATCCTTGGCATCGACCAGCATCACAAACACTCCGATCTCGGTGCGTGAGGTGCGGATCAAGGCGTCGCCCAAAAGAGCGGAGCCCAGGCCTTTGCCCTGGCAGCGGCCGGACACGGCGAGCCGCCCCAGCAGCGCGGCCGGAACGACCGGATAGCGGGGCAGCTTTTTCGCAATGTCCGGCGTCAGGGCGTCGAGGACGATGCTGGTCGCCGCGAGTGTGTAGAAACCGCCGACTTCACCCGTCTGTGCATTCACGGCGACGAAACACGTCGCGATGCGCCGCTTCACATCCTGCGAAGCTTGTTCCCGAAAGTACCGGTCGAGCGGCGCCGAACCGCTCGAAAACCCGGAACGATCATGAACGCTGGACAGGGGCTCGATCCGGAATGATTCCGTCGCCCTCATTCCACGACGAGGGCCCGATGACGCTTGAAAGCCCGCGCCAGGGCCGGCGTGGGAACCGGCGGATTCAGCAGCTGCGCCGCAATGTGCTCCTGCGCCTTGCGCGAAAGCCGGATCACCTCGACTTCTGCAATCGCTTTCTGCGCCGCCTCCTGCACCGCAGTGACCACAAAATCGCTCACCGAACGCCCCTGGATTTCAGCCGCACGCTTCAACAGCGCCTGGGTCGCCGGGCTGATCCTGGTTTCAAGACGCGCCGATTTGGTCATACCGCCAAATGTACGTCAGATTTACGTACAGATCAAGAATCTCGCGGGAGTCGCCGCGCCCGCTCACCTCACCACCAGCACCGCGCAATGCGCATACCCCACCACCTGCTTGGTGGTGGAACCGGTGAGCCAGCGCTCGATCAGCGACTTGCCGCGGTGGCCCACGATCACCAGGTCGGCGCCGACCTTGGAGGCCTCGCTCACGATCTGCTCCGCCGGGTGGCCGACCAGGGTGCGGAAGTGCAGCGCCACCCCCTTGCCGCCTGCCTCGTCGCGCAGGCGCTGGCCGAGCTTGTTGTAGTGCTCGCGGCCGGCGTCGATCATGGTGGCGGTCTCGATGTCCTCGCCGAACTCGGGCAGGCGCACCACCGAGACGGCGTGCAGCTCGGCGCCGAGCCGGGCGGCCAGCTCCAGGGCGGTGCTGAAGGTCTTGTCCGCCAGGGGCGAACCGTCGTGGGCGACCAGTATCTTGCCGAACATCGCGCACCTCCCCTAGAACATCGGCGGCAGCACCTTCGACCAGTCGCTCTTGGCCACGCCGGCCACACCGTAGCGCACCGGCGACATCAGGTAGAACAACGATAGCTCCGCCGCCTCCACCGCGTCGAGCAGCCGGCCGGCCTGCTCCTGGCTGCAGACGAGGCGCACTTCCACCGGCAGCTCGTTGGCCAGCTCGAAGAAGTGCTCCTCGATCAGCACGCCGTGGCGGCCGTAGCCGGCGATGCCGCGGAAGGCGCTGCCGCCGGGAATGCCCAGATGGCGCGCCTGCAGCAGCAGCCAGTCGTGCAGGGGCCTGCCCTGGAAGTTGCGGTTCTCGTGCACGATGAAACGCAGGAACACGCCTTCCTCGCTGTGCGCCTGCCAGTCGCGTTGCGGCCCCGTTTTCGGCTCGTTCACGCGGCAGCTCCTGCCCAGTTGCGCAGCAACCCTACGGTCGCCACGCCCAGCGCGGTCGCCACCAGGGAACCGCAGACGTGGATCGCGATCTCACCCAGCCCCCAGCCGATCTGGCCGCGCTCCAACAAGGTATAGGTTTCGGCGGAGAAGGTGGAGAAGGTGGTGAGGCCGCCGCAGAAGCCGGTCATCAGGAACAGGCGCGCCTGCGGCGACAGGCCGAGGTTGTGGGTGATCATGCCCAGCGCCACGCCGATGATGTAGCCGCCGATCAGGTTGGCGGCGAGCGTGCCCATCGGCAGCGTGGGAAACAGGGCGTTGAGCCGCAGCCCCAGCCACCAGCGCAGCCAGGCGCCGAGCAACGAGCCGCCGCCTACGGCGGCGAGTCCGGGTACATTCATGCGCGTCGATCCTTTTTCGGTTTGGCCGCGGCGGACGGATCACGCATGGATGGATGCGACGATGCCGCCGCGCCGCGGGCGCGGTTGGTAGGCATCATCAGCCGGCGCCGCCGGCGGTTCCAGGAGGCATGCCATCTCCTTTGCGCAGCTTAGCGGCGTACCAGCAAAGGAATCAACTCTTGGCAGAAACGCCGGTCAGTCCGCAAATGAACGCAAATAGACGCAAATGAAAAACGAGGGTGATCCAATTTGCGTGCATTTGCGTTCATTTGCGGACTGTCCTTATCGTGCTGAAACCCGATCCATGCGTGCGGAATAGCTAGCTTCGCTTACCGGCCCCGCGCAGCTGCGCCAACCGCTCGGCGATCTTCGCCTCCAGCCCGCGCGCGGTAGGCGTGTAGAACTCGGTGCCGGCCAGCGTGTCCGGCAGGTACTGCTGGCCGGCGGCGTGGCCACCGGCCTCGCCGTGGTCGTAGCGGTAGCCCTGGCCATAACCCAGGCCCTTCATCAGCTTGGTGGGGGCATTGCGCAGGTGCATGGGCACCTCCAGGCTGCCGTGCTGTTCCACCGCCGCCCGTGCCGCGCCATACGCGGCATAGACGGCGTTACTCTTGGCCGCCACCGCCAGGTAGGTGATGGCCACCGCGATGGCGAGCTCGCCCTCCGGGCTGCCCAGGCGCTCGTAGCTGTCCCAGGCGTCCAGGCACAGGCGCTGCGCGCGCGGATCGGCCAGGCCGATGTCCTCGATACTCATGCGCAGCACGCGGCGGGCGACGTAGACCGGGTCGACCCCGCCGTCGAGCATGCGCGCGTACCAGTACAGCGCGCCGTCGGGATCGCTGCCGCGCACCGATTTGTGCAGAGCCGAGATCTGGTCGTAGAAATTCTCGCCCTGCTTGTCGAAGCGGCGCAGGCCGCGGCCGATCAGCTTCTGCAGCAGCTCGTCGTCCTTGTCGCCGGCGGCCCGCGACAGCTCGTAGGCCGTCTCCAGCAGGATCAGCGCGCGGCGGGCATCGCCGTCGGCGCTCTCGGCGATGCGCCGCAGCCAGTGCTCCGGCACCGCGTCGGCGGCGGCGTCAAGGCCGCGTGCGGGGTCGGTCAGCGCGCGCCGCAACAGGCCGAGAACCGCTTCTTCGTCCAGCGGCCGCAGCACGAACACACGCAACCGCGACAGCAGCGCCCCGTTCAATTCGAAGCTGGGATTCTCGGTGGTGGCGCCGACCAGGATCAGGGTGCCGTCCTCCACGTAGGGCAGCAGCGCGTCCTGCTGGCTCTTGTTGAAGCGGTGGATTTCGTCGACGAACAGCACCGTACGCCGCGGCGGCAGGGCGCGCAGCGCGGCCTGGGCCTGGGCGGTGGCCTCGCGGATGTCCTTCACCCCCGCCATCACCGCCGACAGGGTCAGGAACTGCGCCTCGGTGTGCGCCGCCACCAGCCGCGCCAGCGTGGTCTTGCCCACCCCCGGCGGCCCCCACAACACCATTGAGGGGATGCGGCCGGCTTCCAGCGCCACCCGCAGCGGCGCGCCGGGGGCCAGCAGGTGATCCTGCCCCACCACTTCGTCGAGCGTGCGCGGCCGCATGCGCTCGGCCAGGGGGGAAGCATCAGCCGTGGAGGAAGTCATTTCATACAGCTGTTGTAGAGTAGCAGTCCGCAAATGAACGCGAATAAACGCAAATGAAAATCAACGGCCGCTTCTCCATTTGCGTTTATTCGCGTTCATTTGCGGACTGATTCTGCCTTCCTAGTCCAGCGACTTGGTAGTGATGTCGCCGTCGTTGACGATCTCCGCCCCCTTGGGCGGCGTGAACTGGAACTGCGCCGGGTCGATGCGGGCGTTGGTCCTGATCGCGCTGAAGCTCACCTCGGAGTGGCCGCCGATGCGGTCGGCGAAGCGCATGCGCGCTGGCGCGCCGTCCTTGTCGAGGTCCAGCTCGATGGACTGGAAGTCGCTGTCCTTCGACTTCGGCACCAGGTCCACCAGGCGATAGTCGCCGTCCTTGCCGCCGTCACTGACGGTGAAGGCGGTGCTCAGGGCGGTCTTCTGCGACAGCAGCTCGGCCGGCGTGCCGGCCAGCGCGGTCTTGGCCTCGCGCACCGTCACCTGGTTGAGGTCCGGGTCGTAGGCCCACAGCTTGGCGCCGTCGCAGATGGTGGCCTGCTGGTAGGGCTTTTCGTAAGCCCAGCGGAACTTCCCGGCGCCGCCGCCCGCGCCCGGCCGCTCCAGCCAGAAGTGGCCGCTGCTGCGGCCGGTGGTGCGGCCCTTGTCGTCGGTCTGCACCTGGTCGAAATTCGCCTCGAAGGTCTGCACGCCGTCGGTGAAGCGCCTGAGCGCATCCTGGCCGGAATCGGCGCGGACGGCTCCGGCGGCAAACAGGCCGAAGCCGAGTGCGCAAAGCAGGCCGCTCCAGGCGCTTTTGTTGGTCTGTTTCATCATTTTGGACTGTTGTCCGTTCAGTGTGCCTGCGGCGGCTGAGCCGCCGCTGAATGCGCCGCTCACTCGCGTGCGCCGCCCGGGCTGAGGATCTCGCGGTTGCCGCCCGGCCCGCTCGGCCCGACGATGCCGGCCGCCTCCATCTGCTCGACCATGCGCGCGGCGCGGTTGTAGCCGATGCTGAGGCGGCGCTGCACCCAGGACACGCTGGCCTTGCGCGTCTCCAGCACCACCGCCACCGCCTGGTCGTAGAGCGGGTCCTTCTCGGCGTCGCCGGACGGCTCGTTCTGCTCGCGCTGCTCCGGCTCGCCGGCGGTGATCTCCTCGATGTAGTCGGGCTCGCCCACCTGCTTGAGGAAGGCCACCACCTTGTGCACCTCGTGGTCGTCGACGAAGGCGCCGTGCAGACGGTTCATGCGCGAGGCGCCGATTGGGCGGTACAGCATGTCGCCGTAGCCGAGCAGGGTCTCGGCGCCCATCTCGTCGAGGATGGTGCGCGAATCCACACGCGAGGCGACCTGGAAGGCGACGCGCGAAGGGATATTGGCCTTGATCAGGCCGGTGATCACGTCCACGCTGGGCCGCTGGGTGGCGACGATCAGGTGGATGCCGGCGGCGCGCGCCTTTTGCGCCAGGCGCGCGATCAGCTCCTCCACCTTCTTGCCCACCACCATCATCATATCGGCCAGCTCGTCGATGATGACGACGATGTGCGGCAGGTTCTGCAGCAGCGGCGGCTCGGCGGGGTTATCGGCGAACAGGTCCGGCTCCGCCGCCAGCGGATCGCGCAGCGGCTCGCCGGACTCGGCCGCTTCCTCGACCTTGCGGTTCAAGCCGGCCAGGTTGCGCACGCCCAGCGCCGACATCAGGCGGTAACGCCGCTCCATCTCCGCCACGCACCAGCGCAGCGCGTTGCCGGCGTCCTTCATATCGGTCACCACCGGCGTCAGCAGGTGGGGGATGCCGTCATACACCGACAGTTCCAGCATCTTGGGGTCGATCAGGATGAAGCGCACCTGTTCGGCGGTGGACTTGTACAGCATCGACAGGATCATGGCGTTGATCGCCACCGACTTGCCGGAGCCGGTGGTGCCGGCCACCAGCAGGTGCGGCATCTTGGCCAGGTCGGCCGCCACCGGGTTGCCGGCGATGTCCTTGCCCATGCCCAGGGTCAGCGGGGAGGCGGAGTCGTTGTATGAGCGCGCCTCCAGCACTTCGCGCAGCATCACCATCTCGCGCTTCTGGTTGGGGATCTCCAGGCCGATGACGCTCTTGCCCTCCACCACCTCGACCACGCGCACGCTGGCCACCGACAGCGCGCGCGCCAGGTCGCGGGCCAGGTTGGTCACCTGCACCCCCTTCACGCCTGGAGCCGGCTGCAGCTCGAAGCGGGTGATCACCGGGCCGGGCATGGCATCCACCACCTGCGCCTTGACGCCGAAGTCGGCCAGGTGGCGTTCCAGCTCGCGCGACAGGCGCTCGATCTCTTCCGGCGTGTAGCGCTTGCCGCTGGGCCGCGGCGCATCGAGCAGATCGAGCGGCGGCAGCGGGTTGACACCGTCGTACGCCGGCACCTCCAGCTCGGCGGGCTTGGCCGCTTTCCTGGGCTTGATCGCGGGCTTGGGCGGCGCCGGTCGGTCCGGCGCGATGCCGCTGGCCTCGGCCGGTTCCGGCACCAGCGAAGCGACGGCGGGGACGACGGGCGCGGGCGCGGGCAGCGTCGCGGACGGCGGCATGGGCTCGGGCGCGACCTCGCGCAGCGGCCGGCGTTCCTCGACGGCCAGCTCCGGAACCGGCGCGGAGATTTCCTCCGGCGCCACCGCGGGCGGCACGGCTTCGGGCACCGCGGACGCAAGCGGAGCTAATTCGAGCAGGCCGTCGGTGCCGGCGGGTGGCGTCTCCGGCGGCGGACGGCGGCGGCGCGGCTTCTCCGCCGCTGCTGCCGCGGGGGCG
>JARLJS010000048.1 GCA_031291075.1 Nevskia sp. | reverse complement strand
CGGCGCTAGCGGCGTGTGCGGCGGCGCCCGCGGTGGCGCCGGGTTGGGCTCGGCTGCGGCCGTGGCTTTGTGCTTGGGCGCCGGCGGCGCGCCGTCCCCTTCCCCCGCCACCGCCCCGGCGTCCCCGACGGCCAGGAGCGCCTCGGGCGAGGTCGGCGCGTCGATATCGAAATTGCGCCGCACCGAGATCCAGGTGCTGGCGTCGTGCTCCGCCTCCTGGGCCGGCAGGCCGGCCGCGAAGCGGTAGCACACCGGGGGGCGCAGCTTCTGCACCTCGGTCCCCGCGTTGGCCAGCACCGACATCCGGCCGGCCGCGACGCAGGCCCGGGCGACCCCGGCGCGGCTGTCGAAGAAATACTCCCCCGGTTCCAGCCTGGCGTGCTGGTCGCCGAAATACACGAACAGCGGCCAGCTCCCGGCCACATCCGGCAGCTTCCAGACCACGCGCAGGTAACCGTGGGTCAGGTTGAAGATGGTCTTGAGATCGTCCGAATAGCTGGCGAACGGCAGCTTCTCGATGCCGACCTCGGCGCCGGGCCCGATCTCGACGAAGCCGTGCCCGGCGAACTCCAGCTCCAGCTGGCCGTCGTCGCCGACCTGCACCACGTCGCGCTCGTTCAGCAGGTCGCCGGGGCTGACCTGTTCGACCGAGCCCAGACGGTTGACGCTGGCGCTACCGCTCACCCGCCCCACGCTCAGCACCCCGTCACCGGCGTACACCGGCGCGGCCAGGCAGCCGCACAGCAGGGCCGGAACCACCACCCACAAGCGCTTCATCGCGGACGTAGGGCGCTCAGCTTCCCATCTCTTCATCACGCGCCCGCAGGGCCGGCAGGGCCCGCTCCAGGAGGGCGCGGACCTTGGCCATGCCCTCCTCGATCGACTGGTGGATCTCGCCGTGGATGTCGCCCGAGCCGAGCCCGGCCGCCCAGTTCACGCTGACCGCCAGGCTGGCGTAGTCGATGCCGAGCTCGCGCGCCAAGGCGGCCTCCGGCATGCCGGTCATGCCCACCATGTCACAGCCGTCGCGCTTGAGGCGCTTGATCTCGGCGGCGGACTCCAGCCGCGGCCCCTGGGTGACGCCCATCACCCCGCCCTCGGCGATATCGATGCGCGCGGCCAGCGCCCCATGCAGCAGCTCGCGCCGCACCCGCTCGCTGTACGGCTCGGTGAACTCCACGTGTTGCAGCTCGGCGTGGATGCCGTCGCAGTAGGTGTGCTCGCGATCGCTGGTGTAATCGATGAGATCGACCGGCACCGCCACCATGCCCGGCGGCAGCCAGGGCGCAATCGCCCCCACGGCGGCGATGGCCACCACGCTGCGCGCCCCGGCCTGGCGCAGCGCCCACAGGTTGGCGCGGTAGTTGATGGCATGCGGCGGAATGCGGTGACCCTCGCCGTGGCGGGCCAGGAACAGCGCCTGGATGCCGTAGACCCTGCCCAGCAACACCGGCGCGGAGGGCGCGCCATAAGGGGTGTCGATCTGCAGTTTTTCCTTCACTTCCAGGCCCGGCCACTGGTTCATGCCGGTGCCGCCGATCACTGCCACTGAAGCCATGCACTCTCCGTATGACTATCTGGTCTTGCCGGCGGCCGCCACGGCCGCCGTGAAACGATCCGCCACCACCGGCTGGCGGCCGAAGGCGTCGAGCTGGGCGCTGGCCTTCTCAAGCTGCGCCAGGCGATCCGCCGGGCGCGGATGGGTCTTGTACAACAGGGCCAGCGAGCTGCTGTTGGCATCCAGGCTGTCGAGCGTCTCCAGCACCGACATCAGGCCGTAGGGATCGTAGCCTGCCCTTCCCGCCAGCAACACCCCCAGTTGGTCCGCCGCGTACTCGTCCGACTTGTCGAGCCCGCGCGAATACAAGGTTTTGGCCTGTCCGGACACCGCGTCCAGCACCTGCGGCGGGATATTGGCCTTGCCCACCTGCTGCGCCGCCGCGTCCGAGGCCAGGTCCGACAGCAACTGGGTGCCCGCGTCGCGTCGCAGCGCCTGGAGGTGATGCTTGAGCACCACGTGCGCGATCTCGTGCCCAAGCACTCCGGCCAGCTCCGCCTCGTTGTGCAGCCTGGCCAGCAGGCCGCGCGTGACCAGCACGTAACCGCCCGGGGCGGCAAAGGCGTTGATCGAGCTGTCGTCCAGCACCACGAAGCGCCAGGGCAGGTTCGGCCGCTCGCTCTGCAGCGCCACCCATAGCCCGACCCTGTTGACATACGCCTCGACGTCCTGGTTCCGCACCGGCTTGGCTGCGCCGAGCAGGGTCGCCGCCGCCACCCGGCCGATCTCGTGCTCCTCCTGCTCGTCGGGGCCGCTGACCACGGTCTTCAGGTTCTTCAACTCGCCGATGGCCTTGTTCAGGTCGAGCCCGAACGGCTGCGCCGGCGCGGCGGCCAGCAGCCCGAGCGCGAGCAGCGAGCCACACCACGTCAGACGGGGTTTCATGGACTCTCCTCCTTGGCGACGGCCGACTTGTCCTTGGTATTGGCCTGCAGGCCGGCCTTGGCGGCGAAGCCGGTGGCGTCGGCCGAGGTGGCGGCGTAGGCGTCGAGGCCGTCCGCGGCGGGAACGTCCGGCGTGGCCTTCTGCAGGTCGCGGTCGTCGAAGCCGCGCACGCCGGTGGTGGCGACGCTCTGCGTGGCCGCCTCGCGCCCACCCTCGAGCAGCCCGGCGCGGGCACCCGGCGCACGCAGGCGCAGGGCCGACATGCGCACCCAGCCCTGCTGCTGGTCGACCTGAACCTGGTACCAGCCGCCCTGGCGATCCTTGATCTGCACCGTGCTCGCCGCCGCCAGCGACTGCAGCACCTTGCCGTCGGCGTACGGCCCGTCCCGCAGGTCGGTAGCCTCCGCCACGTAGCCCGATTCAGCCGCCGCCAGCGACGGCAGCAACAGCAATGTCCAACAGAGTCTGCGCAACATGGGTTTGCCTCCCTATTCCGGTCACCCGGCGTCCGTCGTCGTCAAGGATTCTGCCCCAGTCCCGATTGCACTACCGGGACGCGGTTCAAACAAGCGCACCGGTTGTTCGCGCCCCTTGGCCTTGAACTCGCCATGGTCGACGAATTCCAGCGCTTCGCCGCAGGCGGCTCGCGTCTGCGCCGATACCAGCACCCGCGCCACACCCTTGGTCAGCCCCTCGATACGGCTGGCGAGATTCACAGTATCCCCGATAACGGTGTAGTCGGTCTTGTTCTGCGAGCCGATGAAGCCCACCACCGCCGGCCCGCCGTGGATGCCGATGCCGACGTCGAACTGCACCCCTTCGGCCGCCACCTCACGCGCGAACTCCTGCGCCACCTGCGCCATCTCCAGCGCCGCCCGCACCGCGTTGAGCGCCTGCTGCGGGTCCGGCAACGGCGCGCCCCAGAACGCCATGATGCAGTCGCCGATGAACTTGTCGACGGTACCGCCGTGCTTGAACACGACGGCCACCTGGCGCGAGAAATAGCGATTCAGCAGGCTCACCACCTGCTCCGGCGTGCGGGTCTCCGACAGGGTGGTAAAGCCGCGGATGTCCGAGAACAGCACGGTCAGGGGCAGGCTGCGCGGCTTTTGGGTGAACAGGTCCTGCCCGGTGGCGAGCAGGGACTCCACCACGCGCGGATGGACGAAGCGGCCGAACATTTTCTCCGCCTGGTTGCGGCGCCGCCGCTCGCGCAGGTACTCCCATACCGCCAGCGCCAGGTAGGCCAGCCACAAGGCAGCCAGCGGCGGCACCACCGGCAGCACCCAGCCGCGGCCCAGCGCGGCGTAGGCCGCCAGCAGCAGCAGGGCGCTGCACAGGCCGAGCGCCGGGCCCAGCGCGGTGACGCCCAGGCCGAGCAGGTAGGCTCCCGCCAGCAGCGCCAGCGGCAACAGCCCTAACAGCAGCGCGACCCAGGAGGCCGGACGCTGCAGGGCATCGCCGTGCTTGATCGTCTCCAGCGCGGCGGCGAGTATCTCGGGCCCGCCCTGCTGTGGCGACAGCGGCGTCGGATGCAGGTCAGCCAGGCCGATGGCGGTGGCGCCGACGATCACCACCTTGTTGCGGAATTCGTCCGGCGGACGCTGCGGCTGCCGCCGCTCCAGGTCCAGGAACACGTCCGAGAACGATAGGCGCTCGCGTGCGCCGGCGCCGCCGCGCCAGTTGATCTCGAACTGTTCCCCGGACGGCGGCGGCCAGCCGCGGTCACGGGCGATGCGCACCGGCAGCGACGGCACCAGCCAGCCGTGATGCTGCAGCCGGCCGTAGTAGCGACGCCCCACGCCGTCATCGTCCGGATCGAAATTGTTGAGGCCGATGCGCCCGGTCTCGGCGATGCGCTGGAACGGCAGCAGCAGGGGCAGGCGCGCCGCCGGATCGGCGTCGGCGCCGCGCTCGAAGGCGTCGACGACTCCCGGGGTCTGCAGCGGCAGGCCCTTGCTTTCCGCCACCTTGTCGAGCCTGGTCATCGGCACGTAGACGTTGCGGGCGGCGACCGCCGCGTCGATGAAATAGGTGTCGAGGTCCGGATGTTCGCGGTCGGTCTCGGCGAAGATTTCGTCAATCACGATCGCCGCCGGCTGCTGCCGCTCGAGCTTTTCGATCAGTTCGCCATACACCGAGCGCGGCCAGGGAAAGCGCCCGAAATCGTCCTGCATCGCCGCCAGGCT
This sequence comes from Nevskia sp., assembly GCA_031291075.1. Taxonomy (GTDB): domain Bacteria; phylum Pseudomonadota; class Gammaproteobacteria; order Nevskiales; family Nevskiaceae; genus Nevskia. The sequence goes on along the minus strand of JARLJS010000048.1, from coordinate 71,633 downwards.
GCGGTCGTCGATGTCGAGCAGTACGATGTCCGGGTCCGGCGCCCGGCTCTGCGCATGCATACGGACCAGCCAGTCCTGCACCCGGTGGTCCGTCGAACCGAGCCAGCGGAAGGCTGCCACCTCCAGCAGAACCAGCATGGCGGCTACGGCGATGCGCGTGCGCATGCCCCGCCCCGTACCTACTGCTTCACCGCGTAGATCGCCGGCAGCTGGCGCCAGTATTCCTTGTAATCCATGCCGCAGCCGAACACGTAGCGGTCGGGCACCGCGAGCCCGATGAACTCGGCATGCGCTTCGGGTGCGCGCCGGTCGTGGCGCTTTTCGGCCAGCACGGCGATCTTCAGGCTGGCGGGCGCGAATTCCAGCAGCGCCTTGCGCACCGCCACGAGGGTGTGGCCCTCGTCGAGGATGTCGTCGATCACCAGCACGTGGCGGCCCTCCAACGGGGTGTCCGGCTGCCGCTTCCAGATCAGGCCGCCGCCGCTAGTGGCGCCGCGATAGCGGGTGGCGTGCAGGTAATCGAGCTCGAAGGCGAAGTCGAGCCGTTGCAGGATCTGCGCCGTCGGCACCAGGCCACCGATCATCACGCTGAGGAACAGCGGGTTCCTGCCGGCGTACTCGGCGCTCACCGCCGCCGCGAGGCGGTCATAAGCCGCGGTCACCGCCGCCGCGTCGCAGACGCAATCGGCTTCGCGCATCACCCGCGCGGCTTCTTCGAAACGGTTCACAGGCGCGCTCATGCGACCTCCTCCTTGCGATACAGCCGCTGCAGGCGCGCGCTGGACAGCTTGCGCGGCTTCACCGGCAGGGCCTCCAGCAGCTCAAGCACGGCCGTGCGGTCGTTGCACACCGGCAGCATGTCGCAGCCGGCATCCAGCGCCAGCCTGGCCCGCTCGGCGATGCCGCCCGCCACCTTGGCCCCGGCCATGCAGAGGTCGTCGCAGATGACGGCGCCGTTGTAGCCCAGATCCTTACGCAGCAAGCCGTGGATCCAGCGCCGCGACAGCGAAGCCGGGGTCTCGTCCACCGCGGTGTAGCGCACGTGCGCCATCATCAGCGATTCGATGCCGTCCTCGATCAGGGCGCGGAACGGCAGCAGGTCCTTGGCCTCGATCTCGGCGTAGGGGCGGCGGTCCACAGGCAGCTCGGTGTGCGAATCCGCCGCGACCGCGCCGTGTCCCGGGAAGTGCTTGCCGGTGGCGGCGAGCCCGGCGGTATTGAGCCCGGCGCGGAAGGCGCGGGCCAGCCTGACGATGGTGTCGGGATCCTCGGCAAAGGCACGATCGCCGATGACCTGGCTCACGCCCACGTCGCGGTCGAGCACGGGGGCGAAGCACAGGTCGATGCCGTAGCCGGCCAGTTCGCGGCCGATGGTTTCGCCGCAGTTGCGCACCTCGTCCAGCGCCTTCTGCGGAGCCTCGGCCAGCAGCTTGCCGAAGGTGCCCATCGCCGGGATGCGGGTGAAACCCACCCGGAAGCGCTGCACCCGGCCCCCTTCATGGTCCACCGCCAGCAACAGGCGCGGCTGCTTCACCGCCGCCAACTCGGCGCAGAGCGCGCGCAGCTGCTCCGGATCGCTGTAGTTGCGGGCGAACAGGATCACTCCGCCTACCAGCGGATGCGCCAGCACTTCGCGGTCCTCGGCGGTCAACGCCAGGCCGCCAACGTCGGCCATCAAGGGCCCGATGGTACTCATGTGTGGTTGACTCGGGTCGCTCAGGTCGGTTGGATGCTCTTTCGCCGGGGAAGCCGGCGCTCAGGCGCGCTCAGCCTCGCTCCAGTCCCGGTACGGGCGCGTGGCCAGGGCATGATTGTAATAGCGTTGCTCCGCCGTGACCTCGCGGCCGAGCCAGGACGGGCGGATGAACTCCTGGTCGACGGCGGCCAGCTCGACCTCGGCCACCACCAGGCCGGCGTTGGCCCCTTCGAACACGTCGATCTCCCAGGTCAGGCCGTCGCGCTCGACATAGTGGCGCGTCTTCAGGATCAGTCCCCCGCACAGCGAACCGATGATCTCCTCCGCCTCGGCCGCCGGGATGTCGTACTCGTACTCGGCGCGGGCGGCCCCGACCACAGCCGCCTTGATGTTGAGCTTGCCCAGCGTGCCCTCCACCCGCACCCGCACCGAGGCGCGGCTGCCGAGCTCGGTGAGATAGCCGTGGCGCATCGGAATCGTCCGGCTGGCCTCTTTGCGCCAGCCGTCGCCGGCCACCAGAAACTTGCGTTCGATCTCGATCGGCATGGCGAGGGAAAATTCCTAGGTTTCGAAGAGCGCCATCGACTCGACGTGCGCGGTATGCGGAAACATGTCGATGGCGCCGGCACGACGCAGATGATAGCCGTGGTCCTTGACCAGCAGGCCGGCGTCGCGCGCCAGCGTGCCGGGATGACAGGAAACATAGACGATGCGGCGCGGCCGCAGCCTTGCCAACAGCGGCAGGATCTCGCGCGCGCCGCTACGGGGCGGGTCCAGCAGCGCCAACTCGCAGGGCTGCCGCAGCCAGGGGGCTTGCGCGTCCGGCGCGAACAGGTCGGCGCGGAAATACTGCGCGTCGAGACCGTTGCGCTGCAGGTTGTCGCGGCCGCGCCGCACCAGTTCCGCCTCGCCCTCGACCGCACTGACCAAGGCACCGGTACGGGCCAGCGGCGCGGTGAAGTTGCCCAGGCCGGCGAACAGCTCCAGTACCCGCTCGCCCGGCGCCGGCGCCAGCCATTGCAGCGCCTGGACCACCATGGCCTGCGCCACCGCACCGTTGACCTGGACGAAATCGGCCGGGCCGAACTCCAGCCGCAGCCCGCTGCCGTCCGGCGAGTAGCTCAGCGGCCGCGCGGTGCGCAGCGGCTCGATCGTGTCCGGCCCGCCGCGCTGCAGGTACAGGTCGAGATCGTGCGCCTCGGCGAAGGAACGCAGGGCCACCAGATCGGCCTCGCCCGGCGGCTCCAGCACGCGCAGCACGAGGGCGGCATGATCGGCGCAGGCCACCTCGATCTGCGGCACGCGGGCCGCGATGGACAGGCTGCCGACCAGGCTGGCCAGTTCGCGCAGACGGGTTCCAACGCGCGGATCCAGCACCGCACAGGAGTCGATCGCCGCCAGCAGCGGCGATTCGCGCTCGCGGAAACCGACCAGCACCCCGCCTTTCTTCGGCACCAGCTTGGCGCCGAGCCGGGCGCGGCGGCGGTAGCCCCACACGGGCCCGGTCAGCGGCGGCGCCACCTCCCGCGGCTCCACGCCGCCGATGCGCCGCAACGCGTCCAGCAACTGCTTCTGCTTGAACGCCACTTGTTGCGCCGGGGCCAGGTGCTGCAGGGAGCAGCCGCCGCAGAGCCCGAAATGGGGGCAGCCGGGCTCGACCCGGTGCGGCGAGGCGCGCTCCACCGCGGTGGCAGCGCCTTCGTCGGCGTCGCGCGAGATGCGCGACAGCTTGTAGCGCACGCGCTCGCCCGGCAGGGCGCCGGCGATGAACACCACCTTGCCGTCGACGCGCGCGATGCCGCGGCCATCCTGGGCCAGGTCTTCCACCTCGGCGGTGAACTCCTCCGCCGGCAGAGCCCGGCGGCGTGCCCGCGCGCCCATCAGCCGCCGCTCCCGGCGGCGTTCCAGGCGGCCAGGAACTCGGCCCAGTGCGGCGCGGCGGAGGCGGCCAGGAAGTCGCTCGCACGCTGCACCTCCTGGGCGTGTTCGGCGGCGGAGAGCAACCCGCGCATCAGCTGGAACCGCAGGTAGATGAGGTAGGTGTTGAGGACGTCGGTTTCGCAGTAGGCGCGGATATCGTCGATGCCGCCGGCGCGGAACGCCTCCGCCACCTTGGAACCATCCATGCCCAGCTTGCCCGGCAGGCCCAGCAGCAGCGCCAGTTCGTGGAGCGGCGCGTAGGCCCGTGCCTGGTACAAGGCGAGAACGTCCATCAGGTCGGTATGACGGAACTGGTAGCGGCCGATGTAGCTGTCCCACTTCGACTCGCGGTCGAAATGGCCGGTATCCCAGTAGCGCGGAGCGCTCAGACCGTGGATGAGGGCGCGGTAATGCAGCACCGGCAGGTCGAAGCCGGAACCGTTCCAGGACACCAGCGTCGGCCGGTATTTCTCCACGCCGTCGAAGAAGCGCTTGACCAGCTCGGCCTCGGGCGCGTCCGGCTCGCCCAGCGACCAGACGCGGAAATCCTCGCCGGCGCGCAGGCAGCAGGAGATCGCCACCACCCGGTGCAGGTGCGGCGGCTGGAAGTCGGTGCCCTTCTCCGCCAGCCGTTGCGCGGCCATGGCCTGCATCGCGGCATCGTCGTCGAGGCCGGCGAAGCCGTGGATACGGCGTCCGCCCACGAGGTCGGGCACCGTCTCGATGTCGAACACCAGCACCGGTTCGCGAATCGGCATCAGTCGGGGTAGACGCCGGTGGAGATGTAGCGGTCGCCGCGGTCGCAGACGATGGCCGCCACGGTGGCACCGCGCAGCTGGTGGCAGAGCTGCAGCGCCGCCCATACCGAGCCGCCGGAGGACGGCCCGGCGAAAATACCCTCGGCCGACGCCATCAGGCGCATGGTGTCCTCGGCATCGCGGGCACTGACCTCGATCACCCGGTCGACGCGGCGCGCGTCGAAGATGGTGGGCAGGTAGGCCTCCGGCCATTTGCGGATGCCGGGGATGGACGAGTCGCCGTCCGGCTGCACCCCGACGATCTGGATCGCCGGGTTCTGTTCCTTGAAAAAGCGCGAGCACCCCATGATGGTGCCGGTGGTGCCCATGGTCGCCACGAAGTGGGTCAGGCGGCCGCCGGTGTCGCGCCAGATCTCGGGCGCGGTGCCCTCGTAGTGGGCACGCGGATTGTCCGGGTTGCCGAACTGGTTCAGCACGCGCCCCTTGCCGTCGCGCTGCATCTGGTCGGCCAGGTCGCGGGCATACTCCATACCTTGGGCCTGCGTCACCAGCACGATCTCGGCGCCGAAGGCCTTCATCACCGCGCGGCGTTCCGCGCTCATGTGCTCCGGCATGATCAGCACCATGCGGTAGCCCTTGATCGCCGCGGCCATCGCCAGGGCGATGCCGGTGTTGCCGGAGGTGGCTTCGATCAGGGTGTCGCCCGGCTTGATCTCGCCGCGCTCCTCGGCGCGCCGGATCATGGAGTAGGCCGGGCGGTCCTTGACCGAGCCGGCGGGGTTGTTGCCTTCCAGCTTGAGCAGCAGCGTGTTGTCGCCGATGCCGGGCAGGTGTGTGACCCGCACTAGCGGCGTGTTGCCGATGGTGCCGGCGATGGTGGACTGGGACATCCGCCTATTCTACCGGTCGCGCCGCGGCACCGCCGGTGTCACCGGCGCGCCTCCAGCATCGCCCGCCGCATCTCGTTCACCGCCGCGGACATGCCGACGAACAGCGCACGGGCGACGATCGAATGCCCGATGTTGAGCTCAGTCACCTCGGCAATGGCCGCCACGGGCGCTACGTTGTCCAGGGTCAGGCCATGGCCGGCGTGAACCTCGATGCCGGCGCCAAGCGCAGCGCGGGCAAAGCCGGCGATCTTGGCCAGCTCGGCCTCGCGCGCAGCGCCGGACGGCGCCTCCGCGTACGACCCGGTGTGGATCTCCAGGTGCGGCGCGCCGCAGTCCAGGACGGCGCGCAGCTGGGCCGGGTCCGGGTCGACGAACAGGGACACCACGATGCCGGCCTGCGCCAGCCGCGCGCAGGCGCCTGCGATCTCGCGCTTCTGCCCGGCGACGTCGAGCCCGCCCTCGGTAGTGCGCTCCTCGCGCCGCTCCGGCACCAGGCAGGCGAAGCGCGGCCGCAGCCGGCAGGCGATGTCGAGCATTTCGGCGGTGACCGCCATTTCCAGGTTGACCGGCACCGGGCAGCATTGCAGCAGCCGTTGCACGTCCGCGTCCTGGATGTGGCGGCGGTCCTCGCGCAGGTGCAGAGTGATGCTGTCGGCGCCGGCCGCGGCCGCCTGCAGGGCCGCCTCCACCGGATCCGGATAGGACGTGCCGCGCGCCTGGCGCAGCGTCGCCACGTGATCGATGTTGACGCCAAGGTGGATGGGGGGAGCGGTTGCCATCGTGTTTTTAGGGGTCCGGCTTTTTCGAGGGTGCTGGCACGGGAATGTTCGCGCGCATGGAACGCAACAGGCGCGGGGTTTCAAGTTCGCGGCCGCCAAGGTGCCGGCGCAGCGCGGCCTGCAGTAGTTTACGCGCGTCGAGCAGGGCTTCGCGCGTGTCGAGCCGTTCCCGCTGGAGGGCGATGAGGCTTGCGCCGGCGTAGCCCGCGGCTCCGGCGGAAAGCGGGTGCGGCCCCTGCTCCGGGTCGAAGCCGTAGCGCTCCTGCGGGTCCACCTCCGCGCTCAGCGGCAAGGCGTAGCCCAGGTGGGCCAGCAGCCGCTTCTCGAACACGCGCAACGCCGCCTCGCCACCGGTTCCGGGCAGCTCCGCCAGGGCCACGGCGTAGTCGTCGAACAGGGCCGGATGAGGGTCGTGCCGCTCGGTCAACCTGAGCAGCAGCTCGTTGAGATACCAGCCGTGGAACACCCGCTCGCCGGTCAGCGCCACCGCAGGACCGGCGGATTCGACTGCGGTCAGCGTGCCAAGCTCGCCGCTTTCGGTCCAGGACAGCAGCAGCGGGGAAAACGGCTGCAGCACGCCGCGCACCTTCGAGCGCGCCGCGCTGGCGCCGCGCGCCACCAGGCCGACACGGCCGTGCCCGCGGGTGAAGGTCTCCAGCAGCCGGCTGGTCTCGCGGTAGGAGCGCTGCGTCAGCAGATAGGCCGGTTCGAATTCGACCCGCTGGCGCATTAGGGCCTGTTGACCATTACTCTAGCTGTTTCGGTAACCGAAGCGCTTCAGGGCCTGGGGATCGTCGGTCCAGTTCTCCTTGACCTTGACCCAAAGTTGCAGGAACACCCGGCCGCCGATGAGGTATTCCAGTTCGCGCCGCGCCGCGCCGCCGACGCGCTTGAGCATCACCCCGTCCTCGCCGATCACGATCTTCTTCTGGTTTTCGCGCTCCACCCAGATGGTGGCGGAGGCGCGCAGCAAGGTGCCGCTACGCTCCAGGCTGTCGGTCTGCACGGTGAGCGCGTAGGGCAGCTCCTGCGCCAGCGCCCGCATCAGCTTCTCGCGCACCATCTCGGCGACGGTGAAACTGAGATCGTGGCCGGCGACCTGCCCCTCCGGATACAAGGGCGGCCCCTCGGGCACCCGCGCGAACAACTCCTTGACCAGGGCTTCGAGGTTGTCGCCGGACTTGGCGGAAAGCGGCACCACGAACGCGTACGGGTGCATCTCCGCCAGCTTGCCGATCTCCGGCAGCAGGCCGGCCTTGTCCGCGAGCCGGTCGACCTTGTTGACGACCAGGGCCACCGGGCAGGTGGCGGTCTTGAGCCGCTCCAGCACCGCCTGGTCCTCGTCGGTCCAGCGGCCGGCCTCGACCACGAACAGCGCCAGGTCGATATCCTGCAGCGCCCCTGCGGCGGCCTCGTTCATGTAGCGGTTGAGGGCGCGCGCGGCCTTACGGTGCAAGCCCGGCGTGTCGACGAACACCACCTGTCCCTGCGGGCGGTGCAGCACGCCCTGGATGCGGTGGCGGGTGGTCTGGGGCTTGGGCGCCACGATGCTGACCTTGCGGCCGACCAGCGCGTTCAGGAGCGAGGACTTGCCCACGTTGGGCCGGCCGACGATCGCCACGATGCCGCTACGCATGATCCGCCTCCCCGCCGGTGAGATTCTGCAGCATACGCTCGGCCGACTGCTGCTCGGCGAACTTGCGGCTGGCGCCGGTGCCGGTGGTTTCACGACCGTCGTCCGGCAAGCGGCAGCGTACGCGGAAGCTGCGCCGGTGCGGCGGCCCCGCTTCGTCCAGCACAGTATATTCCGGCAGGGGCCTGGCAACGGCCTGCAGATGCTCCTGCAGGCGGGTCTTGGCATCCTTCAGCGTGCCAGGGTCCGGCAGGTTGGCCAGTTCCGGCCCGAACAGGTGCAGGCACAGGTCGCGCGCCGCACCGAAGCCTCCGTCCAGGTACACCGCCCCGATCACCGCCTCCAGCCCGTCCGCCAGGATCGAATCGCGCCGGTAGCCGCCACTTTTAAGCTCCCCGGAACCCAGGCGCATCGACTCGCCCAGGTCGATCCGCCGCGCCACTACGGCAAGGGTTTCCTCCCGCACCAGGGTGGCGCGCATACGCGACAGGTCGCCCTCGGCGGCTCCGCCCAGCTGCAGGTATACGGCTTCGCCGATCACGAAGTTGAGCAGCGCGTCACCGAGGAATTCGAGCCGCTCGTTGTTGTCGTGGCTGGCGCTGCGGTGCGTCAGCGCACGTTCGAGCTGCGCGCCGTCCCGGAAGCGATAGCCGAGAGCCCGCTGCAGGCGGTCCGGATCGAGGTTCAACCGACGCTACGCGAGGGCTTGACCGGGATGTCTTCGGCGAAGTGCATCACCACGTAGACGTTCGCGAACAGGTGCGCACGCGCCTCGTAATCGTACGAGATGGTCAGCCCCATCCTGGTGCGGCCGACCTTGACGTCCTTGGCCTCCAGCTGGCTGACATAATCGATATCCCAGCGTCGCTCGACCTCGCGGTGCACATCCGCCAGATCGGTGTCGCTGCCGGTGCTGCTGGCATGGTCCGCGACCTCGTGCAGGTCGCGCTTGATCGTCATCTGGTTCATGTACAGCGGCACGCACTTGATCAGAACCAGCGCCACGAAACCGATCAGCGACAGCAGGAAGATCAGGCCGAACAGGCCCAGACCACGCTGCAACCGGGGCATCTTCATCTGCTTACCTCCTCCGGGTTTTTCACTCATATTACCGGATCAGCCGGCCGAAGCGGGACAGGGCCGGTCCGCCGTCCCAGCTCATCCAGATCAGGATGGCGCGTCCCTTGAGGTTCTGTTCCGGAACGAAGCCCCAGTAGCGGCTGTCGTTGGAGCCGTCGCGGTTGTCGCCCATCATGAAGTAGCGCCCGGCCGGCACGATCAGGTCGACATTGGGGCTGGGCTGCCCTGGGTTCTCCAGGATGTTGTGCCGCACGCCGTTCAGGTCCTCCATGAAGCGCTGGGAAATACTGTCTTCAGGGAATACCCCGGCCGGCTGCACCTCCACCTTCTGGCCGTTCACGGTCAACACCTTGTCGATGTACTGGAGGTGGTCGCCGGGAACCCCGATCACACGCTTGATGAAGTCGTTGCCGAAATTGGGATCGGCCTCCGACCGTGCCGGATAGCGGAACACCACCACGTCGCCGCGCTTCGGCTCGCCGATGTCGACCAGCTTGCAGCTGCCCACCGGGCAACGCAGGCCATAGCCGAACTTGTTGACCAGGATGAAATCGCCGGGGTACAGCGTCGGGATCATCGAACCGGACGGGATGCGGAACGGCTCGACCACGAACGAGCGCAGCACGAACACCGCAAAGATCACCGGGAACAGGCTGACGCAGAAATCGACGATCGCGCCCGGCGGTGGCGCCGGCTTGTCGGCGGTGGGGCCGGCGCCACGACGCCCGGCCAGCCAGAACTTGTCCAGCAGCCAGACCAGGCCGGTGATGGCGGTCAGGATGGTCAGTACCAGGTTGAATACGACGACAAAGCTCATGGTGTCTGCTTCTCTTGGTTTTCAGTTCTTCTTGCGATCCACACCCAGCACGGCGAGGAAGGCCTCTTGCGGGATTTCCACCGCGCCGACCTGTTTCATGCGCTTCTTGCCTTCCTTCTGCTTCTCCAGCAGCTTGCGCTTGCGCGAGATGTCGCCGCCGTAGCATTTGGCGAGCACGTCCTTGCGCAGCGCTTTGACCGTGGTGCGGGCGATGATCTTGGCGCCGATCGCCGCCTGGATGGCAACGTCGAACATCTGCCGGTGGATCACGTCCTGCATGCGCTCCGTCAGGTCGCGGCCGCGCGTATAGGCGGCATCGCGGTGCACGATGGTGGCCAGCGCGTCCACCTTGTCGCCGTTGACCAGCACGTCGAGCTTGACCAGGTCGGCGGCCTGGAAGCGAAGGAACTCGTACTCGAAGCTGGCGAAGCCGCGCGACACCGACTTGAGGCGGTCGAAGAAGTCGAGCACGACTTCGGCCAGCGGCATCTCCACTTCGAGCTGCACCTGGTTGCCATGGTAGCGCAGGTTCTTCTGCACGCCGCGCTTTTCCATGCACAGCTGCATCACCGGGCCGACGTAGGTCTGCGGCATCAGGATGCGCGCCATGATGATCGGCTCGCGGATCTCTTCGATCTCGCCGGCCTCCGGCAGCTCCGCCGGGTTCTCGATCTTGATCACCTCGCCGCCAGTCAGCGCCACTTCGTAGACCACCGAGGGGGCGGTGGTGATCAGGTTGAGGTTGTACTCGCGCTCCAGGCGCTCCTGCACGATCTCCATGTGCAGCATGCCGAGAAAGCCGATGCGGAAACCGAAGCCGAGCGCGGTGGAGTTCTCCGGCTCGAACTGCAGGGCGGAATCGTTCAGGCGCAGCTTCTGCAGCGACTCGCGGAAGTCCTCGAACTCGTCGGCGTCGACCGGGAACATGCCGGCGAACACGCGCGGCTGCACTTTGCGGAAGCCGGGCAGCTGCGCCACATCCGAACGGCCGGCCTCGGTCAGGGTGTCGCCCACCGGGGCGCCGTAGATGTCCTTGATGCCCGCCACCAGGAAGCCGACCTCGCCGGTCTCCAGGGCGTTCTTCACCAGCCGCTTGGGCGTATGCACGCCGAGGATGGTGACTTCATGGTCCTTGCCGGTGGAGTGCACGCGCACCTTCTGGCCCTTCTGGATGCGCCCGTTCACCACCCGCACCAAAGACACCACGCCCAGGTAGTTGTCGAACCAGGAATCGACGATCAGCGCCTGCAACGGCGCCGCCGGATCGCCTTCCGGCGGCGGCAGCTTGTACACCACCGCCTCCAGCACCTCCGGCACGTTGAGGCCGGTCTTGGCGGAGATGCGCAGGGCGTCGGTGGCCTCGACGCCGATGATCTCCTCGATCTCCTGCGCCACCCGGTCGGGCTCGGCGTTCTGCAGGTCGATCTTGTTCAGCACCGTCAGCACTTCCAGGCCCTGCTCCAGCGCGGTGTAGCAGTTGGCCACCGATTGCGCCTCGACGCCCTGCGAGGCATCCACCACCAGCAGCGCGCCCTCGCAGGCGGCCAGCGAGCGGCTCACTTCGTAGGAAAAATCGACGTGGCCGGGGGTGTCGATCAGATTCAGCTGGTAGATCTTGCCGTCACGCGCCTTGTAGTTCAACGACACCGCCTGCGCCTTGATGGTGATGCCGCGCTCGCGCTCGATCGGGTTGTTGTCGAGCACCTGCTCGGTCATCTCGCGCGCTTCGAGCCCGCCGCAGAGCTGGATGAAGCGGTCGGCCAGGGTGGATTTGCCGTGGTCGATGTGCGCAATGATGCAGAAATTGCGGATGTGCGCCTGTTTCATTAAAGGCCGGGGATCAGCGATGGGCAGCGAAATAGCGGCGAAGTATACCGGTTTGGCCCGGCCTAAAGACCGCCGGCGGCAGCGGCCGCCAGGCGGCGCCGGATCGGCGCGGGGTCGAACACGCCCTCGCTCCATACCGCGCCGTCCGCGCCCAGCAGCACCGGAATGCGCCGGCCGTAAAGCTCGCGCCAGTCGTCCCGGCTGTCCACGTCGGCGGTGTAAAGCGCGGCCGCCAGGGCGGGAAACTCGTGCGCCAGCTCCTCGGCGAACTCGTCGCAGAGGGGGCAGTCCGGGCGGGTCAGCAGCAGCACGATCCGCTCACCCCGGACTCTTCGGCGGCACGCGGATCGCAAGGAACAGCGGCGAGCCCTGGCGCTGCACCAGCATCGGCACCGTCTGGCCGGGGGTCAGGCGGCCGGCGACCTCGCGGTAGCGCGCCGCGCTGTCGACCTGCTGGCCGGCCAGGCTGAGGATCACGTCCCCGCCCAGCACTCCGCCCTCGCGGCCCGGACCGGCGGCGACGGAGGCCACGCGCGCACCGCCGCCGACCACCTTGGCGCGGCTGCGCTGTTCGGCGCTGAGGTCCTCCACGATCAACCCCAGCAAGAGCTGGTCGCCGCCGGGAGCCTGGTCCGGCGCCGGCACCTTGGACTTGGGCGGCGGAGTCTCTCCGGCATCCTGATCCGGCAGGTCCTGGGTATCCAGGGTGCCGACCTCGACCCGGACGGTGACGGCCTTGCCGTTGCGCAACAGATCCAGGTTGACCGTGCTGCCAGGCTCGCTCTCGCCCACCAGCGGCGGCAGCGAACGGGAACTGACCAGCTCCGCGCCGTTGTACTTCATGATCACGTCGCCGGCGCGCAGGCCGGCCTGCTGCGCCGGGCTGTCGGGCAGGACCTTGGCCACCAGCGCGCCCTCCGGCTTGGGCAGGTTGAAGGACTTGGCCAGGTTCAGGTCCACTTCCTGCACCACCACGCCGAGCCAGCCGCGCGTGACCTTGCCATGTTCCTTCAGCTCGCGCGCCACCTTGGCGGCGATATCGATGGGGATGGCGAACGCCACGCCCATGAACCCGCCCGTCTGGCTGTAGATCTGCGAATTGACGCCCACCACCTCGCCGCGCAGGTTGAACAGCGGGCCGCCCGAGTTGCCGGGATTGATGGCGGCGTCGGTCTGCACGAACGGCACGTACTGCTCAGTGTCGAGATTGCGGCCCTTGGCCGAGATGATGCCGGCGGTGACCGAGTAATCGAAGCCGAACGGCGAGCCGATGGCCAGCACCCATTCGCCCACCCGGGTCTTGCCCATGTCGGCGAGCTTGACCGCGGGCAGACCCTTGGCATCGATCTTGAGCAAAGCGATGTCGGCGCGCTCGTCGCTGCCCACCACCACGGCCGGCAGCTGGCGGTGGTCGGACAGGCGCACGGTGACCTCGCGGGCATCGCTGACGACATGCTGGTTGGTAAGGATGTAGCCATCCTCGGACAGGATGAAGCCGGAACCGAGCGACTGCTCGCTGCTGGGGCCCTGTCCGCCGCCGGAACCCTCGTCCGGCGCCTCGTCGCCGCCCTTGCCGGCATCGCCGTCGCCCGGAGTCTCGCCCTTGCCGTCCTTGCCGTGCTTTTCGAGGAATTTCTTGAGCCAGTCCGGCATCTGACCGGAATCGTCCCCGCCCTTGTCGTCGGCCTGGGGAACCGTGGAAACCGCACTGATATTGACCACGGAAGGGCTGACCTGCTCGACCAGGTCGGCGAAATCCGGCAGCGTCTTGTTCTTGCTCGAACAGCCCGCCGCCAGCGTCAGCGTGCAGATCAGACCGATCCGCAAGGCGAGGGCAAAACGCATGGGTCGAAACTCCGGTGGTGGGATGACGGGCGGGTTCGGGGTCGTTGCAGGCGGCCCGGCGACATCCTCCCGCGGCTGGCTGGGGCAGCAGTTGAACATGGCCGCGCCGTCGCGGCAAGTACAGGGAAGCCGGCTTAGGGATTGTGCGCCGGGGCGGGCGGCGGTGACTCGAAGTCGAACACCGGACGCACCCCGTCGCCGATCATGCGCACCGCCTGCGGCGGGACTTCGCCCATGATGGTGATGTGGTACGAGCCCACCATGCGGCCGTAGGCCTCCACCGGCCCCATGTGGGATACCCCGCGGAAGCTCTTTTCCGGGGCATGCTGTTCGACCGCACTGAACACCGAGACCGCCGACAGCCCGTCCGACAGCAGCAGGTGCTCGACCTGCCCGTTCGGACTGCCCGGCAGCGGCCGCTGCTCGCGCGCCACTACCCGGTATCCGGGCGGCAGCTTCTCGAAGGTCACCTGTGGCCGATCGTCGTTGGCCGGGGCCGCGTCGAGCGACGGCAGATCGGAGGCGATCAGCTTGAACTTGGACGCGTCAACCGGGGGCTCCAGGAACGCCGCGTCCTCGATCGAGGCCGGAAACGACACCTCCGTGAACATCACCTGCTCCAGCACCTCGCCCTGCTGCCCGACCAGGGTCAGCTTGAGCGGCATGCCGGTGATCTTGTCGGCCCACATCTCGTAGCCGTAGCGGTACTGGTCGCGCGGCATCACCACCACCCCGTTGCAGTCGCGCCCCGCGATGCGGCCGCTGCCCTGGTCGCGGAATTCGTACCACTGCGCCAGCTCGTGCAGGCGCTCGGCCTTGAGCTGGCTGAGGAAGTTCTTCATGCCGGCGGGCCGGTCGATGCTGACCATGCGATCCTTCGGCAGGATGCAGATCAGCCGATGGTCGATGCGCAGCAGCTGGCGCGGTTCGCCGGTGAGGGACACGATGTGCTCGCGTTCGATGCCGTCACTGAAGCGGTGCTGCACCTTCAGGACATCGTACTGCTCGTCGCCGCGGTACAGCACCACGCCCTCATAGGTGGTGGTACGGTCGGCGTCGGCGGCCCGGATCAGCGTCTCGGAAGGATCGGCCGCGTACGCCGAGAGCACCGCGGCGGAACAGGCTGCCGTCGCCCGATACAGCAACGCGTGCATTAGCGCGGCTCGCCCGCGCGATATTCTGCTGTGTGCACCGCCATGCGGGGATAAGCCAGTGTGCCGCCCATGCCCTGTTCGGCGCGCAAGTTGCTGTGTTCCAACATGAATTCGTTGAGCTGGCTCGCGGTTTCGGCATCCAGCTGCGACCAGCGCGTCTCCAGCGGCTCCGCCCCGACCGCCGATACCGGCACCAGCCGGCCCGGCTGCTGCGCGGGGAACGTCACCGGCTGCAAGCCACTCGCCCCGGGCGCCGGAACCGCCTGGGCGACGCCGGCCGGGACCGCCTCGGGTACCGCCGTCCGGCCCAGCCAGCGATTGGCGCCGACCACGGCCAGCGCCCCGAGCGAAGCCGCCATGGCCATGCCGGCCAGCGGCCGCCAACGCGGCACGCCGCCACGGTTTGCCGCAACAACCGGCAGGGGCACCACCTTGCCGCCGCGGGAAGCGGCCTGGTCCTGTCGGATGGCAGCCATCACCCCGGCGCTGAAGCCGGCCGCGGGCGCTTCGACCTGCGTATTCTGCAAGGCTTCCCGCACCAGACACATGCGGCTCCAGCGCCCTTTCAGGGCGGGTGCGCCATCCAGTTCGGCCAGCAGGTGGTCGATCTCGTCGGCGCTGCACTCCCCATCGAGCAAGGCGGACAAGGACTCGTCAGCCGTTGCGCCGTGCGTTGCCATCGGAGGGACCATCTGGGATTTAGCTATGAGGTCAGACATGGGACTCGTCAGTCGGGCCATTCAGCGGCGGTTAAGGTACTACCTCAATAAACCACAAGCTTTGTAAAAAGTTCCATAGGTAGAATTAGGTAAAAATTACTCATATGGAATGCCATACCGTTGCGTACTGAGCAATTTCTACCATGGTCAATCCTTGAGCAGCGGCTGCACCACCGCATCAATCGCCTCGCGTGCGCGGAAAATGCGCGAACGCACGGTGCCGATCGGGCAGTCCATCGCTTCGGCGATCTCCTCGTAGCTCAGCCCCTCAAGCTCGCGCAAGGTGATGGCCTGGCGCAGATCCGGCGGCAGCTTCTGGATCACTTCGGCGACCTTCTGCTTGATTTCCTCGGACAGCAGAAGTGACTCCGGCGTGTTCACATCGCTCAGATGCTCGGTGTGGCCATATTGTTCCGCATCGACGATGTCGATGTCCTGGTTGGCCGGCCGGCGCCCGCGGGACACGATCTGGTTCTTGGCGGTGTTGATGCCGATGCGGTACAGCCAGGTGTAGAACGCGCTCTGCCCGCGGAAGCCGGCAAGGGCGCGGTAGGCCTTGATGAAGGTCTCCTGCGCCACGTCGGGGGCGTCGGCTTCGCCGACCAGGCGCCCGACCAGCTGGATGATCTTGTACTGGTACTTGCGCACCAGCAGCTCGAATGCACGCTCGTCGCCTTCCTGCGCGCGGGCGACCAGCTGTTCGTCAGTTTGTTCTTCGCTCATGCGCAGGTAGTGAGTCAGCAGCCGATTTTCCGGCCGGCCGCCTGGATTTCCGGATAAACTTCGTCGTTTCTACCCCCCTGCTCTGCCTGGTACCGCCGCAGTCCCCGCAACATTGTAACAACCTATCCGCCCAACTCGTGAATTCTGCCACCGAAGTCCTGATCCTCGGCAGCGGCGCCGCGGGACTGTCCGCCGCCCTGCACCTGGCCGGCAGCGGCCACCGCGTCACCGTCGTCTCCAAGAGCACGCTGGCCAGCGGCAGCACGCTATGGGCGCAGGGGGGCATCTCGGCCGTGCTCGACCACAACGATTCGCTCGAAGCGCATGTGCAGGACACCCTGGTCGCCGGCGCCGGTCTGTGTGATGAGCATGCCGTGCGCTTCACGGTGGCGCGCGGCCCCGAATGCATCCGCTGGCTGATCGATCAGGGCGTCGCGTTCACCCACGAGGGCGACGAACCCAATGGGCTGGGGCTGCACCTGACCCGCGAGGGCGGCCACAGCCATCGCCGGGTAGTGCACGCCGCCGATGCCACCGGCCGGGTGGTGGAGACCACCCTGGCCGGGCTCGTCGCGGCGCACCCCAACATCAAGGTGCTGGAACAGAACGTCGCCATCGACCTGGTCACCGACCGCGGCGCCCGCCGGGTGCTAGGCGCCTACCTGCTGGACCGCAAGACCGGCCGCATTGCGGCGGTGCCGGCCAAGGCGGTGATCCTGGCCACCGGCGGCGCCAACCAGGTCTATCTCTACTCGAGCAACCCGTTCGGCGCCTCCGGCGACGGCATCGCCATGGCCTGGCGCGCCGGCTGCCGGGTGGCGAACATGGAATTCATGCAGTTCCACCCGACCTGCCTGTACCACGGCGAGGCGCGCTCCTTCCTGATCTCCGAGGCCCTGCGTGGCGAAGGCGCCACGCTGCACGCACCCAACCCCGACGGCAGTGTAGGCGAACGCTTCATGCCGCGCTTCGACGAGCGCGGCGAACTGGCGCCGCGCGACATCGTGGCCCGCGCCATCGATCACGAGATGAAGCGGCTCGGCGTCAAGCACGTCTGGCTCGATATCTCGCACCGGCCGGCGGAGTTCGTGCGCGGGCACTTTCCCTCCATCTACGAGCACTGCCTCAAGCTCGGCATCGACATCACGCGGCAGCCGATCCCGGTGGTGCCGTCGGCGCACTTCACCTGCGGCGGCGTGCTCACCGACCTGCGCGCCCGTACCGACGTGGCCGGGCTGTACGCCGCCGGCGAGGTGGCCTGCACCGGGCTGCATGGCGCCAACCGCCTCGCCAGCAATTCGCTGCTGGAGTGCCTGGCCTTTGCCAAGGCCGCCGCCACCGACCTGCTGGAGCAGCTACCCCACCTGCCCGAGCCGCCCCCGCTCAAGCCCTGGGACGAAAGCCGTGTGTCGGATTCCGACGAGGACGTGGTGGTTTCGCACAACTGGCTGGAACTGCGCACCTTCATGTGGGACTACGTCGGCATCGTCCGCACCAGCAAGCGCCTGCTGCGCGCGCACCACCGGGTCGACCTGCTCAAGCGCGAGATCATCGAGTTCTACCGCAATTACCGCGTCACCCATCACCTGATCGAGTTGCGCAACCTGGTCACCGTGGCCGAGCTGATCGTGCGCTCGGCGCTGGAGCGGCGCGAGAGTCGCGGCCTGCATCACACACTGGACTATCCGCAGACGGACGCCATCGCGAAGCCCACGGTGCTGGCGCCCTGAAAGGCAGTTCCGGCAGGAAACAGTTTCCAGAGAAAGCAGGAGCCGGGAGGTTTTCCTGGCTTCTCCGGAAACCGGAAACTGGAAACCGCCTTCAAAACTGGTATTTCAGGTACGCCTGCGCGAAATCGCGATCCGACAGGGTGTTGTAGACCCCGCCGCCCCAGTACCAGACGTAGCCCAGCCCGAGCGAGGCGTTCTGCTTGTAGCGGAATTCAAACAGGCTGTTGACGCTCTTGCGGCCCTTGATGAAGTTGCCGGCCGGCCCCGGCGCGATGCCGCCGACGTCCTGCGACCAGACGATCAGGGGCTTGAGCGTGATGTTGGGCAGGATCTGCTCGTAGTCGATCAGGCCCAGCACACGATAGCCCCAGGAGAAGGCGCGCGGATAACCGGCGTGGTCCTGCTGGTGCGGATTGAAGCGCAGGCCGTCGGGGCCGTAGGAGCAGTCGGGAATATTGGAGCAACCCATTCTCGAGCCGTCCGCGCCGGAGCCGTCCGCGCCCGCGGTGGGGCTGGAGGTGGAATTCGGCCCTTGCAGCACCAGCTGGTCGTAGGCCGGCAGGAACGGCACGTACTCGCCGCCCAGCTCATAGAGCAGGATCACCTGGTCGGCGCCGATCACGTTGTCGGTAGAGCCGTACACCCGCGTCGCCCCCAGGTTGAATTCGAAATCCTGCATGCGCTGGTAGCCCTGGATGTAGCAGGGACTGTTGCGGTCGTAGGCGTAATAGGGGTGCTGGAACCGGTTGAAGCCGTACTTGGCGTCGTCCGGGCTGCCCGGCTGCGGATAGCAGGGGGTGTTTTCGCCCACCACGCCGCCGCGGTACGGGATGATGAAGTTCGGAAAATAGCGCTGCGAGCCGGTGCCGTGCCCCACCAGCAGGTTGAAGGTGTCGGTGACGTAGGCCCGGCCGGCGGAGTTGACCGCGTCGCTGCCGCCGTACAGCGCGGTACCGCCGTCCGGACCGTAGCCGACGCCGTTCAGGCCAAGGGTGCCGAGCACGCCCGTGGTGCCTTCGCAGTTCACACCCGGCTGGCCGCAGCGGGTGCCCTGCGCGCCGAGGGCGGCGAAGGCCAGGTCGTGGGCGTCGACCTGCATCGGCTTGTTCGGCCGGTAAGCCACCTCGCCCTGGATCGAGTAGCTGCCCACGGTGGTGTTGAAACTGGCGCCGATGAGATGGATATCCTCCGGGTACTCGAGCACGAAACGAGCGGTGTCGACGTTGAGCACGCTGGAGGTCGCCGCGGCGGGATCGCCCAGGTGCAGCAGCGGCAGATCCGGGCAGTCCACCACCAGGTTCAGCGCGTTCAGCGCGTTGGCGTGGTACTTGTTGCCCTCCTTGTCGGCGCAGCTCGGGTAGGCCGAGAACAAGCTCAGGTAAGGCAGCCGCGAGTGGTAGTTCTCGTAATACAGCGAGAAGTCGGTGCCGTTGTTGAAGCGGTCCGAGTAATAGTCCAGCTTGATGCCGAACTGGCCCGCGGTGCGCGGTGTCCAGTCGGGCAGGCGCGAAATGGTGGCGCAGGTCGGGGTCAATCCCGACAGCACGTTGTCGAGCAGCTTGCCCAGGCAGTTCGGGTCCTCGGCGGTGCCGCCGAAGCCGGCGTTGACGTTGTTGACCGCGTTGCTGGTGCCGATGTCGAGATCGGAGAAATAGGTCCCCGGCGTTGGCGCCTCGGTGGACTGCCATTCCAGCTGGTAGAACGCCTCGGTGGTCAGGCCCTCGGCGGGGCTGAAGCTCAGGTCGATCATGTTGACCGGCGTGAACACTTCTTCGACCTGGGAGCCGATACGGTAGAAGTTGTTGGCGTTGATCGGGTTGGCCGAGTTGATGCTGTTGATCTGCAGGGTGGTGCTCTCGCCCCAGTTCACCAGCTGGCGGCCGATCTTGAAGGTGAGGTCGTGACCCTCCCACAGCGGCAGCTTGCCGAAGAAATAGCTGTCGAGGTACTGCAGATTGGTGCCGGCCTGGGCCAGGATTTCGCCGTCGTTGCGCTTGTTGTGCACCATGCCGCCGGGGCCGTAAAAGCGGCCGGTGACGGCGGTGGCGTTGAGCACGCCGGGCAGGATCTTGGCGAGCCCAGTGATCACGTTGTTGATGGCGCCGTTCGGCAGGGTGCTGCCGACCCAGCCCACGTCCTTGTAGTTCTGCGGCGTGATGCGGTTGGGGTGGTTCTCGGTCAAATCGTTGTTGACGGCGTCGTAAAAGAACAGCCCGCGGGCGAAGAAGCCGAAATCCTTGTAGGTCAGCGTCAGGTCCTGGGTCAGCTTGAGCGGCGCCTGGAAGATGTCGCCCCGGTGCGGATAGTTCAGATCTCCGTCGTCGCCGTTGTTGCTCATCGCACCCGGCGCGGCCGCCAGGTGCTGCGCCGGAAACACCTGGGCGCGGAACAGCCCCTGGCAGCTCTGGTAGGGCGGCGCGCAGACGTTGGGGTTGAGATTGGACTTGCCAATGAGGCTCTGGCTGGGGCTCTGCATGCGGATGCCCAAGCCGGCGGTGAAGGTGGTGTTCAGCACGCCCTTGACGTTGTCCGAGGCCAACGGCGGCTCGAAGCTGAAATCGATGGCGCGTGCGCCACCCGGAACCACGGCAACCGACAGCATCACGGCCGCAAACCCGGCTCGCAAAGCTCCGCAACGCAAACCCTTCAGGCGCATTCCCTGCCTCCCCCTCGCACACCCTATTCCTTGGATGCTGGCATTCAGGACCTGAATTAAACGAACGGTCCTTTAACTTCTCGTATTTTTATATCACATGCTCAAATAAGTTTGCCACAGGATCGGCCAAGGAATCCAAATGGCTATGCGCGACGGGAGCGTCGACGCGCCTGGGTTCACTGCATTTCGATCATCAGGTCCCTCGCCGCCACGCTCTGCCCGGCGTGCACCAGTACGTGCTTCACCGTGCCGGCCCGATCCGCGCGCAGCTGGCTTTCCATCTTCATTGCTTCGATCGACACCAGCGGATCGCCCTTCTCCACCTTCTGCCCGGCCTTGACCGACACCGTGACCACCATGCCCGGCATCGGCGCGCCGATCTGGTTCGGATTGTCGTCCTCGGCCTTGGGCAGGGCGGCCTTGGTGCGCACCGCCCCGGCCTTGGCCACGCGGATCACACGCGGCTGGCCGTTCAGTTCGAAGAACAGGCGCTCCTCGCCCTCTTCCTTCGCTTCCGCGGTCCCCTGCAGGCGCACCACCAGGGTCTTGCCGGGCTCGAGGTCCACGGCGATCTCCTGCTGCTCCTTCAAGCCGTAGAAAAACACTGGTGTCGGCAGCACGCTGACATCGCCGTAGCTGCGCAGGTGCTCGGCGTATTCCTTGAACACCTTGGGGTACATCAGGTACGAGGCGAGATCCTGATCGTCGATCTTGTGCCCCACCGCTTTCTCGGCGGTCTCGCGCGCCTGCTCCAGATCGACCGGGGGGATGGAATCGCCCGGCCGTCCCTGCAGCGGCGGCTGGCCCCGCAGGACCTTGTGCTGCAGTTCCGGCGGCCAGCCCCCTGGTGGAACGCCGAGTTCGCCCTTGAACAGCGACACCACGGATTCCGGGAAGGCGATCTCGCGTGCAGGGTCCGTCACCGCCTCGGGCGAAAGGTCGTTGGCGACCATGTACAAGGCCATGTCGCCGACCACCTTGGAGGTGGGCGTCACCTTGACGATGTCGCCGAACAGGCGGTTGACGTCGGCGTAGGCCTGGGCCACGGCGTCCCAGCGGTGCTCCAGGCCCATGGCGCGGGCCTGCTCGCGCAGGTTGGTGTACTGCCCGCCCGGCATCTCGTGACGGTACACGTCGGAAGTACCGGAGCGGATGTCCGCTTCGAACGGCGCGTAGTAGCGCCGCACGCCCTCCCAGTAGTGGGAGATCGCTCGCAGCGCGGGCACGGCAACGTCCGGCTCGCGCTCCGTGCCGACCAGGCTGGCGACGATGGCGCCGAGATTGGGCTGGGAGGTGAGGCCGCTCATCGAGTCCATGGCGCCGTCGACCGCGTCGCAGCCCGCCTCTACCGCGGCGAGCACGCTGGCAGCCGCAATGCCGCTGGTGTCGTGGGTATGGAAGTGGATCGGCAGGCCGATCTCCTGCTTCAGCGCCGTGACCAGCGCACGTGCCGCCCGCGGCTTGCAGACACCGGCCATGTCCTTGATGCCGAGGATGTGGGCGCCGGCGCGCTCCAGCTCCTTGGCCATTTCGACGTAGTAGCGCAGGTTGTACTTCGGCCGGCTGGCGTCGAACAGGTCGCCGCTGTAGCAGATCGCCGCTTCCACCACGCCGCCGGCGGCACCCACCGCATCGATCGCCAGGCGCATGTTGCCGACGTTGTTGAGGCAATCGAAAATGCGGAAGATGTCGACGCCGGCCTTGGCCGCCTCGCCGATGAAGAACTTCACCACGTTGTCGGCGTAGTTGGTGTAACCGACCGCGTTGGCCGACCGCAGCAACATCTGCAGCGGGATGTTGGGGATCGCCTCGCGCAGCGCCGCCAGCCGCTCCCACGGGTCCTCCTTGAGGAAGCGCAGCGCCACGTCGAAGGTCGCGCCGCCCCAGCATTCCAGCGACAGCAGGCCAGGCAGCAGGCGGGCGTAGTAGGGCGCGATGGCCAGCATGTCGCGGCTGCGCATGCGGGTGGCGAACAGCGACTGGTGGGCGTCGCGCATGGTGGTGTCGGTCAGCATCACCTTGTCCTGCCCGCGCAGCCACTCGGCGAAGGCCTTGGGACCGTGCTCCATAAGGATGTCGCGGGTGCCCCGCGGCACTGCGATGGTGGGGTCGGCTTCGGGCAGCAGCGGCTGCGGCAGCACGCCGTCCGGCGGCTTGCGCCCCTTCATCTCGGGGTTGCCGTTGACGGTGACGTCGCCGACGAAGCGCAGCACCTTGCTGGCGCGATCGCGGCGCTTCTTGAAAGTGAACAGCTCCGGCGTGGTATCGATGAACCGGGTGGTGCACTCGCCGGACTGGAACAGCGGGTGGTTGATGACGTTTTCCAGGAACGGCAGGTTGGTGGCCAGGCCGCGGATGCGGAATTCGCGCAGGGCGCGTTCCATGCGGTGGATGGCCTCGTCGGCGGTGGAGGCCCACGCGGTGACCTTGACCAGCAGCGAGTCGTAATACGGCGTGATCACGGCGCCGGCGTAGGCGGTGCCGCCGTCGAGACGGATGCCGAAGCCGGAGGCGCTGCGGTAGGCGATCAGCCGGCCGTAGTCCGGGGTGAAGTTGTTTTCCGGGTCCTCGGTGGTGACGCGGCATTGCAGGGCGTGGCCGTTAAGGCGGATGTCCGCCTGCGCCGGCAGGCTGATGTGCTCGCCGATGCGGGTGTCCAGGCTGATCCGGATCTGCGCCTTGACGATGTCGATGCCGGTGACCATCTCGGTCACGGTGTGCTCGACCTGGATGCGCGGGTTGACCTCGATGAAGTAGAACTTGCCGGTGTCGGCGTCCATCAGGAACTCGACCGTACCGGCATGGGTGTAGCGCACGGCACGCCCGAGGCGCAGCGCGTAGTCGCACAGCTCGGCACGGCGGGCCGCGTCCAGGTAGGGCGCCGGGGCACGCTCGACCACCTTCTGGTTGCGGCGCTGCACCGAACAATCGCGCTCGAACAGGTGGATAATGTTGCCGTGGGTATCGCCCAGGATCTGGACTTCGACATGACGGGCGCGGCGCACCAGCTTTTCGAGATAGACCTCGTCGTTGCCGAACGCGGCGGCGGCCTCGCGGCGCGCGACCTCGAGTTGCGTCGACAGGTCGGCCTCGGACTCGATCACCCGCATGCCGCGCCCGCCGCCACCCCAGCTCGCCTTGAGCATCAGCGGGTAGCCCACCTCGGCGGCCAGGCGCTTGCATTCGCCCAGGTCGCGCGGCAGCGGGCCGGTGGCCGGCATCACCGGCACGCCGGCGGCGACGGCGGCGTTGCGCGCCGCCACCTTGTTGCCGAGGGTGCGCATCACCTCCGGCGAGGGGCCGATGAACAGGATGCCGGCGTCGGCGCAGGCCTGGGCGAAATCCGGATTCTCGGACAGGAAGCCGTAGCCGGGATGGATGGCATCCACCTTGGCCTGCTTGGCGATGCGGATGATGCCGGGGATGTCCAGGTAGGCGGCGATCGGCTTGCGCCCCTGCCCCACAAGGTAGCTTTCGTCGGCCTTGAAGCGGTGCAGCGCGAAACGGTCCTCGTTGGCGTAGATCGCGACCGTGCGGATGCCCAGCTCGGCTGCTGCGCGCATGACGCGGATGGCGATCTCGGAGCGATTGGCGACAAGAAGCTTCTTGATATGGAACACGGGCCCCTGCTCAGTGATTGTTGTAAGGCGGATACCGGCGACGCCAGGCCGTCCGGAACGCCTATCCTATCCGAAGGCAAAAGACGCGCCAGTGTGGTGCAGGCCGCGCACCCCTCGCCACCCTACCGGTCCGCGTCCGGATGTGACGCGGTGGCGCGGCTTCGCATAGGATGAAGTCATGATCCTGGTCGGGGATATCGGCGGCACCAATACACGCCTCGCGCTGGCCAGCGTCGAGGACGGAGCGATCCGCTTGACGGCGCAGCACAACTACCCCACCCAGGCGGACCTGCCGGCGCTGCTGCAGGGCTACCTGGCCGGATGCGGCGCCAGCGTGTCGGCAGTGGCGCTGTGCGGCGCCGGCCCGGTCAGACCGGACGGCAGCATCGCGCTGACCAATCACGCCTGCACCCTGCTGCCGGCGACGATCGCGCTGGCGGCAGGCACCACCCGGGTGACGCTGGTCAACGACTTCGAAGCGGTAGGCCACGCCGTCGCCGTGCTGCGGCCCTGCGATCTGCGTTCCTGCGGCGGCGGCGGCGCCGACATGTCAGCCCCCTGCATCGTGATCGGCGCGGGCACCGGGCTGGGCATGGCGACCGTGCTGCCCGTGCCTGGCGGCTGGCGCGTACTGCCGGGCGAAGGCGGGCATGCCGACCTGGCCCCGGTCGATGACGAGGAGCTGCAGGCCTGGCACGTCCTGCGCGCGCGCTACGGCCGCATCTCGGCCGAGACCGTCCTGGCCGGCCCCGGCCTGGAAAAGCTGGTGCGCGCGCTGGGCGCCCCCGAGCCGCTGGCGGCACCGCAGGTGGCGGAGGCCGCCGCGGCCGGCCACCGCCAGGCGCAGACCGCGCTGCGACTGTGGACCCGCTGGCTCGGCCGGGTGGCCGGCAACGCGGCGCTGACACTGGGAGCGCGCGGCGGC
Organism: Nevskia sp.; assembly: GCA_031291075.1. Classification (GTDB taxonomy): domain Bacteria; phylum Pseudomonadota; class Gammaproteobacteria; order Nevskiales; family Nevskiaceae; genus Nevskia. The sequence goes on along the minus strand of JARLJS010000048.1, from coordinate 46,861 downwards.
GTCTACATCGCCGGCGGCATCGTGCCGGCCCTGGGGGAGTGGTTCTCGATCGAAACCTTCCGTGCCGGCTTCGAGGACAAGGCGCCGTTTTCGGCATGGCTGGCCGCCATCCCGGCCTGGATCGTCACCTGCCCGGACCCCGCGCTGCTGGGATTGGCCGCATTGGCGGCATCGCGATGAATACGGCCGGCGGCGGCAGCATGGAACTTGCTTGGGCATTCCGGCCGAGGGACCCTCGCACCACCGGAGAAGCGGCTTGAACGACTTGGCGGAAGCACCCAGGCACCACGAGGAGCCGGACCCCGGCCACAACGACGCGGCGCGGCGGGCGATCCGCCAGTCGTTCCTGTACCACCTGTTCTACACACTCGGCAAGCTGCCGCTGCTGGCTACCAAGACCGACTACTACCTGGCGCTCGCCTTCGGGGTCCGCGACCGCCTGCTGCAACGCTGGATCAGCACCGCCACCGTCTATACCAAGCAGGGCTCGCGCACGGTCGCCTACCTGTCGGCCGAATTCCTGATGGGACCGCACCTGGGCAACAACCTGGTCAACCTGGGCGTCTACGACGAGGCGCGCCAGGCGGTCGGCGAGCTGGGCCTGGACCTCGACGAGTTGCTTTACAAGGAAGAGGAGCCCGGCCTCGGCAACGGCGGCCTCGGCCGTCTGGCGGCCTGCTTCGTCGACTCGATGGCGACGCTGGAGATTCCCTGCGTGGGCTACGGCATCCGCTACGAGTTCGGCATCTTCTACCAGTCGCTCGCCGACGGTTGGCAGGTGGAGAAGACCGACAAGTGGCTGCGCTTCGGCAATCCCTGGGAGCTGCAGCGGCCGGAGTGGGCGGTGCAGGTGAAGCTGGGCGGCACCACCGAGCATTACACCGACGACCACGGCCGGGTCCAGGTGCGCTGGATCCCCAGCCGCGTGGTCAACGGCGTGCCGTACGACACGCCGATCCTCGGCTACCGCAACAACACCGCCAACACCCTGCGCCTGTGGAGCGCGGAGGCGCCGGAATCGTTCGATTTCGCGGTGTTCAACCAGGGCAACTACTACGGCGCGGTCAACCAGAAGGTGATTTCCGAAACCCTCAGCAAGGTGCTGTATCCCAACGACGAGCACATCGAGGGCAAGGAGCTGCGCCTGGAGCAGCAGTACTTCTTCGTGTCCTGCTCGCTGCAGGACATGCTGCGCATCATGCACGCCCAGCGCATCCCGATCACCCGCTTCCACGAGAAGTTCGCGGTGCAGCTCAACGACACCCACCCGGCGATCGCGGTGGTGGAATTGATGCGGCTGCTGGTGGACGAGCACCACCTGGAGTGGGATGACGCCTGGCAGATCACCCGCAACACCTTCGGCTATACCAACCACACCCTGTTGCCGGAGGCGCTGGAACGCTGGCCGCTGGCCCTGTTCAAGAAGGTGCTGCCACGGCACCTGGAGATCATCTACGAGATCAACGTGCGCTTCCTCGACGAGGTGCGGCGCCGCTTCCTCGGCGACGACGAACGGGTGGCACGCCTGTCGCTGATCGACGAGGCCGGCGAGCGCTACGTGCGCATGGCGCACGTAGCCTGCGTCGGCAGCCATGCCATCAACGGCGTGGCCGAGCTTCACACCAACCTGCTCAAGCAGGACGTGCTGAAGGACTTCTTCGAGCTATGGCCGGAGAAATTCAGCAACAAGACCAACGGCGTCACGCCCAGGCGCTGGCTGCTGCTGTCCAACCCGCAGCTGTCGAGGCTGATCACCCAGGCGATCGGCCCGGAATGGATCCGCGACCTGGACGAGTTGCAGCGGATCGAGCCGCTGGCCAACAAGGCTGATTTCCGCGCCGGCTGGCGCGAGATCAAGCGCGCCAACAAGCGCTACCTGGCCGACGTCCTGATCCGCAAGCGCTGCGGCATCGCGGTCGATCCCGATTCGATGTTCGACGTGCAGGTCAAGCGCATTCACGAATACAAGCGCCAGCACCTGGCGGCACTGCACATCATCGCGATGTATCACCGCCTGAAGTCCAGCCCGAACCTGGAGATGGTGCCGCGTACCTTCATTTTCGGCGGCAAGGCGGCACCCGGCTACCGCATCGCCAAGCTGATGATCAAGTTGATCACCTCGATCGGCGACATGGTCAACCGCGACCCGGTCACCCGCGATCGTATGCGGGTCGTGTTCGTGCCGAACTTCAGCGTGTCGAGCGGCCAGCGCATCTACCCCGCCGCCGACCTGTCGGAGCAGATTTCCACCGCCGGCAAGGAGGCCTCGGGTACCGGCAATATGAAGTTCCAGATGAACGGGGCGCTCACCATCGGCACCATGGACGGCGCCAACATCGAGATCCTGGAGCGGGTCGGCGAGGAGAACTTCTTCCTGTTCGGGCTCACCGCCCAGCAGGTGCAGGAACGGCGCAAGGCCGGCTACGTGCCGAAGGACTACTACGACAGTAATCCCGAGCTGCGCGAGGTGGTGGACCTGATCCGCCATGGCTTCTTCTCGCGCGGCGACTGCGACCTGTTCCGCCCGCTGATCGACAGCCTGATGTACCACGACCCGTACCTTGTCTTTGCCGACTTCCAGTCGTACGTGGACGCGCAGCAGCGGGTCAACGCCGCCTACGGCGACAAGGAGCAGTGGACGCGCATGTCGATCATGAACGCCGCACGCTCGGGCAAGTTCTCGTCGGACCGCACCATCCGCGAATACTGCCGCGACATCTGGCACGTCAAGTCGACGCCGATCCCGCTGCTGTCGGAGGAGGATGTGCGGGCCGAGCTGATGTGAAGCCTAGGCGCGGCTGAGCGAGGCCGGCAGCCGCTCCACGGCGGCGGCGAAGCGGGCGGGGTCGAAGCCGAACACGGCGTGGAAACCGCGCACGCCGGCCGGGGTCAGGCTGATGGCGCGGCTGTCGAGGTGCGGGCGGATCCAGCGCAGCTCCAGGCAGCGGCGGTGGATCGCCACACCGACCGCGCCGCCCAGGTGCGGGCGCCGCTCGCTCCAGTCGATGCAGGTGCGGGTGGCGGGGTGGCTGCGCAGGCGGGTGACGTCGACGCCGAAATCCTCCAGGAACCGCAGCCCGCCGGCGGTGACGACCGCCAGCCCCTCCTCCACCTCGATGCAGCGCCGCCCGGACAGGGCATCGCAAACAGCCACCCCCAGGCGGCCGGCGAGGTGCTTGTAGCAGCTGCGCGCAGTGCGCAGCTGCGGCGGCACCCGCACCTGCCGCCGCGGCTCCGGCGAACGGTGGGCCACGACCATCAGCGACTCCAGCAGTTCCGCCACTTCCGCCGACGCCAGCCGGTAGTAGCGGTGCCGCCCCTGGCGCTCCACCCGCACCAGCCCGGCGTCGAGCATCTTCAGCAGGTGCTCGCTGGCCGTCGCCGCGCTCACTTCCGCGCAGGCGGCGAGCTCGCCCGCCGGCAGGGCGCTGCCGTCGCCGAGCGCCAGCAGCATCGCCGCGCGCGCCGGCTCGCCGACTACGGCGGCCACCTCGGCGAGTCGCACTTGTTCGGAGAGCGGGGCCATGTCGCGGTTATTGTGCGCCGGACCGGAGCCGGAATGCTTCGGGCGGCGCCGAAACGTGGGGTGACCGCGCCGCCTACGATCGAACCAGGCCTTTCGCGAGCTATGCCATGGACATGTATTCCCCCGCGCCGGTTCTCGCCGGCCGATCGCGCAGCCGGATCCTGGCCATCCTGTGCCTGAGCGTGCTGCTGGCGCAGATCGACACTTCTGTGGTCAATCTCGCCGTCCATGACATCGGGGTGGACCTGCATGCCTCCTTGCGCGCCCTGCAGTGGGTGATCGACGGCTACAACCTCAGCTACGCCGTACTGCTGATGAGCGGCGGCACGCTCGCCGACCTGATCGGGCGCAGGCGGGTGCTGCTGGCCGGCGCCCTCGCCTTCACCGCCGGATCCGCCGTGTGCGCGCTGGCACCCGGTGCGGCGGCGCTGATCGCCGGCCGGGTCCTGACCGGCCTCGGCGCCGCCCTGATGCTGCCGGCCAGCCTGGCGCTGATCCGCGTCATCTGGACCGATGCGCAGGAGCGTGCCCATGTCATCGGCGTGTGGGCCGGCATCAACGGCGCCGCCTTCGCCATCGGCCCCTCCCTCGGCGGCGGGCTGATCCAGGCGGCGGGCTGGCGCTGCATCTTCCTGCTGACGCTGCCGGTCGGCCTCGCCGTGGTGGCGCTGGGGCCGCGGACGATTCCCGAATCCTCCGATCCGCAGGGCCGCAGGATCGACCTGGCCGGCCAGGCGCTGGCCGCGCTCGCGCTCGGCGGCGCGGTGCTCGGCATGATCGAGCGCGAAGTCGTGCCGGGTCTGGTCGCGGTGTGCACGTTCGGCGCCTTCGCGGCGATCGAGCGCCGCCTGGGCGCGGCCGCGATGGTGCCGATGGAACTGCTGGCGAACGGGAAGCTCGCCTGCGCGCTGGGAGTGGCGGCGGCGATGACCTTCGGCATGTATGGCCTGATCTTCCTGCTGCCGCTGACGTGGTTGCGCGGCGGCGTGTTCGACGTCGCGCATTGCGGGCTGGCGCTGCTGCCGATGTCGCTGGTGTTCGCCGGCCTGTCGCACCGCTCCGGCCGCTGGTCCGCGCGCTTCGGCGCCGCCCGCACGATGGCGGCCGGCATGGCGCTGATCGGTTGCGGGCTGGCGACGATGGCGGCCACGCACGGCGGGCGGCCGCTGTGGCTGGCGGAATCAGGGCTGTTGCTGACCGGCATCGGCATGGCCTGCAACACCGGGCCGGTGCTGGCAGCGGCCGTTGCCGCGGTGAGCGCGGCGCGTGCCGGCACCGCCTCGGCACTGGTCAACACCGCGCGCATGGTGGGCGCCTCGCTCGGCGTGGCGGTGGCGGGCGCGGTATACGGCCTGGCCGCTGACGCCGCCACGGGCCTGCGTCTGGCGATGGCCTGCGGCGCGGCGGCGGTGTTCGCCGGCAGCGCGCTGGCCGCGGCCGCGCCCCGCTGAAGCCGTTTCAGCCCAGGTTCCCTACGTGCGCGCCAAGGCCGACGTCGCCCGCGCCAGCTTTTCGATGGCGCCCCAGTCGCCGGCCTTCAACAGGGCCGGCGGCGCCAGCCAGGACCCGCCCACGCAGGCGACGTTGGGCAGTGCCAGGTAGTCGGGCGCCGAGACGGCGTCGATGCCGCCGGTGGGGCAAAACGTCACGTCGGGAAACACCGAGCCCAGGGCCCTGAGCATGCCGATGCCCCCGGCCTGGGCGGCCGGAAACAGCTTGAGCGCCGTGAAGCCGGCCTCGCGGGCCTGCAGCACCTCGGACGGGGTCATCGCCCCCGGCAGCAGCGGCAGGGCACCCTCGCGCGCCGCTGCCACCAGCGAGCGGGTCAGAGCCGGACTGACGGCGAACTGGGCTCCGGCCGCCGCGGACCGCGCCAGGTCTTCCGGCCGCGTCACGGTGCCGACGCCGACGATGGCCTGCGGGTGCTCCGCCGCGATCGCGGCCACCGCGTCGAGGGCGGCCGGTGTGCGCAGGGTCACCTCCAGTACCCGCACGCCGCCGGCCAGCAACGCCCGGGCCAGCGGCAGGGCCTGCTCGGCGTCCTGGATGACGATCACCGGGATCACCGGCCCGTCGTTGAGTAAGGCTTCGATGTCCAGCATCGGTTCTCCCCTAAGGAACCCCTGAATAACTCCATGCCCTCCCGCGGCTTGCCATTTTGAATCGGACTAGGCGCGAGGAGCGCGGTTTGCTGCGGCGGCGCGGGCAGCATCAGTATGCCCTTCCTCCTGCGGTTCGCCGAATGTCATCGCACCCTGCTCCGCCCCGGTGGCGCGCGCCCGCGCCCCCGCGAACAGCTCACGCCCCAGCCCCCACTGGTGGGCTGACAGCCCGGCTTCGGCCGGGCGGCGCGACGCCCACTCCGCCGCCGGCACCTTGGCCAGCAATTCGCAGCGTTCGGCGTCGACGCGGATGAGGTCGCCGTCGCGGACCCTCGCAAGGTCCCCGCCGGCCAGGCACTCGGGCGTCACGTGGATCGCCGCCGGGACCTTGCCGGAGGCGCCGGACATGCGGCCGTCGGTGACCAGCGCGACCTTGTAGCCCTCGTCCTGCAGCGAACCAAGGGCCGGCGTCAGCTTGTGCAGCTCCGGCATGCCGTTGGCGCGCGGTCCCTGGAAGCGCACCACGGCGACGAAATCGCGCTTGAGCTCGCCGCGCTTAAACGCCGCCACGACGGCGTCCTGGCTGTCGAACACCAGGGCCGGCGCCTCCACCACGTGGTGCTCGGGCTTGACCGCGGAGGTCTTGAGCACGGCCCGGCCGAGGTTACCCCGCAGCAGCTTGAGGCCGCCATCCGGGCTGAACGGCTGGGCCGCGCCGCGCAGCACCGCCGGGTCGAGGCTGGCCGGGGGAGCCGCGCGCCAGGCCAGCCGGCCCTCGGCCAGCAGCGGTTCCTCGCAGTAGGCGCGCAAGCCGCGGCCGCTCACGGTGCAGACGTCCTCGTGCAACAAGCCGGCGTCGAGCAGCTCGCGCACCAGGAAACCCATACCGCCGCCGGCATGGAAGGCGTTCACGTCCGCGGCGCCGTTGGGATAGATGCGGGCCAGCAGGGGCACCACGCCGGACAGCTCGGCGAAGTCGTCCCAGTCGATGAGGATGCCGGCGGCGCGCGCAATCGCCACCAGGTGGATGGTGTGGTTGGTGGAGCCGCCGGTCGCATGCAGACCGACGATGCCGTTGACGATGGCGCGTTCGTCCACCACCCGGGCCAGCGGCAGGTAGTCCCCGCCCAGGGCGGTGATGCGGGCGACGCGGCGGGCCGACTCCGCCGTGAGGGCATCGCGCAGCGGCGTGTTGGGATTGACGAAGGCAGTGCCCGGCAGGTGCAGGCCCATCACCTCCATCAGCATCTGGTTGCTGTTGGCCGTGCCGTAGAAGGTGCAGGTGCCGGGCGCGTGGTAGGACTGCGCCTCCGATTCGAGCAGGGCCTCGCGCCCGACCTTGCCCTGGGCGAACAACTGGCGCACCCGCGCCTTGTCCGCGTTGGGAATGCCCGAGGGCATCGGCCCGCCGGGCACGAAGATCACCGGCAGGTGGGCGAAGCTGAGCGCCCCGATGAGCAGCCCGGGGACGATCTTGTCGCACACGCCGAGGCACAGCACGGCGTCGAACACGTTGTGGGACAGGGCCACGGCGGTGGCCATGGCGATGACGTCGCGCGAGAACAGGGACAGCTCCATGCCGTCCTCGCCCTGGGTCACGCCGTCGCACATGGCCGGCACCCCGCCGGCGAACTGGGCTACCGCTCCCGCCTCGCGAGCGGCCTGCTTGATGATGGCGGGGTAGCGCTCCAGCGGCTGATGCGCGGATAGCATGTCGTTGTAGGCCGACACGATGGCGATGTTGGGCCAGCGCGCCTCGCGCAGCAGGCGCTTTTCGTCCGGCGCCGAGGCGGCGAAGACATGGGCCAGATTGGTGCAGGAAGCCTTGCCGCGCACTGTGCCACTGGCGCGGGCCAGCTCGGCACGGCGCAGAAAGGCGCCGCGCGTACCTTCGCTGCGCTTGCGGATGCGCGCCGTAACCTTGGCGACGACGGGATGAACGTCCATAGTACCTCCGTGCGGTCCGGGCCGGCGTGCGGACACATGGCAAGGAACACGCTAGCGAAACCATGAGCATCCTGCGCGGCCGGCAATATCCGTGCAAGAAGTAATCCCGGACAATATGGTGTCTGACCTGCGAGGGCATGGATCATGGCTTTACCCGACAGCTTCGACCTGATCTTTTTCGGAGGCACCGGGGACCTCGCCTTGCGCAAGCTGCTGCCGGGCCTGTATTACCGCCACCGCGACAGCAAGGACACGCGCGGCTGGCGCAGCTATGCCGCCTCCCGGCAGAAGCTGGGCCGCGAGCAGTACATCGAGATGATCACCGCAACCTGCCGGCGCTACATTCCCGCCGCGGACTTCGACGAGCGCGCCTGGACCGCTTTCACCCAGTCGATCGATTACCTGTCCATCGACGGCGCCGGCGGAACCGGCTTCGCCGAGCTGGCGGAGCGCCTGCGCGACTCCGGCCAGCGCATCCGCGTGTTCTACCTGTCGACCGCCGCTGACCTGTTTTCCACCATCTGCGCCCACCTCGCCGCCGCCGGGCTGGTGACGCCGCTGTCGCGCGTGGTGCTGGAGAAGCCGCTCGGTCGCGACCTGGCCTCGGCCACGCGCATCAACGAGGAGGTGGGCAAGATCTTCGAGGAGCGGCAGATCTACCGGATCGACCATTACCTGGGCAAGGAAACGGTGCAGAACCTGCTGGCGCTGCGTTTCGCCAACTCCATCTTCGAGCCCTTGTGGCACCGCGTGGCGGTGCGCGACGTGCAGATCACCCTGGCCGAAACGGTGGGCGTGGAGGAACGCGGCGGCTACTTCGATCACTACGGCTCGCTGCGCGACATGGTGCAGAACCACCTGCTGCAGCTGCTGTGCATCATCGCCATGGAGCCGCCGGTGAGCATCGATCCCGATGCCGTGCGCGACGAAAAGCTCAAGGTGCTGAAGGCGCTGCGCCCGTTCACGCCGGACACGGTGCGGGCCAAGATCGTGCGCGGGCAGTACCGCCCGGGCGCCATCGACGGCAAGGCGGTGCCCGGATACCTGGAAGAGAAAGGAATTCCCGCCCACAGCACCACCGAGACCTTCATCGCCATGCGGGTGGACCTCGACAACTGGCGCTGGGCCCGGGTGCCGTTCTACCTGCGCACCGGCAAGCGTATGCAGGAACGCGTATCGGAGATCGTGATCAACTTCCGTGGGGTGCCGTACGCGATTCTCCCCGGCACCGACGGCGACACCAACCGGCTGGTGATCCGCCTGCAGCCGGACGAAGGCATCAAGCTGTTCGTGTCGGCCAAGATCCCCGGGGCGGAGATGCGGGTGCGGCCGGTGGACCTGGACCTGGACTTCGGCAAGACTTTCAAGACGCGCCGCTGGGATGCCTATGAGCGCCTGCTGATGGACGCGATCTCGGGCAACCTCACCCTGTTCATGCGCCGCGACGAGCTGGACGCGGCCTGGCGCTGGATCGACCCGATCCAGGAGGCCTGGGCCGTGCAGGGCGATCCGCCGAAGCCCTATACCTCCGGCACCTGGGGCCCCACCGCCTCCAGCGCGCTGATCGCGCGCGAGGGCCTGGCCTGGAGGGAAGAGACTTGAGTGCCGAAGTCGTCGAGCGCAGGTTCGGCGACGCCGCGGCCTCGGCCGAAGCCCTGGCGCAGGACGTCGCCGCCGCGTTGCGCGAGGGCCTGCGCTGCCGGGCCCGCGCTTCGATGATCCTGTCCGGCGGCCGCAGCCCGCTGGCATTCCTGCAGGCCCTGGCACAGCAACCCCTGGAATGGGCGCACGTCTATATCAGCCTGGTGGACGAACGCTGGGTGGACCCGCCGTCCCCGGACAGCAACGAACACCTCCTGCGGCAGAGCCTGCTGAGCGGCGCGGTGGCGGAAGCCCACTTCGTGCCGCTCAAGACCGCGGCGGCCAGTCCGGCCGAGGCCATCGCCGAGCGCACGCGCGCACTCGAAGCACTGCCCCGCCCCTTCGACGCCGTGGTACTCGGCATGGGCGAGGACGGCCATACGGCGTCCTTGTTCCCGGACGCCACCGCCACCGCAGCCGCCCTGGACCCCGGCGGCAAGGCAGTGCTCACGGCGGTGCAACCCTCGGCTGCCGAGCACCCGCGCCTGAGCTTCACCCTCGCCGGCCTGCTCGATGCGCGCGGCTTGTACCTGCAGATCCAGGGCGAGGCCAAGCATCGCGTCTACGAGGAGGCGCGCCAGCACGTGACGGCCCGCCTGCTGCCGATCGCGGCCGTGCTGCGGCAGACCAGGGTCCCGGTGTACGTGTACCTGATTGACTGAGCGCCGGCTGCTATGATGCAGCCGCCTCATTCCACCCGGGTGCCGACGCATGCACTACCGAAGCGTAGTATTGGTGATCGCCGCGCTGCTCGTGTTGCCGGGTGTCGCCCTGTCCTACGACCATGGCAAGCCAGGCCTGTGGCAGGTCACGACCCAGATGAACTTCAGCGGCGGCATCCCGCAGGTCTCGGCTGAGAAGCTGGCCCTGGCCAGGCAGATGGGCATGCAGATTCCGGACGTGTCGCCCGAACAACTGGCCATGATCAAGCAGATGGGCATCAGCGTTCCCGGCACCGGCCCGATGACCTCGCAGATCTGCGTCACACCAGCCCAGGCGGCTCTGACCGCACCGCCCGAACTCGATCTGCAGCAGGGCTGCCTGGTGAGGAACGTCAAGCATAGCGGACGCAGCTATACGGCCGACCTCGCCTGCAGCGGCGACATGCAAGGCAGCGGTCACGTAAGCGTCACTTACGACAACGATGAGCACTACAGCGGCAGCATACAGTTCGCCGGCAAGAACGCGGACGGCGGCCCCACCGAAACCAGGACCGATTTTTCCGGCCGCTGGCAAGCTGCCGACTGCGGTGCGGTGCGCCCGTTCGGACAACCCTGAACGCTCGGATGTGAGCGGCGTCACAATACGATCGTCGCCGGTTCCGGCCTCGTGTACGTCACATCCCAAGCATCTGGATGCACTCCGTACGTCGGCTAGTAGATTCTACCCATAAGGCGCTTGCGACATATGTCACAAAACGCCATCGTGGCGCATTCGGTGCCAGTTTAAACTCGCTGCAAGAACCGGATCGGGGACGACACGGGGACTGCGGCAGCGTGAGCGACCGCGGACGTCGGTACGGATACACACGCTGCCATGGGAGACGAACGCACAGCCATCTGGCGCTTCGCGCAAGCGGAGCTTGACGCACGCACCCACGAGGTGCGGGTGCGGGGGCTGAGCGTCGGTATCGAGCCCAAGCCGCTCGAGGTTTTGCGCCTGCTGCTGGAGCACGCCGGCGAGGTTGTCACCACCGATGAGATCCTGGAAACGGTCTGGGGAGGACGGCCCGTCCACGAAGCTGCTGTGTCCAACGCTATCGGCAAGCTGCGTCGGGCCCTGGGCGACGACGATCAGAGCCTGATCCTCACCGTTCCCAAGGTCGGCTACCGCCTGATGGCCGAGGTCGAGCGCAGCACCGACGCGGAGTCGTCCGTTCAACTGGGGCTGCAAGCGGGTGATTGCGTTCCGGACCGGCCTCACTGGAGACTGGTGAAGCCACTCGGCGGCGGATCGGGCAACGCCTGGCTGGCCGAGCACGTCAAGACGCGCGAGCTGCGCTTCTTCAAGTTCTGCAACGAAAGCCAGCAGCTGCGCGCGCTCAAGCGCGAAGTCACCCTTTACCGCCTGCTGCATGAAGCGCTGGGAGAGGGGGCCGCGGTCGCCAGGATCCTGGACTGGCAGTTCGAGAAGGAGCCCTACTTCGTAGAGTCCGAATATGTGGGCGCAGACCTGCGTAGTTGGCTGGATGGTCAGGGCGGCCCTGCCGGCATGGACCTGGGGCTGCGCATCGAGCTCGTGGCGCAAATCGCAGAAGCGGTCGGCGCCGCCCACTCGGTCGGCGTGCTGCACAAGGACGTGAAACCCCAGAACATCCTGGTCGAGGAGATCGACGGCCTGCCGAGAATCCGCCTGTGCGACTTCGGCGCCGGGCAGGCCGAAGCCGGCCGGCTCAACTCCCTGGGAATCACCATGCTGGGGTTCACCCAGACCGTGGCCCATGCCGACAACTCAGGAGCCGGGACGCTGGTCTACATGGCACCGGAGCTGTTTTCAGGCGGCAGCGCCAGCGTGCAGTCCGACGTGTTTGCCCTGGGAGTACTGCTCTACCAGCTGGTGACCGGCCAGTGGCGGCCCATCGCTTCGGGCTGGGAGGCCGATGTCCCTGACGAGTTGCTGCGCGACGACATCCGCCAGGCCACCAATGGTACGCCGCAGAGACGACTGCCTTCGGCACAACTGCTGGCGGAACGGCTGCGCAGCCTGCCGCAGCGGCGCGCCGAACAGGCACGGCAACTGGCGGAGCAGGAGCGCTTGCAGCAGGCGCGCCGCGAGCTGGATCGGACCCGGGCGAAACGGCCCTGGGTGATGCTCACCGGCATTGTGCTGATATTGGGCTTGACGGCCAGCACAGCGCTGCTGCTGCAGGAGCGTCAGGCGGTCCAGGCCGCAGAACTGCAGCGCAACATCGCCACTCAGTTCAACGAATTCCTGAACCGGGACATCATCAAGGCGGCCAGCCCGGATTACGGCGGGCGTTATGACATTACGCTCAAGCAGGCGGTGGTCAGCAGCTTGCCGGAGATTCCGAAGAGGCTGGGCGGCAGCCCGCTCGTTGAAGCGGCTCTCGATTTGGTCCTGGCGGATACGCTAGACACGTTGAGCGAACAAAAAGAGGCCATCAAGCTGGCTGAGCGCTCAGCACAACTGTATAGCGACAATCTGGGACCCGACGATCTCCAGACATTAACAGCGAAGATAGGTGTCGTCGAGCACAGCCTTGAGATTGTCGGACCGGACGGTCTTCATCGGATTTTTGACGATACGTACGCCAAGCTCAGGCGCACGGCTTCTCCGGATGATCTGGTAATGCTAAAGGCAAGAACGATCGAAGGCATGCTTGCTTACAAAGCAGGGAATATGGACACTGCCAGCCAGATCTGGGGCAATGCCCTGAAGGAGTACCCGTCGCCGTCCTCGAAGGAACTCTCTGAGTGGATTGATAAAACTCGAATCGATTATCTAGGCGCGCGCCTCTTCGATTTAGACGAATGCACAAAGAACGTTGAATTGGCTCGCCAATGGCTTCCGCATTTTGTCTCCACCTACGGCGAGAAAGGGCGCCCAACCCTCAACTTGCGTGAGGCGCTGGGAGACGCACTTGCCTGTCATGGCGTCGGACGTCCCGAATTGGCCCATTTTGCGGAAGCGGAAACAGAGCTTCGTGCGGCTATTTCCGGATATTCAGAACTGTACGGCCCGGATAGTCTCGAGACGCTGATCGGCGAAGAAGATCTCGCTTACATATATTTCTTCTTCGAGCGCAATTCCGAATGCATAGCTCTATCTCAGCGTGTCTATGAAGGGATAGGTACGCAGTTGGGTACCAGTAGCCTAGCAGCTTACCGACCTCAATTTATACGCCTGTCGTGCCTCAATCAATCCGGGCAAATAAACGACGCTATCCCCCTCGCGCAAAAGCTTCTCGACCAAACGGGCCGCGATCTCGGTAAAACCGACTACCGTTATCGATACACACTGCTTATTTCGGCCCAAGCACTCTTGTATGGTGGGCACACAGCCGAAGCGAACGTTCTAATCGATGAGCTGATGGTGAATCTTGTCCAAGCGCCTGACACCCAGTTCACTCGGACACAACGATCGTTGTTGTCGTATCTACAAGGCATTCGTGCGCAGCAACAAGGGGATATTCAAGCAGCTATTGCGTATCTGACCGACGCCACGCGTCGCTTCGAAAACACACTCGGCCCGAACTGCTTTACAGCCCGCGACGCCAGGTCACGCCTGCAGGCGCTCAGAAAGGCAGAAGCACAAAGCTGAGCCACGACCTATCCATGGGCGACGAACGCACAACCCTCTGGCGCTTCGCCGAAGCGGAGTTGGACGCACGCACCCATGAGGTGCGGGTGCGCGGCCAGTCCGTCGGCATCGAGCCCAAGCCGCTGGAAGCCCTCCGCCTGCTGCTGGAGCATGCCGGGGAAGTCGTCACTTCCGAGGAAATCCTGGAAACGGTGTGGGAAGGACGCCCGGTCCATGAAGCCGCGGTGTCCAACGCCATCGGCAAGCTGCGCCGGGCCCTGGGCGACGACGACCAGAGCCTGATCGTCACCATTCCAAAGGTCGGCTACCGGCTGGTGGCTGAGGTCGAGCGTAGCTCGGATGCGGAACCGCCGGTACAGCTGGGCTTGCAGGCTGGCGACAGCGTGCCGGGACGGCCGCACTGGACACTGGTCAAGCTGCTGGGCGGAGGCGGCAACGCCTGGCTGGCCGAGCACGCCAAGACCCGCGAGCAGCGGTTCTTCAAGTTCGGTGCAGAAGGCTCCCAACTGCGTGCGCTGAAACGCGAGGTCACCCTTTACCGCCTGCTGCGTGAAGCGCTGGGAGAGGGGGCCGCAGTCGCCAGGATCCTGGACTGGCAGTTCGAGCTGGCACCCTACTTCATCGAGTCCGAATACGTGGGTGCAGACCTGCGCAGTTGGCTGGATGAACAGGGCGGCCCTACCAGCGTGGACCTGGGGCTGCGCATCGAGCTCGTAGCACAAATCGCAGAAGCGGTCGGCGCAGCCCACTCGGTCGGCGTGCTGCACAAGGATCTGAAACCCCAGAACATCCTGGTGGAGGAAGTCGATGGCCGCCCCCGGATCCGGCTCTGCGACTTCGGCGCCGGGCAGGCCGAAGCCGGACGGCTCAACTCCTTGGGAATCACCATGTTGGGGTTCACCCAGACCGTAGCCCATGCTGACAACTCGGGAGCCGGAACTCTCGTGTACATGGCGCCGGAGCTCTTCTCCGGCGGCAGTGCCAGCGTGCAGTCGGATGTGTTTGCCCTGGGTGTACTGCTTTATCAACTGGTAACAGGCCAGTGGCGGCCGATCGCCTCAGGCTGGGAAGCGGATGTCCCAGACGAACTGCTGCGCGACGACATCCGGCAGGCCACCAACGGTACGCCACAGAGACGGCTGCCTTCGGCACAACTGCTGGCGGAACGGTTGCGTAACCTGCCGGCTCGGCGGGCGGAACAACTCCGGCAGCAAACGGAGCAGGAGCGTTTGCAGCAGGCACGACGTGAGTTGGATCGGGCTCGGGCGAAACGGCCGTGGGTCGTGCTCACCGGCATCGTGCTCGTACTGGGTCTCGGGATCAGCACATTCCTGTTGCTGCGGGAACGGCAGGCGGTCCAGGCCGCAGAACTTCAGCGCAACATCGCCACGCAGTTCAACGAATTCCTCAACCGGGACATCATCAAGGCGGCCAGCCCGGATTACGGCGGGCGCTATGACATCACACTCAAGCAGGCGATCGTCAGCAGCCTGCCGGAAATTCCCAAGAGGCTAGCTAGTAGTCCTTTGGTGGAGGCCGCGCTCGACCGGGCGCTGGCGGATACGCTCGATACGTTGAGCGAGCCCCAAGAGGCAATCAGGCTGGCCCAACGCTCCGCGCAGCTATACAGTGACAACCTCGGCGCGGACGATTTGCATACGCTCGCCGCCGGGATCGACGCGCTGAGCTATCGTCTTCTGATCGTTCGAGAGGCCGATGTGGGGCCGGATTTCGAAGAGATCTACGCGAAGCTCAGGAAGGTGGTCTCGCCAAGCGATCCGGTCATGCTCAAAGCCAGGGTGATCGAAGGGGAACTCAAGAACCGGACAGGCGACGCAGTCGCGGCCGCGCGACTGCTCGGCACCGTGCTAAAGGACCGCGCATCCTCTGCGACCATGGAGGATTCAAGAGTGATCGACACGGCCCGACCCTACTATCTGCGAGCGCTCGGGGAATTGCGCCAGTGCAAGGAGGCCGTGGAACTGAGCCACCAGTGGCTGCCGCATTTCGTAGCCACCTACGGCGAGAACGGGCGGCCGACCCTGAGCGTGCGTCAAGAACTGGGGCAGGCGCTAGGCTGCCTGGGTTTTTTCGGAAGCGAGCGGGCGTCGGCCTTCGCCGAAGCGGAGGCGGAAACCCATAAGGCAGCTTCCGGATTCGCTGCGCTGTATGGACCGGACAGCGTCGAGGCACTGGATGGCGAAGAACTGCTGGCAGACCTTTACGTGATCTCCAGCCGCTTTGCCGAGGCGATAGAAATATACAGACGTGTGCATAAGGGGCTGGAAAAACAGGTCGGTCCGGACAACTATCTGGCGCTCCGCTCGCAAATCCGCTTGGTGGACACGCTCAATCTTGCCGGGCGTTCGAACGAAGCCATCCCGCTGGTGCCGAAGCTGCTCGGGCAAGGCCGTCATAGCTTTGGTAAGACCGATATTGCGTACCTGTACATCTTGATAGCGTGTGGGAAGACCCTGCTGGATACCGGCAACCTGGCGCAAGCGAGTCCGTTGATCGATGAGCTTGCCGACGGCCTGCGCCAAACCCAACTGACGGATGGCTATCACCTGGAAAAGTCGTACTTGGTGTATATGCAGGGCATCCGCGCTCAACAGCTGAACGACATGCCGGCCGCAATCGGATACTTAACGGAAGCAGCTACACTGATGGAAGAAACAGAAGGCGCAAACTTCCCCGATACGCGGGACATCAAGGCCCGTCTGCAAACGCTTCACCAACTGCAGGCGCGCGAGTAGCCGGATCACCCGCCCCGCGGCCGCTCCTTCTCCAACAACGCCATCCGCGCCGCACCCTTTTCCCCGACTTCCTCCACCTCGCACGGCAGCCGCCGCCGCCAGTTCGGGTGTTCGTCGATGGTGCCCGGCAGGTTGGGCTGCTCCACCAGGCCCAACAGGTCTTCCACCGGCACCAGCGCAAGCTGCGAGGCGGTGCGGGCGACGTAGGCCACGGCGGCGTCGGCCACGGCTTCGCCCTGCTCCGGCGGCGGAACGGCGCCCTGTGCCACGCCGTCATAAAGAAATGCATTCCACAGCGCGACGCGGTCCCTGCCACGCTCCTCGCGTTCGGATTTCTCGGTGCGGCCGGGCCCCAGCAGGCCGAGCCTGGTGCGCCAGTCGATGTCCCGTCCGCGCCACCAGCCGGCCACGGTGGGCAGGTCGTGGGTGGTGGTCATCGCCACGGCGTCGCGCTGCCAGCGTCCGGGCGCGGAATAGAGCCCCCACTCGCGCTCGAACCACAGCACGCGCAGGCCGAGGATGCCGGCGGCCGACAGCCGGGGACGGAAGCCCTCGGGCACGGTGCCGAGGTCCTCGCCGATGATGACCGCCCGGTGGCGCCGCGATTCCAGCGCGATCAGGCGCAGCAGATCCTCCATCGGGTAGCGCAGATACGCCCCTTCGGTGGCTTTCACACCTTCCGGCACCAGCCACATGCGTTGCATGCCGAGCACGTGGTCGATGCGCAGACCGCCGCAGTGGCGCAAGGACGCCCGGATCATCTCGATGAACGGGGCATAGCCGTGATGCGTCATGCCCTGCGGCGAAAAAGCGGTAAGGCCCCAGTTCTGGCCGACGCTGTTGATCAGGTCCGGCGGCGCGCCGACGCTGATCCCTCCCAGGAGGTCATGCTGCCGGCTCCAGCCGTGGCTGCCGCCGCCGTCGGCGCCGACGGCGAGGTCACCGACGATGCCGATCGCCATGCCACCCTGCCGCGCGGCGGCCTGGGCATCGCGCAGGCCGCAGGCGGCCTGCCACTGCAGGAACATGTGAAAGCGCACTTCGTCGGCATGCTCGGAGGCGAACGCGGCCACCGCGGCGCCGCGCGGATCGCGGAACTCCGGCGGCCAGTCGCGCCAGTGCCAGCGCCGCGGTTCGGACTGGACGCAGTGGGCATGCAGCGTCTCGAACACGGCGTGATCGCGCAAGGCCTCGCCGCCGGCGCTGCAGAAGCGCTCGAACTCCGACCTCCGGCCCGCGAACTCCCCCGCCCCGTCCTGCACGAAGCCGCGATACAACCGCCGCATCAGGGCCAGCTTGGCCCGCGCGGCCTCCGGCCACTCGATCAGCGTCGCGCCTTCCAGGCGGAGACGCGCATCGGCGACACCCTCCGCCGCCGCGGCGGAGGCCACGGCGGCTTCGCCGAAGATCCCGGCAGGATCGGCGTACAGCGGGTTGTAGTGGAGACGGCTCGACGGCGCATACGGGCTGTAACGATCGAGATCCGCTCCGAACAGGGCGTGGATCGGGCTGATCGCCACCGCGTCGGCCCCGCGCGCGCCGGCATCGCGCGCCAGCCGGCCCAGGGCGGTGAAGTCGCCGATGCCACCATCCCCCTTGCGCCGCAGCGAATAGAGCTGGGCGGTAAGTCCCCAGAGCTTGCGCTTCCCCGCGACGTCGTCGAGGCTGTAGCCGCGCGGTGGCGCGATCGCCACCCCGGTCTCCCGATCGCCCAGTTGCAGGCGGTGGTAGCCGTATTCGGCGACGGGGGGCAGCGAAACCTGCCCATTGGGACCGCCCTGCAGCGCACCTTCAACCGTGGCACCGCTTTCCAGCACGAGCCGATAGCGCTGCTCGCCACCCGCGGTCGCCGGCAGCCCGAGCGGCACCCCCGCGCTGCCGACGAGCAGGGCGGGCAGGCCGCCCTGCCCGCTGCGCTCCTGTTCCAGCAAAGCGTGGCTTTCGGCGACCTGGCGGGGCGAGCCGCAGGGCAGCTCCAGCGCTTCCAGTATGCGCCGCGCGACCTCGGGCGATACCGTGTGCGGCTTGCCCTGGTAGTCGGTCCATTGCATCGACAGCCCGGCGGCTTCGGCCAGTTCGTGCAGCGCCTTGTCGCTCATGCGACGGCTCCGTCGACGTAGGCGGTCAGCAGCACCACGGAGTGGGCTGCGACTTCGAGCGTCTCGGCGTCGAGCATACGCTCGACCGCGTGCGGCTCGTCGCTGTCGACAAGCAGCCGCCAGGGCAGCGACGGCGGCGGCAGGCGGAAGGTGCGCGGCTCCGCCGCGCCGTTGAGCAGCAGCAGGCTGACGTCCACCTGCCCGTCGTCGACCCGTACCGCGCGGCGCAACACCAGGTCGCGGCCGTTGCCGTCCTGCCACCCGTCTCCCGTCATGACTTCGCCTTGAAGATTGAACCAGGTGATATCGCTCAGACCCGGCGCCGGCTCTTCCCTGCCATGCAGGAAACGCGCGCGCTGCAGGGAAGGGTGCTCGCGCCGGGCGGCAGTGAGCCGCCTCACCAGGCGCTGCAAGTCACGTGCCGCCGGTGTGTCGGCCAGGGCCCAGTTGATCCAGCTGGTGCGGTTGTCCTGGCAATAGGCATTGTTGTTGCCGTTTTGCGTGTGGCCGAACTCGTCGCCCGCCACCAGCATGGGGGTGCCGTGGGCGCACAGCAGCGTGGTCAACAGGGCGCGCTTGACGGCGCCACGGCGGCGCAGGATCTCCGCATCCGTGGTCGGACCCTCCACACCGTAGTTTGAGCTGAAGTTCTCCGAGTGCCCGTCCCGGTTGTCCTCGCCGTTGGCCAGGTTGTGCTTGCCCGAATAGCTGACCAGGTCCTCCAGGGTGAACCCGTCGTGGGCGGTGACGAAATTGACCGAGGCCCAGGGCCGCCGCTTGTGGTGGTCGAAAAACTCGGCCGAGCCGTGCAAGCGCCCGGCCAGCGCGCCGCGCATGCCGCCGTCGCCGCGCCAGAAGCGGCGTGTATCGTCACGGAAGCGGTCGTTCCACTCGGCGAAGCCGGGGGGATGCCGGCCCAGCTGGTAGCCACCCAGGCCGACGTCCCAGGGTTCCGCGATCAGCTTGACCTGCGACAGCACCGGGTCCTGGCGTAGCGCGTCGAAAAAGCCGCTCTCCGGCGAGAATCCCTCGGGTTCGCGGCCCAGGGTGGTGCACAAGTCGAAGCGAAAGCCGTCGACATGGAAGACTTCCACCCAGTAGCGCAGCGAATCCATGACCAGCTGGATCACGCGCGGATGGCAAACGTTGACGGTGTTGCCGCAACCGGTGTCGTTGATGTAGCGACGCCGGTTGTCGGGCAGCAGCCGGTAGTAGCTAAGGTTGTCCAGGCCACGGAACGAAAGCGTGGGCCCCAGCTCGTTGCCCTCGCCGGTGTGGTTGTACACCACGTCCAGCAGCACCTCGATGCCGGCCGCGTGCAGCCGGTGCACCGCCGTGCGGATCTCGCCAAGGCTGCCGTCGGACAGGTAGCGCGGTTCCGGCGCGAAGAACGCCAGCGTGTTGTAGCCCCAGTAGTTGGACAGCTTGCGGTCGACCAGGAAGCGGTCCTGCACGAAAGCATGGACCGGCAGCAGCTCGATCGTGGTCACGCCCAGCCGCACCAGGTGCTCGATCACCCGCGGATTGGCCAGGCCGGCGAAAGTGCCGCGCTCGGCGGCGGCGATATCCTGCCGCAGCATGGTCAGGCCGCGCAGGTGCGCCTCGTAGATCACGGTCCTGGACCAGCGCGTGCGCGGCGGACGGTCCTCGCCCCAGCTCATCGCCGGATCGACCACCACGGCCTTGGGCATGCAGGCGGCGCTGTCGCGCCGGTCGAAGGACAGATCCTCGCGCTGCGAGCCGACGCGATAGCCGTAGAGCGAATCCGACCAGCTCAGGCTACCCGCTATGCGGCGCGCGTAAGGATCGAGCAGCAGCTTGTGGGGGTTGAAGCGGTGGCCCTGGGCGGGATCATAGGGCCCGTGGGCGCGGTAGCCGTAGAGCTGGCCGACTTTGGCATGCGGGAGGTAGCCGTGCCATACCTCGTCGGTGCATTCGGGCAACGGCAGGCGCCTGACTTCGCGCCTGCCGCTGCTGTCGAACAGGCAGAGTTCCACCCGCTCGGCATGCGCGGAGAAAACCGCGAAATTCACCCCGGAACCGTCCCACGTCGCGCCGAGGGGATACGGCGACCCCGCAAACAGGCGCTCGGGGCCGGCGGTCACGGCGTCTCCGGGCGCAGCATCAGGGTGGCCAGGGGCGGCAGCGTCAGCACCAGAGACTCCGGCAGGCCGTGGCTGGCCTTGCGGGCGGAATCGGTTTCCGCAAGGATCGCACCGGCGTTGCCCATGTTGCTGCCGGCGTAGTGCCCGGCATCGGTGTTGAGCAGCTCGCGCCAGCGACCGCCCTGGGGCACACCGACCCGGTAGTGATGCCGTGGCACCGGCGTCATGTTGCAGACCACCAGGACCGGAGTCCCGCCCTGCGGATCATGGCGCAGCCAGGCGAACACGCAGTTCTCGCGGTCGTCGACCACCACCCAGCGGAAGCCGTGACCGTGACAATCGCCGGCGTGCAGCGCGGGCTCCGCCACATAGAGCCGGTTGAGGTCGCGCACCAGGTTCTGCACGCCGCGGTGCCGGGGGTCGGCGAGCAGGTGCCACTGCAGCTCGCTGTCGTGATCCCATTCGCGTTCCTGCGCGAGCTCCGCCCCCATGAACAGCAGCTTCTTGCCCGGGTAGCCCCACATCAGTCCGAGGTAGGCACGCAGGTTGGCGAACTGCTGCCAGCGGTCGCCCGACATCTTGCTGAACAGCGAGCGCTTGAGGTGCACCACCTCGTCGTGCGACAGCGGCAGCATGAAGTGCTCGCTGAAGGCGTACATCAGCCCGAACGTCAGGTCGCGGTCGTGATAGCCGCGGTACACCGGATCCAGCTTCATGTAATGCAGGGTGTCGTGCATCCAGCCCATGTTCCACTTGTAGGCGAAGCCGAGGCCGCCGTAGGCCGGGTCGCGCGTCACGCCGGGCCAGGAGGTGGATTCCTCCGCCACCACGATTGCGCCGGGGCAGCGCTGCGCCACCGTCTGGTTGAGGCGCCGGACGAATTCCACGGCGTCGAGGTTCTCGCGCCCGCCATGCACGTTGGGCACCCACTCGCCCGGATTGCGGCTGTAGTCGCGGTAGAGCATCGAGGCCACGGCGTCGACGCGCAGCCCGTCCACGTGGTAGTGCTCGATCCAGTGCAGCGCGCTGCCGATGAGGAAACCGGCCACCTCGTGGCGGCCGAAGTTGTAGATCAGCGTGCCCCAGTCGGGATGGAGACCTTCGCGCGGGTCGGCATACTCGTACAGGGCGGTGCCATCGAAGCGGCCCAGGCCGTGCGAGTCGCTGGGGAAATGCGCCGGCACCCAGTCGAGCAGGACGCCGATGTTTGCCGCGTGGCAGGCGTCGACGAAGCGGGCGAAGCCCTCCGGCGTGCCGTAGCGCGCCGTCGGCGCGAACATCGCCAGCGGCTGGTAGCCCCAGGAGCCGCCGAAGGGGTGCTCCATGATCGGCAGCAGCTCGATATGGGTGAAGCCGAGGTCGGCCACGTAGGGCACCAGCCGCTGCGCCAGTTCGTCCCAGTTCAGCCAGCGGCCGCCGGCGTAGATGTCGCGCTGCCAGGAACCGACGTGCACCTCGTAGATCGATATTGGAGCGCCCAGCGACTGCCGCGCGCGACGCGATTCGAGCCACTTCTGGTCGGTCCAGCGGAAAGCGGCGGCGGTATCGGCGACCACCGAGGCGGTCGCCGGCGGCAGCTCGGTGCACCAGGCCACCGGGTCGGCCTTGAGGTGCCGGCCGCCATCCGCGCCGAGCACTTCGTATTTGTAGACCTCGCCCACGCCCAGGCGCGGCACGAACAATTCCCACACACCGGCATCGTGGCGCAGCCGCATGCCATGGCGGCGGCTGTCCCAGCCATTGAAGTCGCCGATCACCGCGACCCGGCGGGCGTTGGGCGCCCACACGGCGAAACGTACGCCGGCGACGCCATCCACTGTCATCGGATGCGCGCCCAGGCAGCGGCCGAGTTCCTGGTGCCGCCCTTCCGCCAGCAGATGCAGATCCATCTCGCCCAGCAGCAGGCCGAAGGCATAGGGGTCTTCGGTCTCCTGCATTCCGCTGGGCCAGCGGATGCGCAGGCTATAGGCCGTATCGGCCTGCAGGCGGCCGGCGAACAGCCCCTCCGGCGGCACCGGGAGCAACGTCCCCAGGGAAGCGCCGCCGTCGCGCGCCACCGCCTCGACCGCCTCCGCGCCGGGCAGGAAGGCGCGCACTGTCACGCCGGCGCCATCGCGATGCGGCCCCAGCACCGCGAAGGGATCTTTCAGCTCCCCGCGCACCAGGGCCGCCGCCGCGGCGGCATCGAATGGAGGTTCCGCTTGGTGCCCCTTACGCATCGACTTGCTCAAGTGTGCCCACCGTTCAGCAGGCTTGTATACAGTTGTTCATATTGCCGCGCCGATCGGGTCCAGGAAAAGTCGCGCGCCATGCCCGTGCGTCGCAACCTGGCCCGCAAGGTCTTGTCCGCCAGCAGCTCGAGCCCCCGCCGCACACCGTGAAGCACGCCGCCGACGTCGGCATGCTGGAAGTGCACGCCAGTCGCGCTGCCGTCGGCGAGGCTCTCCGCCGTGGCGTCGGTCACCGTGTCGGCGAGTCCGCCCGTGCGACGTACCACGGGGATGGTGCCATACCGCTGCGCATACATCTGGTTCAGACCGCAAGGTTCGAACCGCGACGGCATCAGTTGCAGATCGGCCGCGGCGGTCATCCGGTGCGCCAGCCCTTCGTCATAGCGCAGCCGCAGCGCCACACGTCCCGGCTGGGCCTCCGCCCACTCGCCGAACTGGCGCTCCAGCTGGCGATCGCCGGTGCCGAGCACCGCCAGTTGCAGCGGCAGCTCGAGCAAGGGGCCGCGCGCCGCCAGGATGAGGTCGGCGCCCTTCTGTTCGGCGAAGCGGCCGATGAAGATCAGCAACGGCTCTTCGCCGGGTGCCAGTCCAAGCTCCTCTTTCAGCGCGGCCTTGTTGGCGTTCTTGCCGCTCACCACGTTGCGATTGCCGTAAGTCGAGCCGAGCAGCAGATCGGTGGCCGGGTTCCAGGCCTCCGCATCGATGCCGTTGACGATGCCGTGCAGCAGCGAGCGGCGATCCCGCAACGCGCCGTCGAGGCTGTGGCCGAATTCCGGGGTGAGGATTTCGCGCGCGTAGGTCGGGCTGACCGTGGTGATGGCATCGCACAGATTGATGCCGGCCTTCATGAACGAAAAGCCGCCCCAGAACTCCACGCCGTGCATATGCCAGAGGTACCCCG
Organism: Nevskia sp.; assembly: GCA_031291075.1. Classification (GTDB taxonomy): domain Bacteria; phylum Pseudomonadota; class Gammaproteobacteria; order Nevskiales; family Nevskiaceae; genus Nevskia. The sequence goes on along the minus strand of JARLJS010000048.1, from coordinate 23,272 downwards.
GCACCTGCAGGGCGTTGAACTCGTCGCGGCTGTACAGGCCCTGATAGGCCAGGTTGTGAATGGTGAAGACCAGCCGCGGACGGCCCGGCAGCGGCTCGATCCAGGCGGCCGCCAGCGCGGCCTGCCAGTCATGGAGATGGACGACGTCGGGCTTCCAGCCATTGCAGCCGCGCGCGAGCTGGGCCACCGCCTGCGCAAAGCAGCCGAAGCGCCAGGGATTGTCGTGCCAGGGCCGCCCGTGCATATCGTGATAGGGATCACCGGGACGTTCGTACAGGTGCGGGCAATCGATCAGCCACAGCTTGAGACCGCGTTCCGGCAAGGAGCCTTCGAGGACCCCGAAGTCCTGCCCGAGCACGTTGACGCCGCCCACCCAGGCCAGGTCTGAAATCTGCTGCTTGACACCGCGGTAGGCCGGCAGGCATACGCGGGCCTCCACCCCTACTGCGGTCAGGGCTGCGGGCAGCGCGGCCACCACGTCGGCCAGGCCGCCGGTCTTTGCCAGCGGCTGGCATTCCGAGGCGGCGTGCAGAACTTTCAAGGACATCGAACCCAAGTCTCCCTTCGCCGGATTTGGCATTGTTTTCGCATGCACCACATTAGAGCGGACACATTACCGCTACCGTCACACATCCGGCGTAGGATAGGAAGCCTCAGGCCGGGGGGGACGGTGAACGTCGCGTCATCGGGGTGTCCGCATAGTATGTTCGAACGGAAGGCCATCTTGTCCAACGCATCTTTCGCCTGGCACGCGCAAGTCCACGCAGCGGCGCCCAGTCACTGAATATAAGGAACCTCGCCTTGCTCCACCCACCCGAATCCCGTTTCGTCAGCCGTGCCACGCGCGATACCCTGGCGCTGGTGATGGCGGGCGGTCGCGGCTCGCGCCTGATGCAGATGACAGCGCATACGGCCAAGCCGGCGGTACCCTTCGGCGGCAAGTTCCGTATCATCGACTTCACGCTGTCCAACTGCATCAACAGCGGCGTACGGCGCATCGGCGTGCTGACCCAGTACAAGAGCCACTCGCTGATCCGCCACCTGCAGCAGGGCTGGGGCTTCCTGCGCGGACAGTTCGGCGAGTTCATCGAGCTGCTGCCGGCCGAGCAGCGCACCGAGGTTGCTTCCTGGTACGCCGGCACCGCCGACGCGGTGTACCAGAACCTCGACTTCATCATGACCCACCAGCCGGCGCACATCCTGATCCTGGCCGGCGACCACATCTACAAGATGGACTACGGCCCCATGATCGCCCAGCACGTCGCGCGCGGGGCGCAGTGCACGGTGGGCTGCCTGGAGGTGCCGCTGAGCGACGCGTGCGATTTCGGCGTGATGAGCACCGACGAGGAGATGCGCATCGTCCGCTTCGACGAAAAGCCCGCCTCGCCCAGGCCGATTCCGGGCAAGTCCGACACGGCTTTGGCCAGCATGGGCATCTACGTCTTCGACGCGCGCTTCCTGCTGGAACTGCTGAAGCGGGACGCGGGCGTGAGCGAATCGAGTCACGACTTCGGCCGCGACGTGATCCCGCGCGCGATCGCCGAGGCGCAGGTCTTTGCCCATCCGTTCCGTGATCTCTACTTGCCGCAGAAGCAGGGTTACTGGCGCGACGTCGGCACGGTGGACGCGTACTGGAAGGCCAACCTGGAGCTGACCGACGTGCTGCCGGAGCTCAACCTCTACGACGACCACTGGCCCATCTGGACCTACGCCGCGCAGGTGCCGCCGGCGAAATTCATCCTCAACAACACCAAGGCGCGCGGCTTCGCGGTGGATTCGCTGATCAGTGGAGGCTGCATCGTCGCCGGCGCCGCGATCGAGCACTCCGTACTGTTCGTCAACGCGCGCGTCGAAACCGGCAGCGTCATCGAACACTCGCTGCTGCTCCCGGACGTGACCGTCGGGCGCAACTGCCACATCACCAGGGCGATCATCGACGAAGGCTGCGAGATCCCGGACGGCACCAGTATCGGCCACAATCCCGCAGGGGACTCCAACCTCTATCACGTCACCAAATCCGGCATCACGCTGGTGACTAAAGAAATGCTTCTGCTCTGAGCCTGGCCGCGGCCAGCCGGAACACGGTCGGCCGTACCGCGCGCTGCCCACTTCGAGTGCATATCCTCCCATGGCGGCCCGCACCGCTACCGCCGCGCGTGCGGCTGCGGGCAGCGCGGAGACAACCCCGGCAGCCGGTCGCATGGTCCCGCCGAAGCCGCGCCGCGCCTGGAAATTCCGCCCGCCGGACCGCCACTTCAAGCGGGCGGAACAGCACCGATGGATCTATCGAAAGAATCCCGGCATGGATCTTGCTGCTCTACTACCTGTGTCGTAACAGCGCCCAAGCGGTTCGGGGACAACAGAGGCGCGAACGACACGCGGCAGAAGCACAGCGGAACCGGGCGAGACTGAACTAGGGCGGCGGTCTGATTGCAGACGATCACATGAACAATGCAACAGAGCATGCGTATGCGGGCAACGTACCATTCGACAGCGGGCACGTACGCAAGGGACTATCGGTCGAGGACGTCATCCGACGTCATCACGACGCGTTGATCCGCTTCCTGCGCAAGCGATTGCGCACCCCGGAAGACGCCTCCGACGTCGCCCAGGAAACCTACATCCGCATGATGCAGTACAACGGCTCGACCGAAGTGCAGTCGCCGTCGTCCATGCTCTACCGGATCGCCATCAACGTGGCGAACGACCTGGGCCGGTCGGAGCAGGTGCGGCGCGCCAGCGACCAGACGTCGATCGACGACCTGGAGCTCGCCTCCGATCAGCCGCCTCCCGAGCGCATCGTCGCCGGCATGCAGGACCTATCGCTGCTGTACGATGCGATTGCCCATTTACCCCCGAAATGCCAGCAGGTTTTCCTGCTCAGCCGGGTCCGCGGAATGACCTATCCGGAGATCGCGCAACATTGCGGGATCTCGGTGAAAATGGTAGAAAAGCACATAGGCCGCGCGCTTTCCGTCTGTCTGAAAAAGGTAGGTGGAGCTTAACGTGGCCAGTCTAGACAGACATGCCTATAAAAAACAACGACGCAGTGCTGGAGGCAGCGGCCAGGTGGTACGCGCGGGTTAGTGCGCCCGACTGCACTGAGGAGGACAGGGCTGGCTGCGAGGGCTGGAGACGTCAGAGTCCGGCTCACGAGAAAGCTTATGCGGCCGCCCAGCAGTTATCCCAGGTGCTGGGCCAGTTCGGCACGATGGATCCGCGGCTGCAAGCCATGGCAAGCCGTGCCTATGCCATGGGCGGCGCCGCGCGGTCCGGCAGTGTCCGCCGCTGGGCCGTTCCGGCTACGCTTGCCGCCGGGCTGGCGGTCGCCCTCCTCGGCTACCGCCTGGCACCCTCGATCAATACCAGCCCCGCCGAGGTGGTCTATGCCACGGCCGCCGGCGAGCACCGCGACCTCACCCTGCAGGACGGCTCGGTCGTCCACCTGGACGTAGCCAGCAACATCAAGGTGCGCATGGGCGTAAGCCAGCGCCAGATCTCGTTGCTGGCGGGCCGTGCCTTGTTCGAAGTGGCCCACGACGCCATCCGGCCATTCACGGTATCGTCGGGCGGCGAGCGCGTCACCGCCATCGGCACCCGCTTCCAGGTGGAGCGCGAGGACCAGTTCGTGGTGGTGACCTTGACGGATGGCTCGGTCAGCGTGGCGCCGGAGGCCGCCGACGCGGCTTCGCAGCAGGAGATCCTGCAGGTCGGCGATCAGCTCAAGATCAAGCTCGCCGACGGCACCTGGATCAAGCGCACGGTGGATCCGCAGGTGGCAACCAGCTGGTCGCACGGACGCCTCATCTTCCGCGCCACGCCGCTCGCCGAAGCCCTGGAGGAAGTGAACCGCTACGCCAGCAAAAAGGTGCGGCTGGGCGATGCCACTTTGGGCGAGCTTCCGGTCAGCGGCAGTTTCATCGCGGGCGACAGCGGCCTGGTCGTGTCGGCGTTTGCGGCCGTGCTGCCCGTGCGCGCCGTCGATGCCGGACAGGAAATCGTGCTGTTCCGGCGGGACGAAGACAACGCCACCCAGGGCTGAGCGGCCGCGCCGGCAGACCCATTCGATCGCCCCCCCGCATGAAGCCACGCCCGCCCAGGTAGGGTGCGGCGCCGTTTCGACGTCTCAATGACATGACCCGGTCCGCACAGCGGCAGGAGCGCGGCTGCTCGCACGTGCTTTTGTCCCTGGAGCACCGGGGGTAACGACGGCACCGACTCGGGAGGCGCAGGCGAACACATAGGCTGCCAAGGGCTGCCGTGCATCGGCACGGCGGGCACCATTTCTATTCCAATCCTCCCCGTCCATCGGTTTCGACGGCGGGCAGGCTCTGCCGTTTTTGCGGCAGGGACCAATTATTGCTTGGCAGATTTAAAGGGCTCGTGGAAACGGGTAACTACAGCCGGGATGACCATTCCGGTTTACGTGGGTTGTTCAGAATTCTTCATGAAAATCTGTCCAATACGCGACAGCGCGGCGGTATTGGCGCTTTTGCTGCGGACGATCCGTGTCCGCCCGCCACGCAAGGTCACACCCGGCAGGCATATGCCGGATACACGGAGCGGGGGCCGCTCAAGCCTGTTCGCCGGCGGGCTGATCATCGCGGCCGCGACCTTGAACTCCGTCGGCTATGCACTTGCGGAACCTCCCGCCACGACCACCGTGACATTCGACATTCCCGCCGGCAGCCTGGCCGACGCGCTGGACCGCTTCGGCGAACAAAGCGGGCTCCAGGTGGCCTACGACCAGGACCTGGTGGTCGGCAAGCGTGCGGCTCGCGTGGCGGGCCAGTTCAAAGCGGAGATTGTTCTCGACCAGCTGCTGTCCGGGTCGGGTATCTCCTGGAGCTACATCAACGCGAAAACCGTGGTGCTGCAAAGCATTCCGGCGGCCACGCCGGAACCGCAGCAGGTTGACTCCAGCTGGCGCGGGCAATCCGCTCCCGGCTCCCCGAAGCCCGCCGGCGTCACGCAGCTCAGCGAAGTCCGCGTCACCGCAAGCCATTGGCCCTCGCCCGCCGGGCAGGTCAGCGACTTCGCGCTCGGCTTCAACAAATCCCTGCTGGAAACGCCGCGCACCGTTTCCACCATCAGCGGCGAACAGTTGAACCTGCAGGGCATCTCCACCATCGAGGACATGCTGCGGGTGGTGCCCGGCACCTTCACCACCACGCGCTACGATCTGCAGGGCGGCATCAACGTACGCAGCGTCGCCGCCGACGTTTACTTCCGCGGCATGAAGCGCCTGACCTTCCAGGGTCACGCGCGCACCGATCTGGTGGCGATGAACTCGCTGGAGATCGTGGAGGGACCGCCGTCGCCGATCTACGGGATGGGCGCCATGGGTGGCTACGTGAACATGACGCCCAAGTCCGCGCGCGCCCAGTCCGGCGCCTACCTCCCGGAGCTGCAGGGCTTCGTCGAGGCCTCCTACGGCTCCTACCAGAACCGGATGGCGCAGGCCGGACTCGGCCAGCCCTACTCGCTGGAGGGCAAGCAGGGCGGCTACTACCTCTACGCCCTGGCCGAGAACTCCGACGACTTCGTGGAGCAGGTGGGCGTGCGGCAGAAGATCATCCAGGCGAGCACCAGCCTGAACAACTTCGTCGGGCCGTTCCGGCTGGAGTCAGGCGTCCAGTACCAGAACTCCAACACCTCCGGCTCTTACATGAACCGGGGAACCCAGGATCTCGTCGACCACGGCCGGTACATCACCGGCTCGCCGCTGGTGAGCCTGGACTCGAACGGGGACGGCCGCATCGGTTTCCTCGACGAGCACCGCAATTCGCCGGTGGTGGGCGCCGTGAGCTCGGGCAACCAACCGCTCCTTCAGTACTACGCCTGGCCGATCAACGCGGCCACGGGCATGCCCTATCCACTGGGGCAGTTCCCGGTGAAGGCCGGCATCCCGCAATCGATGCTGGACTACCTGAACCAACATCCGGAAGCCGATCCCACCGGTCAGTTGCGCGTGCAGGGTGCGGGCGGGCCGCTGCCGATCTCCGGCCACCTGCCGGCAGGCTTCGTGCTCGACCCGCGCACGGTCGGCTACACCCAGGTCAACTGGCACCGCAACGGCGCCTTCGAGCGGCGGCAGGACGCCGACGTCTGGCTCTATTACTTCGACCTGATCGACGACGCGAACCCCGAGTTCACCACCAAGAACCAGGTCTTCCTCGACAATCTGACCCAGACCAAGGATTCCTACCTGCCTTACGGCGAATTCCTGGACATGCACGCGCTGGAGGACAAGCTGACGGTCACGCGCCGCGTGCCCGCCCTGCTGCTGCCGGCCTGGCTGCACGTCGACGGTTCCGGCTCGCTCAGGTACCGGCTGACGCGCGCCGCCATCATCAGCTCCGGCGACGACTTCGACTACCGGCAGGATGTGATGGGACCCAACGCAGGACGCCTCTACCCCAACACCAGCTTCTGGAATTGGGTGGACAACCCGTCCTACGCAACCGGGGCCCCGGCCACGATCAACCGCAAGAGTTCCTACGACGAGTTCGGCGCGGGCATGATGGTCGACCTGAACGCCCGCAGCGGCACCGACCTGCTCGCCGGCGGACGCTGGGATGGCGCCCAGGCCAGCGGCAGGGACTACCAGCGCTTCAACCAGGGGGCCGGCACCCCGGCGGCCCCGGGCGGCTGGCTGCCCTACGATTCGGCCGGCGGCTGGAACTCCGGCACGTCGTGGAGCCTGAGCCTGTCGCAGAAGCTGCCGTACGGTTTGCACCCCTACGTCACGATCGCCCAGTCGGCCCGGGTGCTGGACGACATCAACGACGTGCTGAGCGTGCCCATCATCAATGCGCCCGGGGGCTTCGTCGGCACCTCGCATCTGAAGGAGGCGGGGATCAAGGCCAGCCTGTTCGACGACCGGTTGTACGCAGCGACTTCCGTGTTCCAGCAGACCCGCACCGACGTGGCGCCGCCGAGCAGCCCCGCCGGCTCGGCGTACGTGACGAGAACGCGTGCCGGCGGGGTCGAGACCCAGCTCAGGTGGGCGCCGTCGAAGCGCTACGAGCTGGACGGCTACGCCCTCTACCAGACTTCCAAGTATCTGCTCAACAGCCAGGAGATGGTCGAACTCAACGGCCGCGAACTCGGCTTCAAGGACGTGACCGATCCCGCGACAGGGAAGGTGATCTATCCGGCCGAGGCCTTCCTCTACGGCGGCCGCACTCTGATGACCATCCCGCCCTCCCTGCTGGGCAGATACTCCAAGCGCACCGGCGATCCGGAACGCCAGTTCGGCCTCAACGCCTTCGCACTGCTCGGCCGCGGCTTCGGCTTCCACGCCGGCGGCACCTGGCTGTCGTCCACCTACCTCGACCGGCTGCAGAGCGTGGTGCTGCCCAGCTCGCTGGTGTTCAACGCCGGGTTGAGCTGGGATATGCAGCGGCTGCACTTCAAGCTGAACGGCTACAACATCGGCAACGAGCTGTACTTCCGGGCACGCAGCACCGACGCCAGCAACAACATGGCCACGGTGCTGCCGGGGCAGCGCGTGGAGTTCAGCGCGAAAGTCGATTTCTGATCGCCGCACCGCATGCGGCGCGATGCCCGCCACTTTCTGCACCGCAGCATGTAGGGGGCTTGGTAAAGCTTCCGTCTGTATGAACAAGAGCCGGCTCAAGACATCCGTTCGAGCGGCCTTGCCAACACGGGAGAACACATGCGCAGCGGCAGCGAGAGTATCGATATTGGGGTCCTTCGACGCGTGGTCGGCAGTGTGCTCGCGGCACCTTTGGCCGCGACCCTGGTAACGCTGGGCATTCCGGCGCTCGCGCTCGCGCAGAGCGCACCGGCCGCAGGCACCGAAGCGCCTGCCGCGGCGCCCGCGGACGCCACCGACAAGACCGACGCCGACGACAAGCCCGAAGCGGAGGCCGCCGAAAAGCCTGCCGCCACGGCCAATTCCACCGAGCTGTCCACGGTCAAGGTCACTGCCGATTCGATGTCCTCGTCGGTGAATCCCACCACGGCTTCCTCGATCGGCTTCGCCAAGCCGCTGCTCGAAACGCCGCGCTCGGTGTCGTTCCTCGACGCCGACCAGCTCAACATCATGGGCATCAACGGCGTACAGGACATCATGCGCGCGGTGCCCGGCACCTACACCACCACGCGTTACGGCCTGCAAGGCGGCACCAACATCCGCGGCGTGCAGGCGGACGAGTACTGGCGCGGCATGAAGCGCCTGTTCCTGCAAGGCCATTCGCGCAGCGACTTCAACGGTTTCGATAGCATCGAAATCATCGAGGGCCCGCCCTCGCCGCTGTTCGGCATGGGCTCGATGGGCGGCTACCTCAACGTCTATCCGAAGTCGGCCCGCGCCAGCACCGGCTCCTACCTCTCCGACATCAGCGGCTTCGCCCAGGCCACTGTCGGCTCCTACCAGAAGACCGAAGGTCAGGTTGGTGTCGGCGGTCCGCTGGACGTGGCCGGCAAGCACGGCGGCTTCTACATCTTCTCGCTGTTGGAGGACTCCAACAGCTTCATGGACGACGTCAAAAACCAGCAGAAGATCCTGCAGAGCACCGGCACGCTCGACAACTTCATCGGTCCCTTCCGCCTGGAAGCGGGCGTGCAGTACCAGAACTCCAAGACCTCCGGCGACTACATCAACCGTGTCACCCAGGATCTGGTGAGCCGGGGCATGTACGTCGGTGGCAGCCCGTTGGTTCCGCTGAACACGTTCCAGAATCCGTTGACCCAGACCAGCCCGGATCCGGTTGCCGCCACTCTCAACGCGGCCAACCAGAACGCGGTGAGCTACCGCGAAACGCACATCAACTCTCCGCTGGGCAACCAGTACGGCTCCAACCAGACCAGTGGAACGACCGGCTCGTACAGCGCCAGCACCGGACCGAGCCAGGGCGGGGATCCCTCCATGGCGGCCGGATTTACAGCTTCGTGCGCAAGCACCAAGACGGTGAGCATCCAGGGTGTTGCACCGGGTCTGTCGGGATGTGCCTCACCGTATACCAACACCCAGTTGAAGCTGCTCGACGGCAGCCAGCAGGCGACCGGGTCAGGCGCCAACGCCTCCAGCGCTTCGGTCACCAACGCGCCGCTGGTGCAGACCTTCCAGTGGCCGTACAACAAGGCCACGGGTCAGTTTTACCTGCCCGGACAGTTCCCGACGGTCGCCGGCATTCCGACTTCGATGAACCTGTACATCCAGAACATGCTGGCCGCCACCAAGGGCGCGGACCCCACCGGCAGGCTGACGGCGGTGCTGAACTATGCCAAGGCCAACCCCGGCTCCTACGGGCCGGTGCCGGTTTCGGGCTGGCTGCCGGTGGGCATGGTGCTGGACCCGCAGACCACCGGCTACAAGTCGATCAACTACCACGGCGGCGGCGTGCTGGAACGCCTGCAGAACGCCGACCTCGAGCTGTTCTACGCCGACCTGATCTACGACAGCGATCCCAACTTCACCTTGAAGAACCAGGTCTTCTCGGACAACGTCACGGCACAGAAGGACTCGTATCAGCCGTATGGCGAATACCTGGTGCAGCGCGCCCTCGAGGACAAGATCACCGCCACCCGCCGCATCGACGAGTACCTGCCGCACTGGCTGAATGTGAACACCCTGGGCTCGCTCAACTACCGCATCACCCACGCCAGGGTCATCAGCAGTTCCGGCAGCGGCGACTACGACTGGCGCCAGGACAACACCGTCAACCAGGGCAACAACCAGCTGTTCATCAACAACAGCTTCACCAACTTCCTGGATTACCCGAGCTACTCCAACGGCAACCCATACGACACCAGCGCCTGGAGCTCGTTCAACTCGATGGGCGCCGGCGCGATGCTGGACATCGACCTGTTCAAGAACCAGATCCCGGTGCTGAAGGACACCAACGTGGTGCTCGGCTATCGTTGGGACGGATCCAACGCGCAGGGTTATGACTACACGCGCTTCAACCCCACGCCTTCCGGCGGCGGCAACGCCCTGGTCACGTCCCAGTCCATCGCCAATAATTCCAACTACATCACCGGAACGGGCATCAGCAACACCACCTGTGGCATCACCCAGGTTTCGGCCACGCCGCAGCAGCTTGCCGGCGACCACTGCCAGGGCTGGAGCCACGGCACGTCCAACAGCATCAGCATCTCGGAACAGCTGCCCTACGGCTTCCGGCCTTACGCGACGGCGTCCCGTGCCTCGCTGACGCTGGACGACTCCAACAACCGTCTTTCCGCCGCGGTCATCGGCGGGCCGGTCGGGCACATCGGAACGGCGCAGTTGCGCGAAGTCGGCATGAAGGGAAGCTACTTCGGCGACACCCTGCTGTGGACCACGGACTACTTCGTGCAGAGCCGCACCGATGTGTCCACGCCCTCCGACCCCACCGCGGCCGCCAACGTCACCAGCACCAAGACCAAGGGCTGGGAGAACAAGATCACCTGGGCCGCCACCCGCAAGCTGAGCTTCAATGCATTCAGCTACTACGAGGATGCGCACTACGTGTTCAACAGCGTGGCCTCGATCACCGTCAGCGGCCGCACCCTGGGCTTCCCGGACATCCGCGACAACAGCGGCAACGTCATCTACCCGGCGGAATCCTTCATCTACGGCGGCAAGGCCAACATCAACATCCCGCCGGCACTGGCGTCGCGCTACAACAAGTACGTGATCTACCCGGACCACACCTACGGCCTGTCGGCGACCTACCAGCTCGGGCACGGCTTCAGCCTGCTGGGCAACATGAACTGGCTCCAGGGCTTGTGGGCGGACCGCATCGATACCGTCTACCTGCCGCAGGCGACCACCTTCGACGCCAGCCTGTCGTACGACATGGGCCACTTCCACCTGACGATGCTCGGCACCAACATCTTCAACAAGCATTACTTCCAGCCGGGTGGCGGCGGCGGCGACACCGACGCCGAGATCGTGACCGTGATGCCGGGGGCCCAATACCAGTTGAAAGCCAAGATCACGTTCTGAGATGTCATCTGCCGTGCCGGCAGGGATTCCACACGCTCCAACCTGGACCGGAGCGCGTGGAAGCCTCTGCCGGACGGCAGGAGGGGATGTGCGCTGCACCGGCTCGCGGCCGCGGAATCCGTTCCGGCAGCAGCCACGGGCCGGTCTGGTGACTGGACCCGGTGGGCCGATCGATGAATGTTGAGGGGTTGCTGGAGCAGGGCCACGCGGCCTTTGCCCGTGGCGACGAGCCCCTGGCCCTCGACTGCTTCAGCCGTATCCTGGAGGCCGATCCTCGCCATTTGAACGCCCTCCACAATCGCGGCGTACTGCTGGGACGCGCGAACCGGATCGAGGAGGCGCTGCAGTGCTTTGCCGAGATCCTGGCGCTCGATCCCGGCAACGTCTCCGCCCTGGTCAACAGCGGCATCGGGCTTGCCCACCTCGGCTGCAACACCGCCGCGCTCGAAAGATTCACCACGGCTACCGTGACCGACCCCGGCCACATGGAGGCCTGGATGCACCGCGGACAAATCCTGGCCCGGCTCAGACGCCCGGCCGAAGCGGCGGAATGCTACGCGTCGGTGTTGCGGCTCGATCCGCGCCATATTGGTGCGCAGCTCGATCTCGCCCAGGTTCTGCAGGTTCTCGGCAGGCCGGTGGAAGCCCTGATGTGCTTCGGCGACGCCTTGAACAATCTGCACCGCTTCCCGCAAGCGCTGGAATGCTACGACCGCCTGCAAGCGGAGCGGCCGCGCGATCCTTTCGTCCTGGTGGGCCGCGCCGCCGCGCTCGCGGGTCTCGACCGGCTCGACGATGCGCTCGAGTGCCTGCGCCAGGCCTTGCGCATCCACCCCGACCTGCCGATCGCGATCAACAACCGCAGTTTCATCCACCTTGCCCAAGGCCGCCTGCCGGAAGGCTTCCGCGGCCAGGAAGTGCGCTGGAAGCTGCCTCCCTACAAGGACCGCCGCCTGAACACCCCCGCTCCGCCGTGGCTCGGCGGCGAGCCTCTGTCCGGCAGGACCATCCTGCTGCACCACGAGCAGGGCATGGGCGACACCCTGCAGTTCGTGCGCTATGCGCCGCTGCTGGCGCAGCGCGGCGCGAAGGTGGTGCTGCGCGCGCCCGCCGCGTTGATTGAACTGCTGCGGACCGTCGAGGGCGTGGCGGAGGTGGTCGGCGACGACGCACCGCTGCCGGCGCACGACGTCCACTGCCCGATCATGAGCCTGCCGATGGCGTTCGGTACCACCCTGCAGACCATACCGGCAGGGACCCCCTACCTGCACGCCGACCCGGCTCGCGTGCGCCTCTGGAGCGAACGGCTGGGTGCAGCGAGCCGCCTGCGCGTCGGCCTGGTCTGGGCCGGCCATCGGGTTGCGCCGATCAACTATTCCCGCGACATCCCTTTGACCGCCCTGCGGCCCCTGCTGGCCCTGAATGCCGAATTCGTCAGCCTGCAAAAGGACGTCGCCCCCGAAGACGCGGCGGAGCTATCCAGCCTCCCCGTCGCGCGGCTGGGCGAATCGGTGGCCGATTTTGCCGATACCGCCGCGCTGATCGCGAACATGGACCTGGTCATCGCCGCCGAGACGTCGACGGTCCATCTCGCCGGCGCGCTCGGCAAACCGGTATGGGTGATGAACTGTTACGCACCATGCTGGCGCTGGCTGCGCGGCCGCACCGATTCCCCCTGGTATCCCACCGCCCGGTTGTTCAAACAGACGTCATTCGACGACTGGGCCAGCGTGGTGGATCAGGTTCGCTCAGCGCTATCGGAGCTACTCGACGGAGCCGCCTCGGATCACGCAAGCCCATCGCCCCGCGCCGCCTCCCGGAGCACCATGGCCGCCTAAGTTGCGGCGCGGGCACCAAGCGGGTGCACACGCCCGAGTCTGCATTCCTCCTGGCGGGCCTGTTCAGCGCGGCATTCCCATGGCTTTTCTGCATCACACCACGCCGCCGACGCCTCCAGGAAAGCGCCCTACCAAGGCGGCTGCACTGCTTGTTCGAATCAGCCCGTAGTCCGAAGAGTTGAAAGGCGTTTCCCGGCGTCTGCCCAGGTAGGGGGCACCGCAAACCCCTCGTCTCATATGACAGAAGGGCTATTCCCGTCTTTCTTGCGCGCAAGGTTCGACCATTTTTGGGGGGTTCCGATGCGTCTTTGCGTAGACAACATCGCTATCTTCGCCGGCCGTCGTCCGGCAGCAGCGAAGTTGGCACGGGCGATGCAATGAAAGAGTCAATGGCTGCAAGTTTTTTGCAGGTCCACGGCGATACCCGACGTTGCTAACCGTAGCGGAGCCCGCCGGCGAACACCGGCCGTCCCGTTCCATCAACCGGCACGTGCCGCGTTGCACCGAAGGAAACACATTGAGCAGGTATTCGATCATGCTTGAATCGACAACACTGAAGAAGTCCCTCCTCTGCGCCGCCGCTTGCAGCGCATTCCTCTATACCGGCGCAGCGCTCGCGGCCAGCGCGGACCCGTCCAAGATCGGCGAAGCCATCGGCGTGCAGTCGAAGACCGAGCAGGCCGGCAAGGCTTCGCAGAGCCGCATCGACAAGATGGACACGGACGTCACCAGCCTCGCCGGCGAGTATCGCGCCGCCCTCGCTGAAACCAGCAGCGTGAAGGGGTACAACGACCAGATCTCGGTGCAGGTGCAATCGCAGAACGAGGAGCTGGCGGATCTGACCAGGCAACTGGCGCAGGTCGACACCACCTCGCGCGAAGTGCTGCCGCTGATGACGAACATGCTTTCCACCCTCGATCAGTTCGTGCAGCTCGACATGCCTTTCCTGCCCGAGGAGCGCGCCAAGCGCATCGCGACGCTGAAGGACATGATGACCCGGGCCGACGTCTCCCTGTCGGAGAAGTACCGGCGCATCGTCGAGGCCTACCAGATCGAGATGGAGTACGGCCGCACCCTCGAGTCCTACCAGGGCAAGGTCGGCGACAAGACCGTGGACTTCCTGCGCGGCGGCCGCGTCGCGCTGCTGTACCAGACGCTGGACGGCAAGGAGACGGGCTATTGGGACGTCGATGCCAAGAGCTGGAAGCAGGACAACAGCTACGACCAGGACGTCAAGGCCGCCATGAAGGTGGCCAAGAAGCAGGCCGCTCCCGATTTCCTGACCATCCCCATTCACGCGCCCGTGGAGGCCAAGTAAATGTCCTGCCGTACCCTGTTCGCGACCGCCTTTGCCGTGGTCGCCATGACTTTCGGACCGATCGCCGGCGCCGCCGGTCCGACCAACCTGGACGAGCTGCTCGAGCAGACCAAGACCGTGCACGAGCGCGAGGACCAGGCCAACGCGGAACGCGAGGCGCGCTTCCAGGCGGAGCACGACAAGCAGGCCTCGATGATGGCTGAGGCCAAGGCGGAGCTGGAGGCGCAGAAGAAGCGCGGCGCCGACCTCTCCGCCACCTTCGACGCCAACGAAAAGAAGATCGCCGAGCTGCAGCAGCAGCTGCAGTCGCGCAGCGGCAACCTCGGCGAAATGTTCGGCGTGGTGCGCCAGGTCTCGAACGACTTCTCCTCGGTGGTGCGCAGCTCGATCGTCAGCGCGCAATTCCCAGACCGCGAGGATTTCGTGACCAACCTGTCGCAATCCAAGGCCCTGCCCTCGGTGCAGGACCTGGAACGGTTCTGGTACGAGCTGCAGCGTGAAATGACCGAGAGCGGCAAGGTGGTACGCTTCAAGAGCAAGATCGTCACCGCGGGCGGCAGCCCCAGCGACGCCGAGGTGGTACGGGTGGGGCCGTTCAGCGCCTCCACCGGGGGCAAGTACCTGGCCTACCTGCCGGGCCAGAAGACGCTGCAGATCATGGCCCGCCAGCCCGGCGAGGACTTCCGGAAGGCAGCCTCCAACCTGGAAGCGGCGCATTCCGGCTACGTCAAGGCGGTCATCGACCCCACCCGCGGCGTGATGCTGACCATCTACTCGCTGCGGCCGAATCTGGGGGAGCGCATCGAGAGAGGCCACGCGGTGGGCTACATCATCCTCACCGTCGGCATCATCGGCGCGGCGCTGGCGGTGTTCCAGTTCGTCTATCTCTTCCTGGTGCGCGGCCGGGTCAAGAGCCAGCTGCGCAACATCGACGCGCCGAAGGCCGACAACCCGCTGGGCCGCGTGCTCGCCACCTTCCAGGGCGACGCCAAGCGCCTGGAAGAGGACGCCGAAATCGTGGAGCTGCGCATCTCCGAGGCGGTGCTCAAGGAGGTGCCGAAGCTGGAACGGTTCCAGTCGTTCCTGCGCCTGGCGGTCGCCGCCGGCCCGCTGCTCGGCCTGATCGGCACGGTGGTGGGCATGATCATCACCTTCCAGAGCATCACCGAGTCCGGCTCCAGCGATCCCAAACTGATGGCCGCCGGCATCTCGCAGGCGATGATCGCCACCGTGCTGGGGCTGGGCATCGCCATCCCGCTGCTGTTCGCCAACGCCTGGCTGACGTCGATGTCACGGGCGATCATGCAGATCCTCGACGAGCAGAGCACCGGCCTGCTTGCCGGCCGGCTGGAAGGCGCGCGCCATGCGTGAGCTGCTGTTCGGCCCGATCACCGCGCTCTCCAACATGGTGGCGCTGGGTGGATTCGTCGTGGTGCTGATCTTCGGCGCATGCCTGATCATGTGGGCGATCGTCATCGAGCGCTGGTGGTACTTCACCAGCGTGCTGCCCTGCCAGTCGGCCAGGCTGCTGGCCGACTGGCAGGCGCGCAGCGAGCACCTGAGCTGGACCGCGCACCAGGTGCGCAAGTCGATGATCTCCAGGCTCAACGCCGGCATGTCGGCCAACCTGCAGCTGCTGCGGGTGCTGGTGCCGCTATGCCCCCTGCTGGGCCTGCTCGGCACCGTCACCGGCATGCTCAACGTGTTCGACGTGATGGCCGCGCGCGGCTCCGCCGACGCCCGCTCGATGGCCAACGGCGTGTCCGAGGCGATGGTCTGCACCCTGTCCGGCCTCGCGGTCAGCATCACCGGGCTGTATCCGAATTTCTACTTCCGCCGCCGCATCACCCGCGAGACCGAGCGGCTCTCCGACAAGTTCGTGTACTGACATGCGCCTACGCAGATACCACGCCGAGAATTACGAGGAAAGCACCGGCATCGACCTTGCGCCGATGCTGGACTTCGTCCTCAACCTGCTGATCTTCTTCATCATCACCGCGGTGTTCCTGAAGGAGTTCGGCATCACCGTGAGCCGGCCCAACTCCTCCTCCAACCAGGAGAAGAAGGAGTCCAGCAGCATCGTGATCTCCATCGACGCCGACGGCCAGATCGTGATCGACAAGAAGATCGTCGACGAGCGCACGGTACGGGCCAACATCGAGCGGCTGCATGCCGAGAAGCCCGACGACCCGGTCGTCGTGGTGGCCGACCAGGGCGCCGCCACCGGCATCCTGGTGGACGTGATCGACCAGGTACGGCAGGGAGGCGTGCAGAGCGTCTCCATCGCCGCTTCGAAAAGTTAGCCAGCCCCACCCCGGAGACATTGCCATGCAGTCACGCCGCCATGCCATCGAAAGCGAGGAGACCGGCATCGATTTGGCGCCGATGCTGGACTTCGTCCTCAACCTGCTCATCTTCTTCATCATCACCACCTCCTTCGTCAAGGAATCGGGCATCAACGTCACCCGCCCGCAGGCCCTGACGGCGGAGCACAAGGAGTCCGGCAACATCCTGATCGCGATCCGTCCCAACGGCGAGATCTGGATGGACAAGCGCCACATCGACCTGCGCGAGGTACGCGACCAGATCGAAAAGCTCCATATAGAGCGGCCGGACGACACCGTGGTCATCATCGCCGACAAGGCCTCGCAGACCGGCGTGCTCACCAAGGTCATGGACCAGGTGAAGCTCGGCGGCATCGGCGACGTGTCCATTGCGGCGGCCCCTCCCTCCGCCTGAGAGCCTTCCCATGTCCACCTCAGTAATGACCGTACCCGGCGCCGTCGCCTACCCGACGGGGCGCGTCCCCTCTCCCCTGTCCAGCTTCCGCTGGGCGACCGCCCTGGTGCTGTCCGGCGCCACCTCGCTGGGCCTGTTCTGGCTGCTTTACGGGATCATCCACGTCACCGGCCACGGCGTGAACAAGATCGAGACACTGCCCACGGTGGACTTCGTGCGCCTCAAGCGCGACGTCCCGCCCGAGCAGATGGAACGGCGCAAGCCGCCTCCCCCGCCCGCCGCGAAGCAGCCGCCGGCACCGTCGAAGATGCAGGTGGAGGTGGAAAACACCGCATCCGCCGGACCGGCAATCGCGGTGCCGAGCAGCATCCCGCCACCCAGCGTCGGCGGCGGCATCTCCGGCGGCGGCGCGTCCGTCTCCGGCATGCTGGACAGCGACCTGGTACCGCTGCAGCGGATTCCCCCGCAGTACCCGGCCGAGGCACGGCGCGCGGGCATCGGCGGCAAGGTGAAGTTGACGATTCACGTCCTCGCCGACGGCAGCGTCGGCGGCGCGAAAATCATCGAAGCCAATCCCAAGGGCATGTTCGAAGCCGCCTCGATCACCGCGGTCCGCAAGTTCCGCTTCAAGCCGAAAATCATCAACGGCAAGCCGGTCGAGTACGACGGCACGCAGACGATCGAGTTCGACATCAACAAGGCCGACTGACGCGGGAGCCACGCCATGAAGCTCAAAGCCAACGATACAGCCGAGCGGTTGCGGGGCCCGACCCTGTTATATTCGGCCCTGGTCGCAGGCGCGACCTTCCTGCTCGGCGCCCAGGTGTATGCGGCGGACGCTCCCGCCGCCGCTGCGGCGGCGAAGGCGAACCCGGCGCCTGCCGCCGGGGCCGCGCGTCCGGCCGACCCGCACGCAGCCGCGTGTGCGGCAGCAGCAGCAGCAGCCGCGCAGAAGCCCGCCACCATCAGCGATGATGTCTTCGACGACCTGAAGAAGGCCACTGAGCTGCTGGGCCAGAAGAAGCTGGACGAGGCCATCGCCATCCTCAACGGCGTAACCGACAAGGGCGGCGACTACGACAAGGCGCTGGTCAACTACAACCTTGGGGTCTCCTACTCGGAGAAGAACGACTACGCCAACTCGGCCAAGTCTTTCGCCAAAGCCTTGTCGTACCACGCACTGCCGGTGCAGCAGAACGAGCAGCTCAAGTACAACGCCGGACAGCTCTACGTCGCCAGCGGCAACCTCGACGAGGGCATCAAGCTGCTGCAGAGCTATGTCGGGAACTCCTGCAACAAGGTGACGGCCGACGCGCACATGTTCCTGGCCAACGCCCTCACCCAGCAGAAGCGCTTCCCCGAGGCGCTGCAGGAGGTCAACGTGGTGATGTCGAAGGCCAAGGTGCCGAAGGAATCCTGGCTGCTGTTCCAGCTCGGCATCCAGTACGAGATGAAGGACTACAACGCCTGCGCCGACACCCTGATCCACCTGATCAGCGTGGCCCCCGGCAAGTCCGACTACTGGAAGCAGCTTTCCGGCGTACTGCTGCAGGCCAATGACCAGGAGCGCGCCACCGCGGTGCTGGCGATGGCGCAACAGTCCGGGCTGCTGGAGAAGCCGGAGGACATCCGCAATCTCTACAGCACCTACATGATGATCGGCGAACCGCTCAAGGCGGCGCGGCTCGTCGACGGCGCGATCGCGGCCAACAAGCTGCCGAGCGACGAGAAGACGCTGGAGATGGTCTCCGACGCCTGGATCAACGCCCGCGAAACCGACAAGGCCGAGGACACCCTGAAGAAGCTCGCCGGCATGGCGGACCGCGGCGAGTACTACTTCCGGCTCGGCGCCATGTACGGCGACCAGGAGCGCTGGAAGGAGTCCAGGGAGATGCTTCAGCACGCCCTCGACAAGGGCGGTCTCAAGCGGCCCGGCGACGCCTGGTTCCGCATCGCGGTGGCGGACTACGGCACCAGTGACATCAAGGGCGCTATCTCCGCGCTGCAAAAGGCGGCGACCTACGAAGAGTCCAAGCAACAGGCCACGGAATGGCTGCATACGCTGCAGGGCCAGCCGGCCCAGGCCGCCGGACAGCCGGCCCAGCCGGCCAAGCCGTCGGCTTCGGCCGAGCAGCCGGTCAAGGTGGCGACGAGCAAGAACTGATCGGCGAAGGCCGCCGTGTCCGCCGGGCGTGCGGACACGGCGGCCGAATACGGATAGCGGGGGGAGAATCGCGGTGAAGGGTGCGAGCGGCCAGACATTGCCGGAACGCGGCGAAGGCGTGCGGCCGACGTGAGCGCCCGGCAGTCCTCCGCCGCCGGCTACGCGGCGCCGCCCGCCGCCGGTCCGGTACCCTCCGTGGTGATCGCGGGCACGGCATCGCAACCGCGCCAGAACTGGATTCTCGACCCGGCTCAGGATGCCCTGTTCATCATCGTGGCGCCGCTGCTGGTGCTGGGGCTGGCGCTGGCGGCCTTCCACTCGATGGGCGCCGCCGATGCCGCCGCCCTGGTGATCCTTGCCCACATGGTGCTGACCGTTGCCCACCACCTGCCCACCTTCATCCGCATCTACGGCGATGTCGAGCTGTTCCGCCGCTTCAAGTGGAGCTTCCTGCTCGGGCCGCTGGTGCCGCTCGCCTTCGCCACCTGTGTGCTCGTCTACATGAATGCCAGGCAGGTGCCGGTGGAGAACTTCCTCTACCTGTTCGTGCTGTTGGCGCTGTGGGACCCGTATCACTTCCTGATGCAGCACTACGGCTTCATGCGCATCTACGACCGCCCCAACCTCGCCCCGCGGCGGCTGGCGGCGCGCATGGACCTGGCGCTGTGCGTGAGCTGGTTCGCGTTCATCATGCTGGCCAGCACCGACTGGCTCGTCGGCATCCTCGACGACCTCTACACCACCGCGCGCCTGCCGGCCTACCTGGCCGTACCGGCCGCTGCGGTGCCGCTCGTCACGTGCCTGATGCAGGCGATCGCCTCCGGCGTCACCGTCGGCTACGGCATGTACCTCCTGTGGTGCAGACGCCTTGGCTATTTCATCAGCTGGGCCAAGCTGGCCCTGTTCGCCATCACCTTCGGCGTGATGTACCTCGCCTACACGCCCAACCCCTGGATCCGCGGCCTGGCACCGGGCTGGAGTTTCAAGGTCGGGTTCGCCGCCGTCGGTATCGTCCACATGACCCAGTACCTGGCGATCGTCTGGCGCTACGACCGCAGCCTGGCCGCCCGCCCGGGGCGCTCACGTCCCGGCCTGTTCACCCGCCTGCATGCGCGCGGCGGCTTGCTGATCGGCGTCGGCTACGTCCTGTTGTGCCTGTCCTACGGCGAACTCCTCACCGGCACCCACGGCGGGCGTCTGCTGATGTCGGTGGTGATGGCCCTGGGCTTCACCTCCACCCTGCTGCACTACTACTTCGACGGTTTCATCTGGAAGGTGCGTCACCAGCAGAACCGCGAGAATCTCGCGCCGGACTCCGTCACCGGTCCCGCCGGAAACTCGGTCTCCTGGTGGAGTTCCGGCGCCGGCCGCGGTCCCGGCGCCATGCTGCTGAGGCAGACGCTTTACTTCGCCGTGCCGATGGCCGTGCTCACCGCGGGCGCGGTGATGCTGTGGACAGGTCCCGGCGTCAACTACCTGCGCCACATGGCCCAGGCACAGACGTTCTATCAACAGGGGCAGACCGAACCCGCGCGCGCCGAGGCGCGGCTCGCGCTCGACTCGATGGACCGCCAGCTCCCATTCGCGCGCCGGCTCGCCGCGCTGCAACCGACCTCCGCGCGCGAGGCGGCCTTGGCCATCCTGCTCTACAACCGCGCCAGGTACCGCGAGCTGCTGCTGCCGACCCTGGACGGACAGGCGCCGGATGCGGCCGCGTTGGAGCGCTATCGCGCCGGACTAGACGAAGCCGTCGCCGCGCTCGACCGCGCGATCCGCCTCAATGGACCGCTTGGACAAGCCGGCAACGAGAAGATGACAGAGGACGACGCCCGCCGCCTGCTCGACAAGTGGCGGGCGGAGCGGGCCCGGCTGCAGGCATAGCGCGTATCGACAGCATTCATAAGGCCTTGGGGAAATGAACCAGTTACGACCGATCCTGCTGTTGCAGGCCCTGCTGCTCGCCATCGGCACGGCAACCAGTGCCGGCGCGGCCGACCTGCCCAAGGTGAAGTTGTTCACCACCGGCGGCACCATCCAGAGCCGCGCCTCCAACCGCGACAAGCTGATGGAATACAACGACGGCCCCAAGGTGACCCCGCAGGATTTGATCGCCGACCTGCCGGAGCTGAAAGCCGTCGCCGACGTCAGCTACAGCGAAGTCTCCAATGTCGGCTCGGGCAACATCGACACCGCCAAGCTGCTGCAGCTGGCCAAGGGCATCAACGAGTGGCTGGCCCGTCCCGAGGCCGCGGGCGCCGTGGTCACCCACGGCACCGCGACGCTGGAGGAGACCGCCTACTTCCTCGACCTGGTGGTGAAGTCGCCCAAGCCGGTGGTGGTGGTCGGCGCCATGCACCCGTTCAGCTCGATCAGCCGCGACGGTCCCTTCAACCTCTACAACGCAGTCCGCGTCGCCGCCAGCAAGGAAGCCATCGGCAAGGGCGTGATGGTGCTGCTCAACGACGAGATCCACGCCGCCCGCGACGTCACCAAGAACAACACCTACCGCGTCGACACCTTCGTCAGCCGCGACCTCGGCCCGATCGGCTTCGCCGACTCCGACCGTATCGTGTTCTACCGCAACAATCTGCGCAAACACACCGACCAGTCGGAGTTCGACGTCGGCACCCTCACCAGCCTGCCCAAGGTCGACATCGTCTACGGCTACCAGGAAGCCGATCGCGCGCCGATCGACGCGCTGGTCAAAGGCGGCGACCGGGGCATCGTGCTCGACGACAGCGCCGCCTCCTTCACCGATGCGGTCAAGGAGGGCCGCGCCAAGGGCGTGGTGTTCGTGCAGAGCGACCGCAAGGGCAGCGGTCGTGTCGTGCTCAGCGAGAAGGTGGCCGCGCGCGGCGTGGTCACCGCCGACAATCTGAATGCCCAGAAGTCGCGGGTGCTGCTGCGTCTGGCCCTCACCAAGACCTCCGATCCCAAAGAGATCCAGCGGATCTTCAACGAGTACTAAAGGCCGGTGCCGTGACTCCACTTTCCTTTCATTCCCTGCGCGGCCTGCTGGCCGGAATGTTCCTCCTGGGCGCCGCCGGTGCCGCCGCGCAGGAGATCCCCAACAGCATCCCGCCCGACCCGGCCAAGCCGGATCACCTGCCCCACGTGGTGCTGATGTCGATGGGCGGCACCATCGCCAGCCGGGCGGCGGACCGCCTCAACATCACCAACTACGGCGGCAAGGACGTGCCGCGCGTCGACCCGCAGGACTGGGTTCACGACCTGCCGGAGCTGAACAATATCGCCCGCATCACGCTGGAAGACTTCCGCCCGGCGCAGGACCGCAAGGTGACCGAGTCCTTCGAGGACCTGGAAAAGGTCGCCAAGCGCCTCAACGAGCTGGCGGCCGACCCGGACGTGGACGGCGTAGTGGTGACCCACGGCACCAACATCATGGCCGAGGTCGCCTACTACATGGACCTGGTGGTCAAGACGCACAAGCCGATCGTGTTCGTCGGCTCGCAGCGGCCCTGGACCGGACTCTCGGGCGACGGCCCGCTGAACCTGTACAACGCGGCGCGCGTGGCCGCCAGCAGGGACGCCTGGGACAAGGGCGTCCTGCAATGCATGAACCAGTACATCAATACCGCGCGCGACGTGATGAAGACCAGCGCCTACCGCATGCAGACCTTCAAGGGGGTCGACGCGGGGGCGATCGGCTTCGCCGACCCAGACGGCGTCGTCTTCTACCGCGAGCCGCTGCGTCGGCATACCTGGCAATCGGAGTTCGCCGGAGTCGACTACACCTCGGTGCCGGCGGTGGAGATCGCCTACGGTTACCAGGAGGCGCCGGGCTATCTGATCGACGCCATGGTCGAGCACGGGGTCAAGGGCATCGTGGTCGACGGCACCGGCGCCGGCAGCGCCACCTATTCGCAGAACGAGGCGATCAAGCGCGCCCAGGACAAGGGCGTGGTGGTGGTGATGACCACCCGTACCCGCAGCGGGCGCGTGCAGGACACGCCGCGCCGGCGCGAGTCGAAGATCGTGCCCGGCGACAACCTGCAACCGGAAAAGGCCCGCCTGCTGCTGCAGCTCGCCCTGACCAAGACCACCGACCTCGGCGAGATCAAGCGCATTTTCGACGAGTACTAGGGCCTGTTGACCATTACTTTGGCGCTGCGTTGGGGCCCCGCTTTTAGCCCCCCCCCCCCCCCCGCCCGCCGCAGATAACCACCAACAAAAACACCACCACCCCCCCCCCCGCGCCCCACACCCGGCCCCCCCCACGCGCCCGGGGGACT